>NZ_BAAAJK010000005.1:8462-207152 GCF_039526905.1 Pseudonocardia kongjuensis | reverse complement strand
CGACGATCATGCGGGTGCGATCGCGAACCGTATGCCCGGATCGGCCGTGGCCGGGGGCGCGGATCGGCAGGGTGCCCGGCCGTGGACACCTGGTGGGAGCAGCACCGGCCGGCGTCGGTGCTCGGGACCGTGTTGCTGGTGGTGGGCGCGCTGGCCGGCGCGCAGGTCGCGGTGGGGGCGGTGCTCGATCCCGTCCCGGCGGACGAGCGGATCCGGGCGGCGCTGAGCCCGTACCGGGACGGGGCGTTCACCGTCCGGGCGGCGTCGGTCGATCACCGTGTCGACATCGCGACCGCGGAGGACGGCTCCTACGTGCTCGGGCACACCCCGGCGGGGAGCGACGTCGTGCTCGACCTGGACCTGCTCGAGGGTGACGCCGCCCGCGCATGGTGGGTCGAGCCGGACACCGGCCGGACGATGGAGCTCGACACCCTGGAGAGCGCGGGGGTGGCCCGGTTCCCGGTTCCGGAGGGCGGCGGCGTCGCCTGGGTGCTGGTCGTCGACGACGCCGCCGCGGGCTACCCGGTGCCCGACGTGGACGCGATCGCCGAGTTCGTCGGGCAGGCCGTCCGCGCCGGGACGGCGCGGGGGGCCGGTCCGGGGTCCGGCGGGGGCGGCGACGGAGCAGCGGCGGCGGACGCGCCGCCGGGGAGCCGGTCCGATCACGACGGCACCCGCCGCGACGCGGAGGCCGGAGCAGGCGAGGCGGACCGGAGCACCGGGGACGGCCCGGCGGACGGGAGCGCGGGCCCCGGGTCTGCGCAGGGCCGGAACGCCGAGGGGCACGCGCACCGCGCCGGGGACGCCCCCGCCTCCGGCAGCGACCCGGACGCCCGGGAGTTCCGCACCGGGGGACCCGCGCCCGGGGAGCAGCGTGACGAGCAGCCCGCGCCCGGGGAGCAGCGTGACGAGCAGCCCGCGCCCGGGGAGCAGCGCGACGAGCAGCCCGCGCCCGGGGAACAGCGTGACGAGCAGCCCGACCGGCCGGCCCCCGGGAGTGGCAGCGCCGACCAGGAGCGCCCCGGCAGCCCGGAGCCACAGGAACCACAGAAGCCACAGGAGCCGCAGGAGCAGCAGCAGCCACAGGAGCAGGAAGCCTCCGACCCGACCTGGGACCGGCTCGCCCAGTGCGAGTCCTCCGGCGACTGGTCGATCTCGACCGGCAACGGCTACTACGGCGGCCTCCAGTTCGACCGGCCGACCTGGACCGAGTTCGGCGGCGCCGCCCACGCCCCGACCGCCGACGGCGCCACCCGGGAGCAGCAGATCGAGATCGCGACGAAGGTCCGGGACGCCCGCGGCGGTTACGGATCGTGGCCGGCCTGCGCCCGGAAGCTCGGACTTCCACGCTGACCGGGGCACGGTGGTGTCGCCCTCGATCCATGGAACCGCGACCGGTCAACGCGTAGGGTCGAGGGTCCTCCGACCGGATGCCCGGGGCGGGTGCCCTGGTGGTCGCCGTCCCGGTCCGATTCCCTACCCTTGGACCCCATGAGCTCGCCCACCCCCGAGGCCCACCGGATCGGGAACCGCTACCGGCTCGACGAGCGGATCGGTGCCGGTGCGATGGGTGCCGTGTGGCGTGGGACCGACGAGCTCCTGAACCGGACGGTGGCGGTCAAGGAGCTCCTCGCCGCCGCGCTGCCCTCGGCCGACCAGCTCGAGGAGTCCCGCCAGCGGATCCTGCGCGAGGGCCGGATCGGTGCCCGGCTGCAGCACGCGCACGTGATCAGCATGTTCGACGTCGTGGTGCACGACGACCGGCCGTGGCTGGTCATGGAGTACCTGCCGTCCCGCTCGCTGGCCGCGGTGCTCGCCGAGAAGGGCCCGATGAGCCCGCGCGAGGCCGCCGCGATCGGCCGCCAGGTCGCCGACGGGCTGGCCGCCGCGCACACCGCGGGCGTCGTGCACCGCGACATCAAGCCGGGCAACGTCCTGATCGCCGAGGACGGCCGGGCGAAGATCACCGACTTCGGCGTCTCCCGGGCCGTCGACGACGTGCAGCTGACCCGCACCGGGGTGATCGCCGGCACCCCGGCGTTCCTCGCGCCGGAGGTCGCCCGCGGCCAGGAGCCGACCGCCGCGTCGGACGTGTTCGCGCTCGGCGCCACGCTCTACGCCTCGGTCGAGGGGGAGCCGCCGTTCGGGCTGGACGACAACGCCTACGCGCTGCTGCACAAGGTCGCGACCGGCGCGATCTCGCCGCCCACCCAGGCCGGGCCGCTGACCGCGCTGCTGATGCGGCTGCTGTCCAACGACCCGGCGGAGCGGCCCAGCGCACCGCAGGCCCGGGACGCGCTGGCCCGGATCGCGGCCGGGCAGTCGATCGCCGGGCTGGCCACGCCCGCGAGCGCGGCCGCGATGATGGACTCCGGCGACGACGTCGCGGCCGAGCAGGCCGGCGGCACCGTGGTCGACGCCCCCGCCGTCCCGGCGCCGCAGGTGATCCCCGGCAGCGGCGCCCGCCGCGGAGCCGCCGCGGGAGGCGCCCGGCGCAAGCGGCTGCCGATCGTCCTCGGCGTGGTGGCGGCGCTGCTCGTCGTCGGCGGCGGGGTGGCGTTCGGGGTGCTCAGCACCCAGCAGCAGGAGCAGCCGCCGCCGGCCGCCGCGCCGACGTCGCAGGCGCCGCCGCCGACCAGCGCACCGCCGACCTCGTCGCCGCCGCCCACCACCAGCGCCTCGCCGACGCCGACCCCCGGCCAGGCGACCGATCCGGTGACCTTCGTGCAGGAGTACTACCGGATGCTGCCCGACGACATCGACGGCGCGTTCGCCCGGCTCAGCCCGGAGGCGCAGTCCCAGTCGCAGGGGATCGAGAGCTACCGGGAGTTCTACAGCGGCATGCGCACCGTCTACGCGGAGAACCTGCGCAACGCCGGGCCGAACACGGTCACCGCGACCGTGGTGTTCCTGCGCACCAACGGCACCGAGTCCCGGGAGAACTACCGCTTCGTGGTGGGCACCGACGAGCAGGGCAACCAGGTCCTGCAGTCGTTCAGCCAGGCCTGACCCCGGTCACCTGCGTCACCCACCGGACGATCCGGCCGTTCGCCGCGGCCCGGGTGTCCCGGTCGAACACGTCGTGCCCCTCGTCGGCCATCCGCAGCAGCTCCACCGGCGCGCCGCGGGCGGACAGCGCGGCGTGGATCGCGAGCGCCTGCCCGACCGGCACGTTCGTGTCGTTGTCGCCGTGCACCACGAGCAGCGGCGCGCGGATCCGGTCCGCCCGGTACAGCGGGGACAGCTCGTCGAGCAGCGCGCCGTCGGTGCGCGGGTCGCCGTACTCGGTGCGGGCCGGCCCGGCGATCCACGGCTCGGTGCGGGCGTAGAACTCGGCCAGGTCGGCGATCCCGCAGACGTCGACCCCGCCCGCGTACAGCTCGGGGAAGCGGACCAGCGCGGCGAGCGTCAGGAACCCGCCGTAGGACCGCCCGGCGACGACGATGCGGGCCGGGTCGACGTCCGGTATCCCGGCGAGCAGCCGGGTCGCCGCCCGCACGTCGGTGATCGACGACGGCCGCAGCGCGCCGTCGTCGAGCCGGGCGAACGTCCGGCCCCGCCCGGACGAGCCGCGCACGTTCGGGGTCAGCACGGTGACCCCGGCGGCGACCAGCTCGTGCAGCAGCGGCGCCCAGCCGGGCCGTTCCTCGGACTCCGGGCCGCCGTGCAGCCACAGCAGGCCCGCCCCGTTCGGCGACGACGGCCGGTGCAGCCAGCCGCCCAGCCGCAGCCCGTCCTCGGCGGGGAACACGACCCGTTCGGGCTGCGGCGTGACCGGCGCGACCGGCGTGCCGCCGAGCAGCGGGGTGGCCGCACCGCCCCGGACCGGGACCCGGACGACGTGCGGCGGGATCCCCGGCGCGTGCCCGGCGACGAGCAGCGAGGTGTCGTCGCGGGCGAAGCTCACGTTCGTCACGACGTCGCAGGGCACCAGCACCCGCTGCGGCCGGCCGCCGCGCAGGTCGGCGATCTCGATCTCGCTGCGGCCGCCGGTGTTCCACACCAGCGCCGCCCGCGCGCCGCCCGGGTCGAGCGCGACCACGTCCAGATCGGCGCCGGGCCGGACGGCGACCGGCCGGGCCGGGGCGATCAGCTCGTCGCCCGCGTGGCCGAGCGCGACGGCGAGCAGCGCCGAGTGCTCCCGGTCGGCGTCGGTGTGCACCCACAGCGTGCCGGGCGCGGCGCCGAACCGGGCGGTCGCGTTCAGCGCCCCGCCGGGGCCGCCGACGATCTGGGTCCGGCAACCGGTGCGCAGGTCCACCAGCTCCAGGCCGCGCTCGCCGCGCCGGCCGGTGCGCAGCACCACCCGCCTGCCGTCGGCGGAGACGGCCTGCACGACGGCCGCCTGCCCGGTCCCGAGCACCACCGACGAGCCGTCGCGCACGTCGACCAGGCAGGCGGTGCCGTCGCCGTAGCGGTCGGAGTCCGGATCGCCCGCGTCGGTGAGCACGGTGACGCCGAGCCGCCGGCCGGTCGGCTCCCAGGCGCCGAGCACCACGGCGGTCGCGGCCGGGGCGATCTCGGTCGGCGGGCCGCCGTCCGGGTCGAGCAGCGCGACCCGGGTGCGGTCACCACCGGACGGTGCGATCTGGACGGCGATCCGGCCGCCGTCCGGCGACCAGGCGAACGACGTGACGTCCGGATGCGGGCCGCCGACGCCGGTGGCGTCGAGCACGGTCGCGGCGTCCGGGTCGATCGGGCCGTGCGCCGGCATCGCCGCGACGTGCAGCCGCGGCCGCCCGGTCCGGTCGGAGATCCAGGCCAGCCGGGTGCCGTCCGGGGAGACGACCGGCGAGTGGTGGCCGACCGCCGCGGAGGCGGTGGGCACAGCCGGGGCGGCAGGCACCGCGGGTGCCGTCCGTGCGACCTCCACCGATCCGACCTCCGTTCTGCCCCTGATCCGGTACGTCCTTCCCGCGGCGGCCCGCCGGGCGCGACCGGGCCCCCGCGGGAGATCACGCAGAGATCATCGCGCTCCGGGTCCGGTCCGGGAAGCCACCGGGCCCGGACGGCCGGCAACGGAAAGTACCTCCCGGCCGTTCCCGGCACGGACGCCGGGACGCACAGCACGGACGCCGCCGGCGCAGCTGCGCCGACGGCGTCGGTGTCGGTGTCGGTGTCGGAGGGGGTACATCGGTCAACCTCACGTCCGTCCTGCGACGGCCGCAAGACCCCGGACGTTTCCGGGGTGTGAACGTCGCCGGGCTACCGGGGGAGCACCTCGACCTCGACGAGCCGCCGATCGGCCGGCCCGATCTCGTGCACCGGCCCGGTGAGCTCCACCGCGGACCGCAGCACCGGATCGGCGCAGGAGGTGCCGACGAACAGCTCGACGGTGCCCGGTTCGACGACGTGCCGCAGGTCCCGGTCGTACAGCCCGATCCGGTGGGTGGGGACGTCGAAGCGCACCTCGGCGCTCGCGCCGGGCGCCAGCTCGACCCGGGCGTAGCCGAGCAGCACGACGACCGGGCGGGTGACCGAGGCGACCACGTCGGTGCCGTAGAGCTGCACGACGTCGGCGCCGGCCCGGTCCCCGTCGTTGCGGACCCGGCAGCTGACGGTGAAGGCGCCGCCGGTGGGCACGCCGTCGTCGGGGACCCGCAGGTCGGAGTGGGTGAACGTGGTGTAGCTCAGGCCGAAGCCGAACGGCCGGACCGGGGCGGTGTCCACCGCGGTCACCGAACTGGCCGCGCCGAGCCGCGGATGCAGGTAGCTGTAGGGCTGGGCGCCGGCCGAGCGGGGCAGGCTCACCGGCAGCCGGCCGGACGGGTTGACCCGGCCGGACAGCACCCCGGCGAGTGCGCCGGCGCCCTCCTGGCCGGGGAAGAACGCCTGCACCACCGCGGCGCAGCGGTCCAGCTCGCGGTCCAGCACGTAGGGCCGTCCGACGAGCAGCACCAGCACCACCGGGGTGCCGGTGCCGAGCACCTCCTCGACGAACCGGCGCTGCACGCCGGGCAGCTCCAGGGTGTCGGTGTCGCAGCCCTCGCCGGAGGTGCCGCGGCCGAACAGTCCGGCCCGGTCGCCGACCACGACGACGGCGACGTCGGCGTCCCGCGCCGCCGCCACCGCGCCGGCGAACCCGGAGACGTCGTCGGTGTCGACGTCGCAGCCGCGGGCGTGGGTGATCCGCGCACCCGGCAGCTCGGCGCGCAGCGCGTCCAGCACGGTCGGCACCTCGATGCCCAGCTCGACGCCCGGATGGTGCGGCAGCACGTGGTTGGCGAAGCTGTAGCAGCCCATCAGCGCGGCCGGGTCGTCGGCGTTCGGGCCGAGCACCGCGATCCGGGCGGTGTCCGGGGCGAGCGGGAGCACGCCGTCGTTGCCGAGCAGGATCACCGACTCCTCGGCGAGCCGGGCGGCCAGCGCCCGGTGCGCGGGCGGGTCGAGATCGACCTCGCCGGTGGGCAGGGTGTCGGCGAACCCGGGCTCGAGCAGGCCGAGCCGCTGCTTCTGCTCCAGCACCCGGCGCACCGCGCGGTCCACGACCTCCTCCGGCACCTCGCCGGACCGGACGCGCTCGGCGAGCGGCTCCAGGTAGCCGGTGCCGGTGGGCAGCTCGACGTCGATGCCGGCGGTGAGCGCCTGCCCGGCGGCCGACCCGAGGCCGTCCGCGACGCCGTGCAGGGTGTGCAGGAACGCCACCGAGAAGTAGTCGGCGACCACCGTCCCGGTGAACCCCCACCGCTCGCGCAGCACGCCGGTCAGCAGCCGCTCGTCGGCGGCGACCGGCAGGCCGTCGATCTCGGCGTAGGAGTTCATCACCGATCCGGCGCCCGCGTCGAGCAGCGCCGTCTCGAACGGCGGCAGCAGCACCTCGGCCAGCTCCCGCGGCCCGGCGTGCACCGGGGCCAGGTTGCGGCCGGCCCGGGAGTTCGAGTACCCGGCGAAGTGCTTGAGCGTGGCGACGACGCCCGCCGACTGCAGCCCCCGCACGTAGGCGCCGCCCACCGTGCCGACCAGGTACGGGTCCTCGCCGATGCACTCCTCCACCCGGCCCCAGCGGACGTCGCGGACCACGTCGAGCACCGGCGCGAGCCCCTGGTGGACGCCCAGCCGGGCCATCGTCGCGCCGATCGCGGCGGCCGTCTCGCGGACCAGCTCCGGATCGAACGACGCACCCCACGACGGCGGCGCCGGGAACGTCGTCGCGCCCCACGCCGCCAGCCCGGTCAGGCACTCCTCGTGCACCAGCGCCGGGATGCCGAGCCGGGTCGACGACGCCAGCCACCGCTGCCGTTCCGCCAGGTGCGCCAGCCCGTCGGCGGACTTCACCGGGGCCGTGCCGAACACCCGGGTGAGCTGGCCGAGCCCGTGCCGGGCGTACTCGCCGAACGCGGCGTGCTCGCCCTGCATGCTGTCCTGCATCGGGGCGACGGCCGTGTCCTCCTCGCTCTCACCGGGGGAGTGGTCCCTCCCCTCCCACAGCCCGACGAGCTGGGCCAGCTTCTCCTCGAGCGTCATCCGCGCGATCAGGGCGGTCACCTCGGTGCTCATGGAGTCCTCTCGTGGTTCGGGGCGGGCCGGATCAGCGGCCGGCGCCCGCGGTCAGCCCGGCCAGCAGCTGGCGGCGGCCGAGCAGGTAGACGACCAGCAGCGGGAGCAGCGACAGCAGCACCGCCGCGGTGATCAGCGGGACGTTGGTGCCGTACTGGCCCTGGTAGTCCCACAGGCCCAGGGTGAGCACCCGGACCGACACGTCCTGGGTCAGGACGAGCGGGAACAGGAAGCCGTTCCACGCCTGCAGGGCGGTGAAGATGCCGATCGTGGCGAGCCCGGGCCGGGCCAGCGGCAGCACCAGCGAGACCAGGGTGCGGGCCGGTCCGGCGCCGTCCAGGACGGCGGCCTCGAACAGCTCGTTCGGTATGTCGCGCAGGCTGGAGGTCAGCACCACCACCGCCAGCGGCAGCGCGAACGCCGCGGTCGGCAGGATGATCGCCAGCAGGGTGTCGTAGAGCCGCAGCTGGGTGACCATCAGGTAGAGCGGGACGATCACCGCCTGCGCCGGCACGGCCAGCCCGAGCAGCATCACCGAGAACGCCCGGGCGACCGACCGGTTGCGGCTGCGCACGATCGCGTACGCCGCGGGCAGCGCCAGCACGAGCACGATCGCGACGCAGGCCGTCGCCACGATCACGTTGTTCAGGAAGTACAGCGGGAAGTTCGAGGTCAGGACGTCGACGTAGTTCTCGAACGTCAGGCCGGACGGCACCGCGAGCGGACCGTCGGACAGGTACTCCGACGACGACCGCAGGCTGGTGACGAACAGGAAGTACAGCGGCACGGCGACCAGCACGAACCAGACGCCCGCGCCGAGCCCGCCCAGCCAGTTGAACCCGCGGCGCAGCCGTCCGCGGCGGGGCGGCGGATCGGGCGTGCCGGTGGTGCGGCCCGGCCCGGCGGGCGCGGTCGGGGTGGTGGCGGTGGACACGGTGGTCACATCCCCTCCCGCTGGCTCGCCATCGTGCGGTAGCCGGTGACCCGCGCGATGAACAGCGACAGCGCCGTCCCGAGCACCAGGAGCACCACCGCCAGCGCGCTCGCGTAGCCCATGTCGAAGCTCCGGAACCCCTCGAGGTACATGTGCAGCGGCAGGATCCGGGTGGACGTGCCGGGCCCGCCGCCGGTGAGGATCAGGACCACCTCGAAGGTGGTCATCGACCCGACGACGATCAGCACCCCGGAGGTGATGATCGTGTCCCGCAGCTGCGGGACGGTGATCGAGCGGAAGGTGCGCCAGCGGCCGGCACCGTCGATCCGGGCCGCCTCGTAGAGCTGCACCGGGATCGCCCGGGCGGCGGCCTGGTAGAGCAGCGTGTGGAACGGCATGTACTGCCAGCCGATCACCAGGATCACCGCGGCGAAGGCGTACCGGCTGTCGCCGATGATGTTGCCGTCGTCGATCCCGACGAGCGGGCCGAGCACCGAGGCGAGCCCGAAGTTCGGGTCGAGCAGGGTGCTCCACAGCACGGCGATGGCGGCGCTGGACATCAGCAGCGGGATGAAGAAGATCGCGGCGAGCAGCGCGCGGGAGCGGCCGCGCCGGGCCAGCCAGACGCCCAGCGGCAGCGCCACCGCGGTCTGCAGCACCCAGGACGCGGCCGTCAGCACGAACGACAGCCGCAGCGTCTCGACGAACAGCGGATCGGTCCCGATCCGGGTCCAGTTCTGCAGGCCGACCCACTGCGGTGGGTTCAGGCCGTCGTAGGCGGTGAAGCTGAGGTACACCACCACGACCATGGGCAGCAGCGCGAACAGCCCGAAGAAGGTCAGAGCGGGGGCGACCCAGACGAATCCGGGCCGCCCCGCCCGTACCGCGGTGGAACTGCTCACCGGCTCGCCGTGTCCATCGCGTCGGCGAACTGCTCCGGGGTGAACTCCTTGGTGAACACCTTCGACAGGTTGGTCAGCATGGTCTGCGCCTCGGCGGCGGGCAGTGCCTGGTCCCAGGACTGCACGAAGGTCGGCGCCGCCTTGGTCTGCTCGTAGGTGTAGGTGTTGAAGTCGGCGAACGGCCCGGTGGCGGCCACCTGGTCCTCGATCCCGGTGAGGCCGGGGACCTGGCCCTTCTCCAGCATGCCCTGGACGTACTCGGGGCTGGTCATCTCGTTCATCAGGAACTCGGTGGCGGCCTCGACGTTCGCCGAGCCGGCGCTGACCGAGTAGTAGTTCGACGGGTTGCCGATCACGTTGCGCGGGTCGCCCGCGCCGCCCTCGATCTCCGGGAACGGCGCCCAGCCCAGCTTGTCCTGCTCCAGGAAGTCCGGGAAGTTGTCGTTCAGGCTGGTGACCTGCCAGGAGCCCATCAGCTCCATGCCGGCCCGGCCGCTGGTGAGCAGCGCCTGGGACGCCTGGTTGTCGTAGTCGACGGCGGTGAAGTTGGTGCCGAACGCCTCCCGGTCGACCAGGTCCTGCACCATCCGCATGGACTCGATGACGGCCGGATCGCGCCAGGCGCCGGGCTCGCCGTCGGCGATGGCCTGGAACTTCTCCGGGCCGCCGATCCGGTCGAGGAAGTACTCCGGGTACATCATCGAGGTCCAGGTCTGCGCGCCGGCGAGCGCGATCGGCTGGATGCCGGCGGCCTTGAGCTGGTCGACGGCCTCCAGGAAGCCGGTCCAGGTGGTCGGGAACTCGGCGATGCCGGCCTCGGCGAACGCGTCCTTGTTGTAGAAGAACGACAGCGGCTGGACGCCCTGCATCGGGATGCCGGTGACCTGGCCGTCGATCGTGCCGGTCTCCAGGACCTGCGGGATGAACGACTCCTTGACCTCCGGGTTCGCGTCGAGCGCCGGGGTGAGGTCGGCGACCTGGCCCGCGTCGACGTAGCCCTTCAGGTTCCCGCCGCCCCAGTTGTAGAAGATGTCGGGGCCGTTCGGCGTCCCGATCGCGGTCTGCAGCGCGGACTTGTAGGGGTCGTTCAGGTAGGTGGTCAGCTCGATCTGCGGGCCACCGGCGGCGTTGAAGCTGTCCACGGCCGCCTGCTGGACGGTGTTGATGCCCTCGTTCTGCAGTGTCCAGAGGCGGAGCTCCTCACCTCCTCCGGCGTCCTGCGGGCCTGCGGTGCCACAGGCCGCGGTGACCGCGAGTCCGGTGGCGAGTGCGGCAGCGACGAGTGTCCTGCGTACGCGTGACGAGGTCGACATGAGCTCTCCTTCGAGCGGGGCCGATCGAAAGTTTCCGAGACTTGCGAAGGCGCTGGACGCAAGTTAGGCCCCACAGAACCCGCCGTCAAGGAGGGGAAGTGCCGCGTTTCACCCGGGACTTCCACTGAAAGTTTCGATACCGTCGCGCTGTGAATCGCAGCCGTGTGACGATCGCCGAGATCGCCGAGCAGGCAGGCGTCTCGGTGCCGACCGTCTCCAAGGTCCTCAACGGGCGGGCCGACGTCGCCGTCGCGACCCGGGAACGGGTGCAGCAGGTGGTGGCCGAGAGCGGCTACCGCAGGCGCGGCGCCTCGGCGCCCCGGCGCCGGACCGGGCTGGTCGACGTGGTGCTGGACCGGCTGGACTCGTTCTGGGCGATGGAGGTGCTGCGCGGGGCCGAGACCGAGGCCCGGCGCACCGACCGCCAGATCGTGCTCAACACCTCCGAGAACGACGAGCCGGGCTCGCGGGCCTGGCTGGACCGGCTGGCCGGGCGGGGCACCGACGGCGTCGTCGTGGTCGTCGGCGACCAGGACCCGGACACCGCGGCCACCCTGGTGGCGCTGGACGTGCCGGTGGTGCTGCTGGACCCGGTCGGCGGGGACGACCCGTCGTTCGCGACGGTCGGCGCGACCAACTGGGCTGGCGGGCTCAGCGCCGTCGAGCACCTGCTCTCGCTCGGGCACCGGCGGATCGGGATCGTCTCCGGCCCGACCCGGCTCTCCAGCAGCCAGCAGCGGGTGGACGGCTACCGGGCGGCGCTGCGCCGGGCCGACATCGCCGTCGACGAGGACCTGATCCGCTACGGCGACTTCCTGGTCGGCGGCGGGCGCCGCGGCGCGGTCGACCTGCTCGATCTGGCCGACCCGCCGACCGCGATCTTCGCCGGATCGGACATGCAGGCGGTCGGCGTCTACCAGGAGGCGGCGCAGCGCGGCCTGCGGATCCCGGAGGACCTGAGCGTCGCCGGGTTCGACGACATCGCGCTCTGCGAGTACCTGCGCCCGACCCTGACCACGGTCCGCCAGCCGCTGGCCCGGATGGCCGCCGAGGCGGTCCGGCTGGCCGTGCAGGAGCCGCGGACCGACCCGGACGGGACCGCCCCGCGCCTGGAGCTCGCCACCGACCTGGTGGTGCGGACGAGCACGGCGGCGCCACCGGCCCGGCCCGCCTGAGCTGCGCGACCCGTCCGGCCGGCTCGACCTGTCCGGCCGGACCGAGTCGCACGGCCGGGCCGGCCCGCCCGACCGGCTCGACCTGTCCGGCCGGGCCGACCGGCCGGGGCGCGGCCGGTCGCTCAGTCGGCGAGCCACCGGCCCGGGTCCGCGACCAGCGCGGCGACCGCCGCGGCACCGGCGCCGCGCATCACCGCGTCCGGGCCGAGTGTGCCGCGCCGCAGCCGGTCCGGGTCGATCCCGTGCCGGGCGAGCTCGGCCGCCACCGCCGCGACGAACGCGTCGTCGGCGGTGCCGAACCGCCCGCCCAGCACCACCCGCGCTGGGTCCAGCGGGGCGGCGAACCCGGCCAGCGCCCGGCCCAGCGCCCGCCCGGCCCGGCGCAGCTCCGGAGCGCCGGCCGCCCCTGCACCTGTACCTGCCTCTGCCCCGGGGCCGCTGCCTGCCCCGGAGCCTGCGCCCGGCCCGGGGCCGCCGCGGGTCCCGGAGCCGCCGGCCGTCCCGGAGCCTGCGCCCGGCCCGGAGCCTGCGCCCGGCCCGGAGCCTGCGCCCGGCCCGGAGCCTGCGCCCGGCCCGGAGCCTGCGCCCGGCCCGGAGCCGCCGCGCGTCCCGGAGCCGCCGGCCGTCCCGGAGCCGCTGCCCACCCCGGCCGGGCGGGTCTCGGCGGTCACGCAGCCCCGCCGCCCGCAGTGGCACCGGGCCCGGCCGCCGCGGACCGGGAGATGGCCGAACCGGGTGGCCGCGTCGCCGTCGCCGGTCCGGCCGTCGTGCAGCAGCACCACGCCGGTCTCCGACCGCCCGCCGACGAACACCGACAGCCCGGGGACGGCAGGCTCCGCACCGGCGGCCAGCGTCACCCCGCACCGGACCGACAGGCCGATCCCGCCGGCCCCCACCGCGTCCGCCTCGGCGGCGAGCAGCGCCGCGAGCCGGTCGTCCGGCTCGCCCGGCAGCCCGGCGACGATCCCGGCCGCCGGGCGGTCCCCGGCCGCCGCGGCGAGCAGCAGCTCGCCCAGCACCGGGCCCGCGACGGCGGCGACCGCCGCCGGACCGGCCCCGTCCAGGTCCGCCCGGCGCCACCGCCGGGCCCCGGCGTGCCCGGACAGGTCCACCAGGCAGCCGCCGACGCCGTCGGTCTCGATCTGCAGGCCGATCCCGACCGGCCCGGCCGGGTCGGGCACCAGCCGCTGGCCCGGGCGTCCGGTGGCGGTCCCCGGCCCGGCCCCTATGTCGCGCACCAGGCCGCCGTCGAGCAGGTCGGCGGTCAGCCCGGACACCGTCGAGCGGGTCAGCCCGGTCTGCGCGGCGACCGTGGCGCGGGTGATCGGCGCGTTCCGCACGATCGTGCCCAGCACCAGCGCCAGATGGTGTCTGCGCAGGTCACCCGAGGCGATCCGGCCGCTCGCGACGATGACGGCCTCCGCGGTGAGTTCGTACGGGCGATGAACAAATGCTAGTGGCGTGGGCCACGGCCCGGCTAGACATCTCCCGCCGGCACCGCAGCCGGCCCGCGACGAGAGGACCGAGAACAATGGCCGAGGTCGCCTACCGGGCCGCGTCCCGCATCTATCCCGGCCCACCGCCGGTACGCGCCGTCGACAAGCTCGACCTGGAGATCGCCGACGGCGAGTTCCTGGTGCTCGTCGGGCCGTCCGGGTCCGGCAAGTCCACCGCCCTGCGGATGCTCGCCGGCCTGGAGGAGGTCGACGAGGGCGGGATCGAGATCGGCGGCCGCGAGGTCAGCGCGCTCGAACCCAAGGACCGCGACATCGCGATGGTCTTCCAGAACTACGCGCTCTACCCGCACATGACCGTCGCCGACAACATGGGCTTCGCGCTCAAGCTGCAGCGGGTCGGCCGCGACGAGATCACCCGGCGGGTGCGCGAGGCCGCCGCGCTGCTCGATCTGGTGCCCTACCTGGACCGCAAGCCCAAGGCGCTGTCCGGCGGGCAGCGCCAGCGGGTCGCCATGGGCCGCGCCATCGTCCGCGAGCCCGCCGTGTTCCTGATGGACGAGCCGCTGTCCAACCTGGACGCCAAGCTGCGGGTGGAGACCCGCGCCGGGGTCGCCGCGCTGCAGCAGCGGCTCGGCGCCACCACCGTCTACGTCACCCACGACCAGGTCGAGGCGATGACGATGGGGCACCGGGTCGCCGTGCTGCGCGACGGGCTGCTCGAACAGTGCGCCACCCCGCGCGAGCTCTACGACCGCCCGGCCACCGCCTTCGTCGCCGGCTTCATCGGCTCGCCCGCGATGAACCTGCGCACCGCACCGCTGGTGCCCGACGGCGCCGACCTGGCCGGGCTCACCGTGCCGCTGCCGCGCGAGGTGCTCGACCGGGCGCACCGGGACGGGCTCTCCGAGATCACCGTCGGGGTGCGCCCGGAGGGGATGCGGGTCGCCGCCGACGACGAGAAGGCCGTCGACCTCACCGTCGAGCTGGCCGAGGAGCTGGGCTCGGACACCTACCTGCACGGCCGGGTCGGCACCGACACCGGAGCCGACACCGGGGCCCGCCGGTTCGTGGTGCGCACCGCCGGCGGCGAGGCCCCGCCGGTCGGCCAGGAGATACGGGTGACGCTGCGCGATCCGGGGGCGGTACACGCCTTCGACCCGACGACCGGGATGCGGCTCGCATGAGCGCGGCCCGCAGCTTCCCGCCCGGCTTCGACTGGGGCGCCGCCACCGCCGCCTACCAGATCGAGGGCGCGGTCGACGAGGACGGCCGCACGCCGTCGATCTGGGACACCTACGCGCACACCCCCGGCCGCACGGCGGGCGGGGACACCGGCGACATCGCCGCCGACCACTACCACCGGGTGGACGCCGACGTCGGGCTGATGCGCGAGCTCGGCCTGCACTCCTACCGGTTCTCGATCAGCTGGAACCGGATCACCCCGCAGGTCGACGCCGAGCGGCTGGGCCCGGTGAACACGGCCGGGCTGGCGTTCTACTCGCGGCTGGTCGACGCGCTGCTCGCCGCGGAGATCACGCCGGTGGTCACGCTCTACCACTGGGACCTGCCGCAGGCCCTCGAGGACGCCGGCGGCTGGACCTCGCGCGCGACCTCCTACCGGTTCGCCGAGTACGCCGCCGTCGTCGCGGCCGAGCTGGGCGACCGGGTCGGGGTGTTCACCACCCTGAACGAGCCGTGGTGCAGCGCGTTCCTCGGGTACGCCGCCGGGGTGCACGCCCCGGGCCGGACCGATCCGGCGGCGGCGCTGGCCGCGGTGCACCATCTCAACCTGGCGCACGGGCTGGCCGCGCGGGCGATCCGGAAGCGGGTGCCGTCCGCCCGGATCGCGGTCAGCCTGAACCTGGCCTGGGTGGTGCCGGAGACGGATTCGGCCGCCGATCTGGACGCCGCCCGCCGGGTCGACGGCCTGCAGAACCGGCTGTTCCTGCAACCGATGCTGACCGGCGGCTACCCGGCCGACGTGGTCGCCGACACCGCGGGCATCACCGACTGGTCGTTCGTCCGCTCCGGCGACGAGGAGCTCGCGCTGGCCCCGCCGGACGTGCTCGGGGTGAACTACTACACCCCCACCCACGTCCGGCACTGGACCCGCGAGCGTCCCCGGGAGACCGCCGACGGGCACGGTGACGGCACCGGAACGCCCTGGATCGCCTGCGACGACGTCGAGTTCCCGCGACCGGTCGGCCCGCTCACCGACATGGGCTGGGGGATCGACGCCCGCGGGCTGGCCGAGGTGGTCCGGCGGATCGCCCGCGAGTTCCCCGGGCTGGAGATGGTGGTGACCGAGAACGGTGCCGCCTTCCCCGACGAACCCGGTTCCGACGGCATCGTCTCCGATCCCGACCGGGTCGACTACCTGCGCGGACACCTCGCCGCGCTGGCCGACGTGATCGCCGAGGGCGCCCCGGTGCGCGGCTACTACGTCTGGTCGCTGCTGGACAACTTCGAATGGGCCTGGGGATACGCGAAACGGTTCGGCGTCGTGCACGTCGACTACGTCACCCAGGTGCGCACCCCCAAGGACAGCGCCCGGTTCTACGCCGGCGTCGTCCGCACCAACACCCTCACCCTCGACCGCACCACCCCCGACACAGGAGATGCCGCATGACCGTGCCCGCCCCCACCCCGGCCGACCGCTTCTCGTTCGGGCTGTGGACCGTCGGCTGGCGCGCGGCCGACCCGTTCGGCGACCCGACCCGCCCGGCCGTGGACGTGGTCGAGGCCGTCGAGCGGCTCGCCGGGCTCGGCGCCTGGGGCCTGACCTTCCACGACGACGACCTGTTCGGCTTCGGCGCCGACGCCGGCACCCGCGACAAGCAGGTCGCCCGGCTCCGGGAGGCCTGCGACGCGACCGGGATGACCGTCCCGATGATCACCACCAACCTGTTCTCGCATCCCGTGTTCAAGGACGGCGGGTTCACCTCCAACGACCGCTCGGTGCGCCGGTTCGCGCTGCGCAAGGTGCTGCACAACGTCGAGCTCGCCGCCGAGCTGGGCGCGCGCACGTTCGTGCTGTGGGGCGGCCGGGAGGGCTCGGAGTACGACTCGGCGAAGGACGTGCGGGCCGCGCTCGACCGCTACCGGGAGGCGATGGACCTGCTCTGCGCGCACGTCCTGGAGCGCGGACACGACATCCGGTTCGCGATCGAGCCGAAGCCCAACGAGCCGCGCGGCGACATCCTGCTGCCGACCGTCGGGCACGCGCTGGCCTTCGTCGAGCGGCTCGCGCATCCCGAGCTGGTCGGGGTGAACCCGGAGGTCGGGCACGAGCAGATGGCCGGGCTGAACATGGCGCACGGGGTGGCCCAGGCGCTGTGGGCCGGCAAGCTGTTCCACATCGACCTGAACGGCCAGCGCGGGATCAAGTACGACCAGGACCTGGTGTTCGGGCACGGCGACCTGCTCAACGCGTTCGCACTGGTCGACCTGCTGGAGTCGGCGGGCTACGACGGCCCGCGGCACTTCGACTACAAGCCCTCCCGCACCGAGGACCTGGCCGGCGTGTGGGCCTCCGCCGAGGCGAACATGCGGACCTACCTGCTGCTGCGCGAGCGGGCGGCGGCGTTCCGGGCCGATCCGGAGGTCGTCGCGGCGCTGGCCGAGGCGGGCGTCCCGGAGCTGTCCGAGCCGACGCTGGCGCCCGGCGAGACGGCGGCGAAGCTGCTCGCCGATCCCTCGGCGGGGGCCGGCTTCGATCCGGAGCCCGCCGGCCGGCGGGGGTACGGCTTCGTCCGGCTGCACCAGCTCGCACTGGAACACCTCACCGGGGCACGATGACCGGGTGCCTCCCCCCTCCGCGTCAGCGCCGGTACGCAGCGCGGAGCTCCGCAGGCACAACCTGGGCCTGCTGCTGGGGGAGCTGCGCCGGGAGCCGTCGTCGCGGGCCGCGCTGGCCGGCACCACCGGGCTGACCAGGGGGACCGTGGCGAGCCTGCTCGATCCGCTGGTCGCCGCCGGTGTGCTGGCCGAGGGGCCGCCGAGCCGCGGCGGGATCGGCCGGCCGGGGCGGCCGCTGCGGTTCGCCCCGGACGGCCCGGTCGCGGTCGGGGTGTCGGTCGAGGTGGACGGGCTGGTGGCGTGCGTGGTGGGGCTGGACGGCGGCGTCGTCCGCCGGCTGCAGCGCCGCCGCGACCATCGGACAATGGACGCCGCCGAGGTGTTCGGCCGGGCCGCCCGGGACGCGCGGGCGCTGTCCGCGCTGGCGGGCCGCCCGGTCGTCGGCGCCGGGGTGGCGGTGCCCGCGCCGGTCCGCGGTACCGGGCCGGACGCCGAGATGCTGCGGGCGCCCAACCTGCCGCTGCTGGCCGGGGCCCGGCCCGGTGAGCTGTTCGGCCGGGTCGCCGGGCGGCCGGTGGTGGTCGGGAACGAGGCGACCCTGGGCGCGCTCGCGCACCTGGGCGTCGCGTCCGACTTCGTCTACGTCTCGGCCGGGATCGGCATCGGCGGCGGGATCGTGGTCGGCGGGCGGGTGCTGGCCGGGGCGGCCGGGCTCGCCGGCGAGATCGGGCACGTCGTCGTCGAGCGGGACGGGCGCCCGTGCGGCTGCGGCGGCACCGGCTGCGTCGAGCGGTACGCCGGGCTGCCCGCGCTGCTGGCCGACGCCGGGGCCGACGGGCTGCCGGGGCTGCGCGCCGCCGTCCGGGCGGGCGAGCCGGCCGCGCTGGCCGCGGTGCAGCGGGCCGGGACCGCGCTCGGGGCGGCGCTCGCCTCGGTGCTCAACGTCGTCGACCTGCCCGCGGTCGTGCTCGGCGGCAGCTACACCGCGCTCGGCGACCGGCTGGCGCCGGTGGTCCGCGCCGAGATCCTGCGCCGCCGCCCGTCGGCCGGCGTCGAGGTCCTGGTGTCCGCGCACGGCCGCCCGGCGGCCGCGCTGGGCACCGCCCGGGCCGTCACCGATCGCGTCCTCGACGACCCGGACCTGCTGCTCAGGCCATGATCCAGGTGTCCTTCGCGCCGCCCCCGCGGGACGAGTTGACGATCATCCCGCCGGGCGGTGCGACCCGGGACAGCGCCGCGGGCAGCACGTCGACCTCGGGCTGCGGGCCGTGCCCGGCCGACTGGACCGCGAACACCCGCAGGTCGACGGCCTGCGGCTGGAGCGTGCCGTCGGTGAAGGTCGGGTGCGTGGAGATCCGCACCATCTCCTGCGCGACCCAGCCGGCCGGCCGCTCCCGGATCGCGGCGGCGGCCCGCTCCAGTTCGCCGGCGTCGGCGTGCGGGCCGATCACGATGCCGGCCCCGCCGTAGCCGTCGACCGGCTTGAGGACGAGCTCGCCGAGCCGGTCCAGCACCTGCTCGCGGGCGGCCGGATCGACGCAGGCCCAGGTCGGCACCGAGGCCAGCACCGGCTCCTCGCCCAGGTAGTAGCGGATCATCTCGGGGACGTAGGCGTAGACGAGCTTGTCGTCGGCGACGCCGTTGCCCGGCGCGTTGCGCAGCGCGACCCGGCCGCGGGCCATCGCGGCCAGCAGGGCCCGCCCGATCGGGCGGTGGTCGGCGCCCCTGGCCAGCGCCAGGTCCTTCTCGTCGATCCGACGGTAGAGCGTGGTGAGACGCCGCCGGCGCCCGCCGCCGACCATGAACACCGCGCCGTCGGTGATCTGCAGCCGGCCCGGGGTGACCAGCGGGATCTCCATCGCCTCGGCCAGCAGCCGGTGCTCGAAGAAGGCCGAGTCGCTCTCGCCCGCGGTGAGCAGGGCGGCCTCGCCGTCCGGGCCGGTGGGATCGCCGTCGGCCAGCACGGCGCGCAGCCGGGCCGGGACGTCGTCGAGGCCCAGCACCTCCGACGGCGACTCCAGATCGGGCAGCACGCTGCGGATCAGCCGGCGGCCCATCAGCGAGAACCCGATCCCGGACGGCACCCGCAGGTTGTCCTCCAGCACCACCCAGCCGTCGTCGGCGTCGCGGACCAGGTCGATCCCGGCGACCGCGATCCGGACCGCGTCCGGCGTGACGAGGGTCCCCGAGCGGGTGCGGCCCGGCGCGTTGTCGACGACGGCGGCCGGGACGATCCGGTCGCGGACGATCTCGCGGCGGCCGTAGACGTCGCGCAGGAACAGTTCGAGGGCCCGGACCCGCTGGGCCAGCCCGGTGGACAGGTGCTCCCAGGAGTCCGGGCCGATGATCCGCGGCACCAGGTCGAGCGGGAACAGCCGCTCGCCGTCCTCACCGGGATCGACGCCCGGCACCGGGAAGGTGACGCCGCGGGCCCGCTGCTCGGTGCGCAGCGCCGACTCGGCGGCGGTCAGCCCGCGCGGGCCGAGCCGTTCCAGCGCCCGGAACAGCCAGCCGTAGGCGGGCCGGAGCTTGCCCTCGTCGTCGACCGCCTCGTCGTAGCGCGGCGGCCGGTAGCCCTCCAGCAGCTCGGGCGCGACCGGCACGGTCAGCGGCGGCGTGGTCCGCGGCTCCTCGCCCTGGGTGCGGGCCACCAGGTCGTCGACGACGTCGACCAGCGAGCCGCGCCGCCCGAACGCGCGCCGCTGGATCGCGGCCCCGGAGCCGCGGGCCAGCACGGCCTCGGCGAGCTCGGTGACCTGCTCGGTGTCACCGGTCTCGGCCAGCCACGGCTCCAGGTCGGCGACCAGTGCGCGCAGCTGCACCGCGGGTGAGGCGAGCACCGGCCCGGAGACGTCGACCAGGTCGCCCTCCAGCCCGGAGCGGGCGGCCCGCCAGGCCGCGGCGCGCAGCAGCTCGTGCCGGACCGGGGGCAGCGGCCTGCCCGCCTCGGTGTCCGCCCGGGCCCGCCCGACCAGCGCCCGGAAGAGCCCGGCGACCAGCACGACGTCGTCGACCTCGGGGCAGGCGTCGCAGAGCCGCAGCTCGACGGTCGGCAGGTGCGCGCTGGGCCGGACGTCGAAGTACAGCATCCCGGCGTCGCTGATCGTCCCGGACGCGATCAGCTCGGCGATCATGGCGTCGTACTCGGCGGCGGTCGTGACGTTGCCGGGCGGGCCGGCGGTGGGCCAGCGCTGCCAGATCATGCTGCGGTAGCTGGCGTAGCCGGTGTCGTGCCCGCGCCAGTACGGCGAGCTGGCGGTGATGGCGAGCAGCGTCGGCAGTGCCGGGGCGACCCGGCGGGACACCTGCACGGCGGTGTCCCGGTCGGGGACGTCGACGTGCACCTGGACCCCGCAGATGTGCTGCTCGCGCACCAGCATCTGGTACTCGTGCTGCATCCGCTCGTAGCGGGCGCCCGCGGAGATGTCGTCGCCGGACAGATCGACCAGCGGCACCGTCCCGGCCGCGACCACGCCCAGCCCGAGCGGCTCGGCGGCCTCCCGCAGCCGGCCGCGCAGCCGCCGCACGTGCGCGCGCAGCTCGTCCAGCGACGGCGTCGCCGGCGAGTTCGTCTCGACCAGCGAGCGCTGCAGCTCGGGGAAGAACTCCTTCCCGTCCAGGTGCTCCAGCAACCGGTCCACCTCGGGAGCCGCCCGCCGGTCGGCCAGACCGACGACGTGGAACTCCTCCTCGACACCTACCAGCGGCACGTCCCCCATCGGCGTGACGCTAGGGCGCCCGTGTTACGACAATGTGTCGCCGCGACTTCCGGGCCGTGGCGTCGCTCGCGGGCGGCCGCCGGGGCGGTGCCCGCGCCGGGGTGCGATGTCCGGACCAGTCATGATCCCCTGGTGTTCGAACATGTGTTCGTCTATGGTGGACGCATGACCACGGTCATCGACGCTCCCGCCGCACCCGATCTGGATGCCGTGCGGGAGTTGTTCACCCGGCTGGCGGCGGTGGTCGACGAGGTGTCGCCGGCGCCGGTGCTGGTGGACCGGATGATCGCGCTGGTCGCGGTGCGCAACAGTGTGGAGGCGGCGCTGGCGGCCACCGAGCTGGCCTTCGCCCGTCGCCGCGCCGCCGACAGTGCCGCCGAGGTCGACCCGGAGCGGCTCGAGCGCAGCATCGGCGCCGAGATCGGGCTGGCCAACCGGGCCTCGCCGACGGTGGGGCGCAACCGGATGCGCACCGCCCGGGACCTGCACGACGGTCTGGGGCATGTGCGCGGCCTGTTCTCGGCGGGGGAGCTCGACGGGTACCGGGTGTCGATCGTGGCCGGCGGGACCGCGCATCTCGATGCCGGGCAGCGGGCGGAGGTCGATCGGCGGCTGGCCGGGCACGACATCGCCCGGCTCGGGCCGGCGCGGTTGCGCAGCCTGGTCGCCGCGCTCGCCGCGGAGGTGGCGCCGGAGAAGTTCCGGCAGCGCTGCCTGGCCGCGCGGGCGGGGCGGCGGGTCACCCTGCGGCAGGCCGCGGACGGGATGGTCGATCTGCGGGCGCACCTGCCGGTGGAGCAGGGGGTGGCCTGCTATGCGGCGCTGCGCCGGGCGTTCGACGCGGTCCAGGTCGATTCCGAGCCGCTGACCCGCAGCCGCGGGCAGGTCATGGCCGACACGTTCGTGGAGCGGGTGACCGGGCGGGTCACCGCCGAGCACGTCGACGTGCAGGTGCAGGTCGTCGTGCCGCTGGAGGCGTTGCTCGACGAGGACAGTCCGTTGCCGGCGGAGGTCGCGGGGTTCGGGCCGATCCCGGTCGGGTTCCTGGCCCGGGCGCGTGGGCGCAGGCTGTTGCGGCGGTTGTTGACGGTGCGGGGCACGGTGGTCGGTGGTGACTCCCGGGCGCGGTGCTTCCCGGCCGGGCTGGCGGATCTGATCCGGGCCCGGGACCGGCACCGGTGCACCGCTCCCTACTGCGACGCTCCGGCCCGGCAGATCGATCACGTGGTGCGGGCCGCGGAGGGTGGCCCGACCGGTTTCGACAACGGTCGTGCGGTGTGCGAGTGGCACAACCAGTTGCGTGAGCAGCCCGGGTGGTGGGTCGAGCCGACCGCCGAGGGCACCCGCACCACCACCCCGACCGGGCACACCTACCTGCACCGGACGGAACCGCTGCACGACCGGGGCCGGTCAGGGTGAGGCCCGCGCGAGCCGGGCCAGGTCCGCCTGCTGGCGGGCCGCCTCGCCCGGCGTCATCGGGTCGCCGTGCCCGGGGACGTACCGCCGCGCGCCGCGGGTGAGCAGCGCGGCCAGGGCGCCGGCCCAGCGGCCCGGGTAGGCGTCCGGGCCGACCGCGGGCGGGTTGCCGTTCTCCAGCAGGTCACCGGCGAACAGCACGGCGGCGTCCGGGACGTGCACGGCCAGATCGTGCCCGGTGTGCGCGGGTCCGGGATGCAGCAGCTCCACCCGGCGCCCGCCCAGGTCGAGGGTGTGCGTGCTGCCCGGGCGCGGGCAGACCGGCCGGTCCGGGAGCACCGGCACGGTGCCGGCCAGCGCGTCGGCGGTGCCGGTGTCCCCGGCCTCGCGGTAGTGCCGGACCCACTGCGCCCGCTGGGCGGCGGCGGTCACCGCGATCGCCGCGGCGCAGCCCGCCTGCGCGTGGACCGGCGAGCCGGGGAACGCCGACGTCCCGAAGCAGTGGTCGAAGTGCGCGTGGGTGATCGCCACCAGTACCGGCAGGGCGGTCAGCTCCCGGACGGCGGCGGCCAGCTCGGCGCCCTGCACGTCGTCGCCCCGGGTGTCGATCACCAGCGCCCGGTCGGTGCCCAGGACGAGCCCGGTGGTCAGGTCCAGCTCGGCGTGCCTGCGGGCGAGGACGCCGTCGGCGAGTTCGGTCCAGCTCCCGTCCACACCGCCCATCCTGCCCCGGTGATCGGGTCAGACCGCGATCGTGTCGTGCGGCGGGGTGCCCAGGTGCTCCGCGGTGCCGCGGACGACCCGTTCGGCGGTCCAGGCGCAGGCCAGCGCATCCAGCACGTCGTCGAGCCGGGCGGCACCGGGCAGGTCGCCGAGCAGCCGGGCCGGATCGACCCACCCGGCGAGCGCGGCGATCCGCTGCCCGGCGCCGCGGGCGGTCTTCTTGGAGCCGAAGCCGGTCTCCGGGGCCATCGTGCGGAAGGAGAGCTCCGGATGCGTCTCCACCACCGATCCCGGCAGCTCCAGCCGCTGGAACTCGCGGATCTTCGGCACGATGTTCCAGGTCTGCACGCTGATCTTCCGGCCGGTGATCCGCTGCGCGGCGGTGCAGGCGTCGGCGTAGGTCCGGGCCGCCAGCACCTGCTCCGGCGGGGTGGGGAACAGCGAGGAGCGGGCGGTCCCCAGCCGGGCGGCCGCCGCGACCTCGGCCGGCCGCCGCTCGCCACCGGCCGGGAGCGCCAGCGGGATGTCGATGCCGACGGCGTCGCAGCCGGCGGTCGTCTCCAGCACCGCGGCCGCGTCCGGCAGCACCGACCAGCTCACCCGCCGTGCCCGGCCGGTGCCGGAGAGCACGCACACCACCCAGCCCCCAGGGACCCCGTCCACCCCGCCGACGCGCATGGGGGAGGATCCTGCCCCGTGCGCGTCTACCTGGGCAGTGACCACGCCGGTTTCGAGGTCAAGGGCAAGCTCGTCGAGCACCTGACCGGACAGGGCCACGAGGCGGTCGACGTCGGGGCCCCGACGTACGACGCCCTCGACGACTACCCCGCCTGGTGCATCGAGACGGCCCGCCGGGTCGTCGGGGACCCGGGATCGCTCGGGATCGTGCTGGGCGGGTCCGGCAACGGCGAGCAGATCGCCGCGAACAAGGTGCAGGGCATCCGGGCCGCGCTGGCCTGGAACGAGGCCACCGCGACGCTGGCCCGGGAGCACAACGACGCCCAGGTGATCGGCGTCGGCGCCCGCCAGCACCCGTTCGCCGAGGTCGTCGCGATCGTCGACGCCTTCCTCGCCACCCCGTTCTCCGGCGACGAGCGGCACCAGCGGCGGATCGACCAGATGCTCGACTACGAGCGCACCGGCGAGATCGAGCTTCCGAGCTAGTGCCGGAGGGGCACACGCTGCACCGCCTCGCGCGGCTGCACCGCAGGCTGTTCGTGAAGCGGCCGGTCGCGGTGTCCAGCCCGCAGGGCCGGTTCGCGGCGTCCGCCGCGCTGCTCGACGGTGAGGTGATGACCGGCGCCGAGGCGCACGGCAAGCACCTGTTCCACCGGTACGGCGCCGGGCGCGTCGTGCACGTCCATCTCGGGCTGTACGGGACGTTCGTCGAGCACGAGCTGCCGGCGCCGGAGCCGGTCGGGCAGCTGCGGATGCGGCTGGTCGGCGAGTCGCACTACGCCGACCTGCGCGGCCCGACCGCCTGCGAGCTGCTCACCGCGGCCGAGGTGCGGGTGCTGCGGGCCCGGCTCGGGCCCGATCCGCTGCGCCGCGACGCCGATCCGGAACGGGTGTGGGAGCGGATCTCGCGCTCGCGCAGCCCGCTGGCCACGCTGCTGATGGACCAGGCCGTGATCGCCGGGGTCGGGAACGTGTACCGGGCCGAGCTGCTGTTCCGGCACGGCCTCGATCCGCTGCTGCCCGGCCGGTCGCTGGACCGGGAGACCTGGGACGCGATGTGGCCGGACCTGGTCGCGCTGATGCGCGACGGCGTGCGGACCGGGCGGATCGACACCGTCGCCCCCGAGCACGACCCGCGCCGCCGGGGCGAGCCCGGCCGGCGCGACCGGCACGGCGGCGAGGTCTACGTCTACCGCCGGGCCGGCCTGCCCTGCCTGGTCTGCGGGACGCCGGTGCGACACGCCGAGCACGCCGCGCGGAACCTGTTCTGGTGCCCGACCTGCCAGCCGGCACACGGTTAGGGTCCGGCCCGTGGTGGAGCAGAAGCCGATCGAGTGCTGGATGACCGACATGGACGGTGTCCTCGTCCGCGAGGGCAGCATCGTCCCGGGCGCGGACACGCTGCTGTCCCGGCTGCGGGAGAAGGGCGTCCCGTTCCTCGTCCTGACCAACAACAGCATCCACACCCCGCGTGACCTGCGGTACCGGTTGCAGGCGACCGGCCTGGACGTGCCCGAGGCGTCGATCTGGACCTCGGCGCTGGCGACGGCGGCGTTCCTGTCCGAGCAGCGCCCGCAGGGCAGTGCCTACGTGATCGGCGAGGCCGGGCTGACCACCGCGCTGCACGACGTCGGCTACGTCATCACCGACCGCAATCCGGACTACGTCGTGCTGGGGGAGACCCGCACCTACAGCTTCTCCTCGATCGCGACGGCGATGCGGCTGGTCGAGAAGGGCTCCCGGTTCGTCGCCACCAACCCGGACGCCACCGGACCGTCGCCGGAGGGCATCCTGCCGGCGACCGGCTCGGTGGCGGCGATGATCTCCAAGGCGACCGGGGTGGATCCCTACTTCGTCGGCAAGCCGAACCCGCTGATGATGCGGGCGGCGCTGAACCGGCTGGGCGCGCACTCCGAGTCCACGGTGATGATCGGGGACCGGATGGACACCGACATCCTGGCCGGGCTGGAGGCCGGGATGCGCACGGTGCTGGTTCTCACCGGGATCACCCGGGAGTCGGAGATCGACCGCTTCCCGTTCCGCCCGTCGCGGGTGGTCCCGTCGGTCGCCGACCTGGTCGACGACGTCTGACCCGGCGCGTGCGCTTGCGAATCACACGGTTGTGGTTCACCCTCGAACGCATGTACGGAAACGAGGTGTCCTGGTGCCGGTGCCCCGGTTGCGGCACCGAGGCCGAACTGCCCGCAGCGGAGACCGCCGGGGTCGCGGTGCCGTGCCCGGACTGCACGGACCCGATGGTGCCGGAGTGGACCTGGGAGTCCGCGGCCTGACCGGGCCCGGTCAGACCCGGAAGCCCAGCGCGCTGTCCTCGCCGCGGCCCAGCGCGGCCACGTGGTCGTCGACGGTGGTCAGCGAGTGCAGGTCGTGGCCGTTGCGCATGGCCGAGACCAGCGCGCGCTCGGCGGCCTCGATGCCCTCCGCGGTGTCGATCACCGCGGCCAGCCGGTCCGGGGCGGCGATGAGCAGCCCGTCGTCGTCGCCGCAGACGATGTCGCCGGGCCCCACCACGATGCCGCCGAACGACACCGGCTCGTCGACCGTGCCCGGATCGCGGGTGCTGCCCGACGCCGGGCAGGTGCCCCGGGCGAACACCGGGAACCCGATCGACCGCAGCCCGCGCAGGTCACGGACCAGGCCGTCGACGACGATCCCGGCCAGCCCGCGGCGCTTCGCCTCGTTCGCGAACAGCTCGCCCGCCACCGCGCGGGTGCCGCCGGACCCGGCGACCACCAGCACCGACCCGGGCGCGGCGGCGCGCAGCGCGGCGAACATCGGCAGGTGGTCGTCGACGCAGGAGACGGTGACGGCGGGGCCGACCATCGTGACGCCGGGAACCAGCGACCGGATGGCCGGATCCACCACCGGGAACGACTTGTCGGCGTCGCACAGCGACGACACCTGCATGTCACGCAGCCGGCCCAGGAGATCGGTCATCGCACGATCCTCTCTCCTGTGCCCGGCCGGGGCGAACGCGGAGCGGCGGACCTTGCCGGCGTCGTCGCGCAGCGGCCGGTCGACGAACTCGTAGCTGCGCGGGAGCTTCGGCGGGCCGAGCAGCGCGGCCATGTGCGTACGCAGCCGGTCGGCGAGACCGGCCGTCCGGTCCGCCTGCACGACGGCGTGCACGATCCGGCCGTAGTCGTCGTCCGGGAGCCCGACGACGACGGCGTCGCGCACCTCCGGATGCGCCAGCAGCGCCGCCTCGACCTCGGCCGGGTACACGTTCGCGCCGCCGACCAGGATCATGTCGGCCCGCCGGTCGGCGAGGTACAGGTAGCCGTCGGCGTCGAAGGAGCCCATGTCGCCGAGCGACTCCCAGCCGTCCCGCTCCCGGGCCGCGGCGCCCAGGTAGTGGTAGGTCGGCGGGCCGTCGGGACGCATCCAGATCTCCCCGGTGCGGCCGGGCGGCAGCTCGCGGAAGTCGTCGTCGCGCACCGTGATCCGGCCCCGGACGACCCGCCCGACCGAGCCGGGACGGGCCAGCCACTCCCGGCCGTCGATCGCGGTGCCCGCCTGTGACTCGGTGCCCGCGTAGATCTCCAGCACCGTCTCCGGCGGGACCCGCTCCAGCCAGCCGCGCTTGACCTGCGGCGGGCACGGCGCGCCGACGTGCAGCACGGTGCGCAGCGAGCGCAGGTCGGCCGCCGCCCAGTCCGCGGCGGGCAGCCGCAGCATCCGTCCCATCATCGTCGGGACGACGTAGAGCCAGGTGACGCCGTGCTCCCCGACCAGGGA
This sequence comes from Pseudonocardia kongjuensis, assembly GCF_039526905.1. Classification (NCBI taxonomy): domain Bacteria; kingdom Bacillati; phylum Actinomycetota; class Actinomycetes; order Pseudonocardiales; family Pseudonocardiaceae; genus Pseudonocardia; species Pseudonocardia kongjuensis. The sequence continues at coordinate 179,784 of NZ_BAAAJK010000005.1, read as the reverse complement.
CAGTGCGCGGGCCGCGTCGAACCGCTGCATCAGCACGACGTGATGGCCCTGCAGCAGCGCCATCAGCGAGAACATGTACGGCGCGTTGTGGTGCAGCGGGGCGGTGCAGAGCAGGACGCCGTCGCGGTCGATGCGCAGCCCGTCGACCCGGGCCAGCACCTGCTCCACACAGGCGGCCTGCCCGGCGACGATCAGCTTGGGCCGCCCGGTGCTGCCGCCGGAGGTGGGCGCCTTCCAGGACGGTCCGACGACGTCGGGCAGCGGGCCGTCGTCGAAGCCGGTGAGGTCGGCAGGCCCGGCGTCGACGACGAGTGCGGGCCGCGCGACCGCGAGCACGGCGTCCCGCTCGGCGGCGGGCAGCCGCGCCGAGAGCGGCTGCGGGACCGCGCCGAGCTTCCACGCCGCGACCGAGCACTCCAGGTGGTGCACGGTGTTCGGGAGCGCGATCGACACCAGGTCGCCGTGGGCCACGCCGCGGTCGGCGAACGCGCGGGCGAGCCGGTTGGTGCGCGCGTCGAACCCGGCCCGGGTGAGCACGGTGTCGCCGTCCGAGACGAGCGGGGCGTCCGGGGCCTGCGCGGCCAGCGACCGCAGCCGGGCCGCGAGCGGGGTCGCGCCGGGGGTGGGCAGGGGTGGCGGGAAGCGCGGCGTCATCGGCGGGTCTCCGGAGGTCGGTTGGTGCCGTCACGATAGGTCGGATCTCAGCGATCCACTGCGGTCCGAGCCCCTGGCCCTCCAACTCCCGCCGGACGAGCAGGCAGCACCCCGAGAACTGCTCCGCGGGATTCCACCAGGGCCGTATGCCGCAATGCGGAGACAGCCGATCAGGCTGACCGTGCGCGCCCTACGGAGTATCTGACACCCTCGTGTAGCCGGGCTCAGGCTCGGTTCAACCTCGGCGAGGGACGGGAGCAGCGGCGCTGTGACGACGGGGAACGTGGACCCGGCCCCGGCCGGGTCGGACTGGTGCCCGCCGGGCCGGGTCGTCACGGTCGCCGGGATCACCATCCGCTGCGGAGCGTTCTGGTTCGGGCCGGGTGACGAGCCCTCCACCGTGGATCCGTATCTTCCGGTCGACCGGGGATTTCCGGACTGGGACGCGGCCACTGTCACGGATCTCCGCTACGACCGGCTCAGTCCCTCGGCCCGCGCCGCGTACCTGGTGTGGCTCGCCTCGGGGCGCCGGGTGCCCGAGGCACCCGCCGTGTGGGCGGAGCTGTACCTGTGGGGACTCGAGCGTCGCATGATCGCCGACGCCGACGACGACCCCATCCTGGCGGCCGAAGCGCGTGCGATCGGTGCCGTCTACGGCCGGTCGCCCGCTGTCGCTGCCCTCGTCGCCGGACTGTCGGTGCCGGTCCGGCCGGCCGGACCACCTGCTCTCGACCTGGTGACGGCAGGCCCGCCGGCGGAGTTGGCGGTGGAGATCGGTCGCCGGGCACTGGCGCGGGAGCCGGTCACGGTCGAGTGGGCTCTGGCGTGGGCCTGGTATCACCCGGACCATCCGCGGCAGGACGCCGCCACCCAGGTTCCCGGGGCGTTCGCCTCCCTGTGGCGCCACCGGTTCACCGAGCGGCACCCACGGGGACTGCTGGTGCCGACCCGCCGCCGTCGTCTGGTGCTCGGCTACGAACCGGCCAACCCCTCGTTGCCGCGCCCGCTCGAGCGGACGATCGCAGACGCCTCCGACGTGCTGTCCCATCCCACCCCGTCCGCGGTGCTGGCCGAGATCACCGACGAGGTCGAGCAGGAGTTGCAGCCCTTCGCGAGATGGGCCACCCGGCACCCGGAGCGCGTCTCCGGCGTCGCGGCCGCCGCTCTGCTGCCCGATCTCCTGCTCGCCGAGAGCCCGGCCGGAGCCGCTGCCGCACCGCTCATCGAGTGGGCGCGGCAGAGCACGTCCGGGGCCGATCCGGTGGTGGCCTCCGGCCGGCAGCTGACGTCGCTGTGGACGGCCGGCGGCGCGGACGGGCGTCTGGACAAGGCCGACTCGGTCGCACTCGCCCAGATCCTGGAGAAGCACGGCGTCGGCATCGAGCCGGACGTCCGGTTCGGTGGCCGCCCGATTCCACCGGACGGCCCGGTGGTGCTCTTCCGGATCGGAGCGGCGGCCGCGGCGGCACCGTCGCCGTCCTATGTGCTCGCTGCGGTCACGGCGGAGCTGTGCCTCGCGGTCGCTGCGGCGGACGGCAGCGTCGATGATGCGGAAGCGGGGCTGCTCGCCGACCGGCTGGACCGGATCGAGGACCTGTCCGTCGCCGAGCGCGCGCGGCTGGTCGCGCACCGTCGCCTCGTCGGGGCGAACGCCATCGACCTGGACGAGGTCGCGTCCCGGGCCCGTGAACTGGACGAACAGGCACGCAGAGAGCTCGCCGTCGCCGTCACCGACATCGCCATGGCGGACGGCCAGGTCGAGGAAGCCGAACGACGCACCGTCCTCGCGGTCCACCGCCTGCTGGGTGTCGATGTCAGCGAGGCCGAGGCGAGGTTGGCCGCTCCGGGCACGACCGACACCACCGAGGACGCCGGGGCGGATGTCGTCCGGGCCGGGCCGGCCGATCCTGGCCGCGAGCAGGACGGGGCCGAGCCGTCCCCCGCCGTCGCACCGGCCGGGCCGCCCCGGCTCGTGGCGCTCGACGAGGAACGGCTCGCGCGCACCCAGGCATCGAACGCCGACGTCCGTGCTCTTCTCGGTGCGATCTTCGCCGACGATGACGACGAGGCAGGCGACGAGGCCGACGACGAGGCCGACGACATCGCCGAGGACGCCGCGGGGGAGCACCACTCCGGGCCCGGCTCCGCGCCGTCCCCGGTGGAGCTGGTCGGCAGCCTGGACCAGCGTCACTCGGCGCTGCTGTTCGAGCTCGCCGAGGCCGGGGCGTGGACCCGGCCCGAGCTCGAGCAGGCGTGCTCGCGGCTCGCGGTGCTGCCGGACGGCGCACTGGACGTGGTGAACGAGGCCGCTTTCGACATCGTCGGCGACCCCGTGATCGAGCTGAAGGACGGCGGGGCCGTCGCCGTCGACCGCGAAGTTCTGGAGGAGATGCGCGCATGAACCGACCCACAAGGATCAAGGCCCGAGAGCGCGACGCACTCATCCAGTCGTTGCGGGCCGGTGTCGTGCCCCGTACCGGGCAGCATCTGATCCAGGTCGGTCGGCACCAGGAGCTGAGCGCGCTGCTGGCGGACATCGCACGTATCTCCGACGGTGGCTCGGCAGTCCGGTTCGTGATCGGCGACTACGGCTCGGGGAAGACCTTCTTCCTGAACCTCGTCCGAGCGGTCGCTGCCCAGAAGAAGCTGGTCACCCTGCACGCGGACCTGAACCCGGGTCGCCGGTTGGCGTCCTCCGGTGGCCAGGCACGCGGGCTCTACACCGAGCTCATGCGCAACACGGGGACCCAGGCCCGGCCGGACGGCGCACTCGCCGCGGTCGTCGAACGTTTCGTGACCCAGGCGATGGACACGGCCCGGGACCAGGGCAGCAGCCCCAGCAAGGTCATCCGTTCGCGGCTGGAGGAACTCACCGAGCTCGTCGGCGGGTACGACTTCGCGCACGTCATCGACGCCTACTGGCGTGGCCACGACACCGATGACGATGCGCTGCAGGCGCACGCGGTCCGCTGGCTCCGCGGCGAGTACTCCACGAAGACCGAAGCGAGGTCCGATCTGGGCGTCCGGACGATCGTCGACGACGGGTCGTTCTACGACCAGCTGAAGCTGCTCGCCCGCTTCGTGCGGCTCGCCGGCTACCAGGGTCTCCTGGTGTGCCTGGACGAGATGGTCAACCTCTACAAGATCGCGCACAAAGGTGCCCGCGAGGCGAACTACGAGCAGATCCTGCGGATCGTCAACGACGTCCTGCAGGGCAATGCCGAAGGCCTGGGCTTCGTCTTCGGGGGGACCCCGGACTTCCTGTCCGATTCGCGACGGGGCCTGTACTCCTACGGCGCGCTCGCCTCCCGGCTCGGTGAGAACCGTTTCGCCACCGACGAGCTCGTCGACTACTCGGGGCCCGTGCTGAGGCTGGAGCAGCTCTCCCAGGAGGACTTCCACGTCCTGCTGGAGAACGTACGCCACGTCCACGCCTCGGGAGACCCGCAGAAATACCTCGTCCCGGACGAGGCGATCGACGCGTTCATGGCCCATTGCCGCCGTCAGATCGGCGAGGCGTACTTCCGCACCCCGCGAAACACGATCAAGGCGTTCTGCGATCTTCTCGCGCTGCTGGAGCAGAATCCGGGACGCGGCTGGCAGGAGGTCCTGGGACAGACGAGCGTTGCGGTGGAGAGCAATCCCGATCTGGAGCCGTTGGACGAGGACGCCGACGATGACCTCGTCAGCTTCTGACACCGCCTACGCCCGGCTCGCGGAACCCGTCCGGCGGTGGATCCACGGGCAGGGCTGGACCGGGCTGCACGACGTGCAGGCGCGGGCTGTCGAGCCGGTGCTGGCGGCGGACCGGGACGTGCTCATCACCGCGGCGACAGCGGCGGGGAAGACCGAGGCAGCCTTCCTCCCGGCGCTGTCGCACCTGGTCGAGCGCAGAGCCTCCGGCCGGACCCCCGGCGGGGTGGAGGTCCTCTACCTGTCCCCGCTGAAGGCGTTGATCAACGACCAGACACGGCGGCTGGAACCGATCGGCGAGGAACTTGGTATCCCGGTCCATCCCTGGCACGGGGACGTGACGGCAGCCCGGCGCGGGCGGGTGTGGCGCGACCGTGCGGGCGTCCTGCTGATCACCCCGGAGTCCGTCGAGGGGATCCTGTGCCATCGGGGCGATCGCGCGAAGGCCCTGTTCAGCGATCTCCGGTTCGTGATCGTCGACGAGCTGCACGCGTTCCCGGGAAGCCCCCGGGGTGCGCAGCTGGCGTCCCTGATGCACCGGCTCGACCTGCTCGCCCGCCGCCGGATCCCACGGATCGGGTTGTCGGCGACCGTCGGGAAGCTCGACGACGCCGCGGAGGCGCTGCGCCCCGGGGGCGGGCCCAAGGTGCATGTCATCGAATCCGCGGTGGACGGCAGGTCCCGGCGCACCCGGGTGTACGCACACCACGTGACCGCTGGAACGGGTGGCTCGTCGGCGATCGCCCGGCGCCTCTACCGCGGCCTGCGTGGCTCGACGAACCTCGTCTTCGCCAACGCCCGCACCGATGTCGAGTACTACGCCGACCGGCTGCGCCAGGAGTGCGAGCGGCAACGCACACCGAACGAGTTCTTCGCGCACCACGGGAGCCTGTCCAAGGCGGAGCGGGAGGATGTCGAGGACCGTCTGCGTGGCTCCGACCTGCCCGGGACGGCCGTGTGTACGTCGACCCTCGAGATGGGGATCGACATCGGCCAGGTGCGGGAGGTCGCGCAGGTCGGGCCGCCGCCGTCGGTGGCGGCCCTGCGGCAGCGCTGGGGGCGCTCCGGTCGCAGACCCGGCGAGCCGTCGATCCTTCGGGTCTACGTCGCCGAGCCGGAGCTCGGTGTGGATCCGGAGCCGGTCGACGAGCTGCGTCCGCAACTCGTCCAGGCCCTCGCGATGCTCCGCCTGGTCCGGGTGCACGACTGGTGCGAACCACCCGAGCACGGTGGTCTCCACCTGTCGACGCTCGTCCAGCAGGTGCTGTCCCTCAGCGCACAGTTCGGCGGGGTCACACCGGAGCAGGCCGAATCGGCGCTGTGCTCCCGGGGACCGTTCCGCCGGGTCGGTGGCGACACCTTCCACCGGCTGCTCGGTGCGATGCACGGCGCAGAGCTCCTGACGACCGCGGGTGACGGGACCCTGCTGCCGGGAACACGCGGCGAACGCGAGATCGAGCACTACGGCTTTCTTGCTGCCTTCGCAACGCCCGCGGCCTACCGGGTGGTGGCCGGCGGCCAGGAGATCGGCTCGGTGAGTGCCGCCTCACCACTGGTGCCGGACCGCGGACTCGTTCTCGCCGGCCGGCGATGGCGGGTGATCGCGGTGCACCAGGCCGACTCACTGGTGGAGGTCGTTCCGGACAATCAGGGCACCGTGGTCGCCTTCCCCGGCGGCGGGGCGGCCCGGGTGCACGACCGTGTCCGCGCCGAGATGCTCGCGATCTACCAGGGTGAGGACGACGGCATCGCGGACCTGGTGGATGACGGCGCCCGCGATCTGCTCACCGCGGCCCGCTCGGCGTTCGAGCGGCTCGGGCTGCACGACCGCGACATCATCGCGACCGGGCGATCCACGCTGGTGCTGCCCTGGCGGGGCGATCGGATGCTCGACACCCTGCTCGTCGCCCTCCACCAGCACGGCCTGCGCGGTGATCGGGAAGGACCGGCGCTACGGGTCACGGCCCCCGTCGCGCTCGTCGAACAGGTCCTGGACACGCTCGCCCAGGCCAGCCCACCGGAGCCCACCCACCTGGCTGCTGCGGTCGCGGCGAAGGCCGAGGAGAAGTGGGACGACGTGCTGTCCCCCGATCTGCTGGACGAGGCTTACGCGGCGCGTGCCCTCGACGTGGACGCCGTGTGGGACTGGGTCCGCCACCGGGCCCCCGGTTCCGCAGCCACGGACCACGCCGCACCGGGCCCGATGACGCCCGCAGCGCAGGAGCCGGTCCGAGGCATCCCGGCAGGTACCGGATTCGCCGTCGTCGATGTCGAGACGACCGGCCTGGCGCCCGGGGGCGGGCACCGGATCGTCGAGATCGCCGTGGTCCGCTGCCTGCCGGACGGCTCGGTGGAGGACAGCTGGCATTCCCTGCTCGATCCGGGGCGTGATCCCGGCCCGGTCCACGTTCACGGACTGCGGCCGGAGGATCTCGCCGGCGCGCCCTCGTTCGCGGATGTGGCGGGGGACGTCGCGGAGCTGCTGTCCGGCCGGATCGTGGTCGCACACAACGCGCGGTTCGACATCTCCTTCCTGCGGGCCGAGTTCGAGCGGACCGGGGTGGTCCCGCCGGCATGGCCCGCGCTGTGCACGATGGAGCTGCTCGACCGGCTCCCGGGAGCGAATGACCGGCCCGGCCGCAGCCTCGCGGACGCCTGCGCGGCGTTCGGTGTGGACGTCGGTCCGGCGCACACCGCACTCGGTGATGCACGTGCCGCAGCGGGACTGCTGGCGGCGCAGATCTCGAGTGCGGGTGCGCCGAACGTCCTGGATCTCGGCGTCACCTCGACGGCGATTCCCGGGCCGTGGAGCCCGGTGCCGCCCTCCGGCCGGTTCCTGCATCGTGGCGGCGGAATGACCGCAGCACGACGGACCCCGGTCGCCCGCCGTGCCGCCACGGCCGAAACGGCCTACGCCGACGCCGTCGTGCTGGCGCTGGACAGCGGCGGGATCTCCAGCGCGGAGACGGACCGGCTGGTGGAGATCGCCCGCTCCTGGAACCTCGATGGCGCCGCCGTGTCACGGATCCACGAGCGCGAGTCCGCGCGCGGCACGGTCTCGGGCGAGAGCCGCCGGCATCTGGAGATCGTGCAGGCGCTGATCCGCTCGTGACGAGGTGCGCGCAGTTGCGCGCACCGCTCAGCCGCGCGGCACCCGTCCGATCCAGTCGATCATCGCCTGGTCCGGAGCGCCCGCCGCGCTCACCTCGGCGGGGTTCTCCGTGCGCATCCGGTCGAGCCGCGCCCGCAGCTCGGGGTCCCCGCGGTGGAACGCCGCCAGCAGCTCCGCCCACCGGTCCGCCAGCGCCCGCACCCGCGGATGGGACGGGTCGGTCCCGGCATCCATCTCGGCCCGCACCGCCGCGATCAGGTCCGGCCACTGCGCGGCCGTCGCCTCGCCCTCGACCCGCCGGGCCTGCAGCCCGGCGACCTGCTCGGGTGTGAAGTACTGCGCGAAGGTCTCGTTCACCCTGCTCACCTCGTCGATCATCCTCAGTACGTCCGACGGGGCCGGGTCCGGCGTGTCCCGCAACCGCTCGACGACACCGGCGAGCGGCGTCGTCGTAGACCCGGTGGCCCGACGGCGTGCGCGCCGACGGCACCACCAGCCCGCGCTCCTCCCAGTGGTGCAGCGTGCGCACCGTCAGCCCGGTCGCGCCGGCGAGCTCACCCACCCTCACCCGTACCCCTCCTGTCGGGCCGTCACGTCGTGACGGCAGGATCGACGATGCGGCCTCACATCGCGTGAGGATCAAGTGCCGACACGCCGGAGCCTGCGACACGCCGTCACGGAATCACTCCGGTGGGTGGTGCGCCGCGGAACGTCCGGCTCGGTGTGTCGTCACCCGGTGCGACGGTGGCCGGTCGCTCGGGAACGGTCCGTGTCCGTCGTCGTGCGGGAACCCGTCCGCGCCGTTTCACACCTCCGTTCCGGCACCGGTCGTCACCGGGTCACCCGTCCGGGTCGTTGCCGTATCCCCGCCGGTGACCGCCTGCCTACCGTCCGCTTGCCGCGACGCACAGAAGTCCCGGCAGTGCGCACGGCACTCGTGCGGCACGTCCGTCCCACCGGACACACGATCGGGGAGAGAGACATGCGCAGGAAGCTCGCGGTCACCGGGATCGCCGTCGTCGCGGCGCTGGTCGCCTTCAGCCCGCTCGCGTCGGCGGCTCCGGCCACCGACGGCGACGGCGACGGCGACTCGTTCGTCCAGGACGTCGGCAACACCCGGGGCGACCAGTTCGGTCTGGTGAACCTCGACGACGTCAACGTCCTCAACAACGTCGACGTCTGCCCCGGCATCAACGCCGCGGTGGGCAACGTGCTCGGGATCCTCGGGGGAGGCGCCGCCCAGAACCGGGACAACCCGACGAGCTGCTGAGACCCGCCGGCTGAACACGCCGGCAAGCCTCCGCCCCGTATCCCGCCGCCACGGGATGCGGGGCGGACGGCGTCGCGGCCGGTTCACACCCCCGCACCGCGGTCCGCACCCGCCGCGACCGGTGCGGACCGCGGCGACGGGGTGTGAACCGTGGATCAGGCCGGTCGCGACGGCGCGTGGAAGACGTAGTCGGTGGGGTCCACGCGGCGGGTGCGGTCGTCGTACTCGCGCATGTAGCCGGGCCAGTTGGTGACGATCCGGCCGGTGTCGTCGCGGTACCAGGAGTCGCAGCGGGTCCAGGCGGTGCCGGTGAACCGGGCCTGCAGCTCCGCGTCGTAGGTCCGCTCGACGTCGGAGCGCACCTCCACCGCGCTGCTCCCGCGCCGCTGCGCCTCCTGCAGGGTCTCCCGGACGTAGCGGACCTGGTGCTCCAGGTAGCGGATGATCGACCCGCCGGAGGTGTTGGTGTTCGGTCCGTAGAGGACGAACATCGACGGGAACCCGGGCACCGTCATCCCCAGGTAGGCGTGCGCGCCGCCGGACCACTCGTCGGCCAGCGAGCGCCCGCCGGGGCCGGTGACCGCCATCGGGAACATGAAGTCGGTGGCCGCGAACCCGGTGCCCCAGATGATCGTGTCCACCTCGTGCGTCCGCCCGTCGGCGGTGCGCACCCCCTCCGGCACGATCGCGGTGACCTTCTCGGTCTCCAGCGACACGTTGTCCCGCTGCAGGGCGGGCAGCCAGTGCGAGCTGAACAGCACCCGCTTGCAGCCGAAGGTGTAGTCCGGCCAGACCTTGCGCCGCAGCTCCGGGTCGCGCAGCTGGGCCCGCATGAACAGGGTCGAGTACAGCCGTCCCACGCGGCCCCAGGTGGCCGGGTGCCGGATCATCAGGGTGATCGACTCGCAGTACTCGGTGATGAACCGGCGGCGCCAGCGTTGCAGGCCGGGGACCCGCCGGATCGCGGCCCGCCACCACGCCGGGAAGGCCCGGTTCCGGCGCGGCAGGAACCAGTTCCCGGTCCGCTGGAAGACGCTCAGCTGCCCGACCTGCGGCGCGATCGCCGGCACGAACTGGACCGCGCTCGCCCCGGTCCCGATCACCGCGACCCGGCGGCCGCGCAGGTCGTGGTCGTGGTCCCAGCGGGCCGAGTGGAAGGTGTGCCCGGCGAACGTGTCGATCCCGGGGATGTCCGGCACGACCGGGCGGTTGAGCTGGCCGGTCGCCACGATCAGGACGTCCGCGGTCCAGGTGCGGCCGTCCTCGGCGGTGGCGGTCCACGGGCCGTCCGCGCGGGGCCGGTCGGCGGAGACGATCCGGACGCCGGTCTCGACCAGGTCGGCGACGCCGAACTCGCGGGCCACGTCCTGCAGGTAGGCCAGGATCTCCGGTTGCGGTGAGCAGAGCCGCGACCAGTCGGTGCGCTGGGCGAACGAGTACGAGTACAGGTGGCTCGGGACGTCGCAGGCGGCACCCGGGTAGGTGTTGTGCAGCCAGGTGCCGCCGATGCCGGGGGCGGCGTCGACGACGGTCACGTCCCGGATGCCGTGGGCGCGCAGCTCGATCGCCGCGGCGATTCCGCCGAAGCCGGCGCCGACGACGAGAACGCTCGGTGCGTGCATGGGACCTCCCTGTCACCAGTGGCGGCCGCCACCGTAGCGATCTTCGGACGGATCGTGGGTGCCGGGCACGGCCCGCGCGGGCCCATCGATACGGCCCGCGCGGGCCCATCGATACCGCCCGCGCGGGCCCATCGATACCGCCCGCGCGGGCCCATCGATACCGCCCGCGCGGACCTGTCGACACCGCCCGCGCGGGCCCGGGATGCGGGGTGCGGTCCGGGGGAGCACTGTGGAGGCCGGAGATCGGAACCGGCCGGGAACGGGGTGGTGGTGATGGGTGCGATCGTCGTCGGGGTGGACGGATCGGACGCGGCGCTCGACGCGGTCCGGTGGGCGGCGGCGGAGGCCGCGCACCGGCGGGCCGGGCTGGAGCTGGTCCACGCGTTCGACGTCGCCGGGCTTTACGCCGACGCCTCCGTCGCACCCCTGCTCGACGACGTCGAGGCCGCCATGCGCGACGAGGCCCGCGCGGTCCTCGACGCGGCCCGGGACGTCGCGGCGCAGGCCGCGCCGGGCGTCGCGGTCGAGACCCGGGAGGACGCGGAGGCGCCGTCGTCGGTGCTGCGCGAGGCGTCCGGGACGGCGTCGCTGGTGGTGCTCGGCTCGTCCGGCCGCGGCCGGATCGGCACCGCGCTCGGCTCGGTCGTCCTGGCGGTCGCCTCGCACGCAGGGTGCCCGGTGGTGGTGGTCCGCGGGTCGGCCCGGGACGGCGCCCCGGTGCTGGTCGGGGTGGACGGCGGCCCGCTGTCCGACGCCGCGCTGGAGCACGCCTTCGCGATGGCGTCGGCGCACGGTGCGGGGCTGGTCGCGCTCTACGCCTGGCACGACGGCCGGTCCCCGGCGCTGCGCGCGGCCGGGGCCTTCGACCGGCTGCGCGACGACGAGGAGCGGGCGCTCGCCGAGCGGCTCGCCGGCTGGTCGGAGCGCTACCCGGACGTCGCCGTCGAGCGGGTGATCGAGCGCTCCGAGCCGAGCCGTGCGCTGGCCGCGCGCAGCGCCGACGCCTCGCTGGTGGTCGTCGCGACCCGGGGGCGCGGCGGGTTCACCGGGCTGCTGCTGGGGTCGACCGGGCTGTCGCTGATCCAGCACGCGCAGTGCCCGGTGCTGCTGGTCGGGCCGGGGGCCGTCACGAGCTGACCGGCTCCTGCTCCAGCGCCGCGGTCAGGGCCTCGAGGGTGACGTCCCCGTGGTACTGGTACCCGTTGACGAACAGGGTCGGCGTGCCGCGCACCCCGCCCCGCACCGCCGCGTTGAACCCGGCCTCCACCCGGTCCTCGACCTTGCGGGTGGCCGGCCAGAGCACCCGCTCCGGCGGCACCCCGGCCGTCTCGGCGTGCCGGGCCAGGTCGTCCTGGCTCAACCGGGGCGGGCCGGGGGCGAACATCGCGTCGTGCATCTCCCAGAACCGGCCCTCCAGCGCGGCCATCTCGGCGGCCAGTGCCGCGGCGAGCGCGTGCGGGTGCAGTTCGTGCAGCGGGAAGTGCCGGAACGCGAACCGGAGCCGGTCGCCCAGCCGTTCCCGGACCTGCCCGATCACCGGCACCGCCGCGCGGCAGTAGGGGCACTCGTAGTCGCCGTACTCGACCAGCGTGAACTCCGCCGTCGACGGTCCCAGGGTGTGGTCGTACGGGCCGACCGGTGGATCGAGCGGGCTGATGGGACACCTCCTGCAGACAGCGTGCACTGCGCAACGGCAGGATCGTCGCATGGCGGTCACCACCCTGGTCGAGCGCGGCGATCTCTCCGACGCCGCCCGGCGCTTCCTCGGCACCGAGTCCGGATCGGCGGTGCTGCTGGTCGTCGCGGCGGTCACCGCGCTGGCCTGGGCGAACGTCGGCGCCGGCTACGAGGACTTCTGGCACACCGAGCTGGCGATCCGGCTCGGCGGCGGTGAGCTGGCACTGGACCTGCGGCACTGGGTGAACGACGGCCTGATGGTGCTGTTCTTCCTGTCGGTGGGCCTGGAGATCGCCCGCGAGACGACGCTCGGCGAGCTGCGGGGGGTGCGGGCGATCGCCGCACCGGCGGCCGCCGCGGTCGGCGGGCTCGTCGTCCCGGCGCTGGTGTTCCTCTCGCTCAACGCCGGTGGGGAGGCGGCCGGGGCGTGGGGCATCGCGATCTCCACCGACACCGCGGTGATGCTGGGGGTGCTGGCGCTGCTCGGCCCGCGCTGCCCGGACCAGCTGCGGGTGTTCCTGCTGGCGCTGGCGATCGTCGACGACATCGGTGCGGTCGCGGCGATCGCGCTGTTCTACACCGACGAGGTCGACCTGGTGGCGCTGCTGATCGCGGTGGTGCTGCTGGCCGGGCTGCTGGGCCTGCGGCACGTCCGGTTCTGGCGGACCCCGTTCTACGCCGTGATCGGCATCCTGACCTGGCTGGCGGTGCTGCGTTCCGGGGTGCACCCGAGCGTCGTCGGGGTGGCGCTCGGCCTGCTGGTGAACGCCTACGCGCCGCGCCGGCAGGACATGGCGGCCGCGATCGGGGCGGGCAAGAACTTCCTGCTCGATCCGACCCCGGAGCGGGCCAGGGCGGCGCAGGTCACCGCGGTCACCGCGGTCTCCCCGAACGAGCGCCTGCAGCAGCGGATCCAGCCGTGGAGCAGCTACGTGATCGTGCCGCTGTTCGTGCTCGCCAATGCCGGCGTGCTGCTGAACGCGCAGACCCTGTCCGCGGCCGCGACCTCCCTGCTGACCTGGGGCATCGTGCTCGGGCTCGTGGTCGGCAAGCCGATCGGCGTCGCGGCGGGCACCTGGATCGTGCTGCGCACCGGCCTGGGCCGGGTGCCGGACACGCTGCGCTGGGGCCAGCTGCTGGGCGGGTCCGCGCTGTCCGGGATCGGGTTCACGGTGGCGCTGTTCGTCACCGAGCTGGCACTCGACGACGAGCTGCTGATCGCCGAGGCGAAGATCGGCATCCTGACCGGGTCGATCCTGGCGGCGCTGTCCGGCTGGCTGGTGTTCCGGCTGGCCGGGGAGCGCGGCGGGCAGTGCTCGCCGAGCGGCATGCCGACGCTGCCGCCGCGGCCCTGGCGCCCGGTGGACTGAACAGCCCGGTCAGCCCCCGCCGGTCAGGAACCCGCGCAGCCGTTCCGCCTCCTCGGCGACGGCACCGGACTCGGCCCGGGTGAACGGCCGCAGCGGGTGCACCGCGAGATCGTCCCCCGACGTCGTCCAGGTGCCGGCGACCCGGCCGTCGACCAGCACGAACCGGGCGCCGGTGACGCTCAGGCCGCGGTGCGCGTCGTCGATGATCCGGCTGCGGTCGTCGAACCCGAGTACGACGTTGTCGAAGGCGGGCAGGAACCGCGGCGGGACCGGGGTGTCCGGATCGGGCAGGGGTGCGTCGTCGACGTCGAGCAGCTCGCGGCCGCGCTCGTCGCGGAAGGTCCGCAATCGCGGCCGCAGCCGTTCGACGACGGCGGGCAGCCCGGTCAGCCCGCACCAGGCGCGCAGGTCGGCGCTCGCCGCCGGGCCGAACGCGCGCAGGTAGCGCAGCACCAGCGGGCCGGCGTCCGGTTCCGGATCGGGGTCGCGGCCCAGCCAGCTGCCGACGGTCGTGAGCCGGGCCGGGCCGGCGCCGTCCCAGGTGCCCCGCGGCGGGACCTGGACCAGTGGGACGACCGAGACCGCGGCGTCGGCCAGCGCGGCCCGGCCCGCTCCCGGGAACCGGTCGGCGACCAGCCGGGCGACCTCGCCGCCGGTGCGCGGGGTCTCGGCGAACAGCGGCCGCACCGCGTCGGCGAGCGCGGCCGGGTCCACCCCGGGCAGCTCGGCGCGGCGGGCGCCCCAGGTCCGCTGGGTGATCATCGGCTGGCACAGGCCGCGGAAGGCGAGGCAGTCGGCGGCCGTCACCAGGTGCACGGTCCGGCGGATCAGCACGGTGCGCACCAGCGTCCGGTCGTGCAGCGCGGCCGAGGCGGGGCGCGGATCGAAGTCCCCGATCCGGGACCACAGGCCGGTGTAGGGCTCGCGGGGCTCCTGGGCCTGCAGGCCGCCGAGGTGCGCGACGGTCCCGGCGACGCCGGAGCCGCCGCCGGGGTCCGGGGCGTGCCGGGCGAGCAGGTGCTGGCGGGCCAGCGTCGCCCGGTTCAGCGCCCGCCGGCCCAGCACCGTCATCCGGTGAACCGCAGCGTGCCCGCGCCCTCGTTGGCCTCGCGGACCCAGTCGGCGACCGGGCCGGGCTCCGCGGTCCACCGGGAGATGTCGCCGACCACGGTGAGCCGGACGCCGTACTGGGCGAACTTCTGGGTGATCGCGCCGGCCAGTCCGCTGCGCAGCCGGAAGAACTCCGGGTCGAGCCGCTGCACCGGGATCTCGACGAGCTCGGCCTGCTGCCCGAACGCGTCGCCGAGGACGTCGATCGCGTCGGCCTCGGAGGCGATCACGGGGCCGTCGGCGGGCAGGGTCAGGACGCGGGTCATGCCGGGCAGCACAGCAGGACGGCGCCCGTCGCGGCAACGGCTTTCACGATCGTGCAGAACTGTGATGCACATCACCGAACCGGGACCGTGAGGATCCGCGAACGCGTGTGTCCCACTGATGCCGAGGAAGGGGACCGACGCCCCGTGAGCCACCCGGGGGGTCTCACGGGCCTCGGACCGGCCGGGCCCACCCGGGGGCGGGCCCGGCCGGGCGTTCGAACGAGGGGGCTCCGAGGTGCCGCGGGTGGGGGAGAACGACCGGCTCGACGCGGCCGCCGACGACTGGCTCATCGGGAAGGTCAGGGGCGGCGACGTCGATGCGTACGAGGAGCTGGTGCGCAGGCACCGGGACCGGATCTACCGGATCGCGCTGCGGATGGTGGGGAACCCGCACGACGCCGAGGACGTCGCGCAGGACGTCGTCGTCTCGCTGTGGACGGCGCTGACCGGCTTCGCCGGGGACAGCCTGTTCACCACCTGGCTGTACCGGGTGGTGGTGAACCGCTGCATCAACCTGATCAACAGACGTCCCCGGTACGAGTCGCTGGACGATCCGGACGTGGGCGTCTCGCCGGGCGCGGACCTGCAGGTGGAGGCGAAGGGGCACGCCCGCGCGGCGCTCGCCGCGGTCACCGCGCTCCCGGCCGAGCTGCGCGCCCCGGTGGTGCTCGTCGACATCGAGCAGATGACGTACCAGGAGGTGGCAGCCATCCTGAACGTGTCCGAGGCGACGGTCCGCGGACGGTTGTACCGGGCGCGACGACGGCTCCTCGACACCCTGCGGGAGTGGGCATGACCAGCCACGACGAGGTCGCCGGGACGGGCGACCGGCTGGCCTGCGGGCGTTCGGTGGACGAGCTGCTCGATCAGGTCGCGGCCGGTCGGGCGGACCGGCGCGACGGGCACCAGCAGGGCTGCGTGCACTGCCAGGCGGCGCTGGGCGAGTACGGGCGGCTGTGGTCGCCGGTGCGCGAGCTCGCCGCCCAGCCGGTCGCCGCCCCGCAGGGCCGGATCGACCGGATCCTGCACCAGATCCGCGGCGTGCTGTCCGAGCCCGATCACGCCGTGCTGGCCGGCCCGGACGGCGTCACCCGGATCGCCGCGCGGGTGATCGTGGTGACCGCCCGCCGGTCCGCGCAGTCGGTGCCCGGGGTCCGGGTCGCGCTGAGCCGGACCCTCGACGCGAACGGCACCGGCGACGGCGTCGTCGCGGGCGTCGCCGGGGCCAGCACGGCGATCGAGATCGTGCTCGCCGCCGACTACGGGCAGGACCTGCACGCGCTCGCCGAGCGGGTCCGGCGGACCGTCGCCGACCGGGTGGGCGCGCTGACCGGGCTGTCCACCACGGAGCTGACCGTCGTGATCGACGACGTGCTGCGATGACCGGCGGGACCGCGCTGGCCGAGGAGCTCGCGATCGATCCGCTGCGGGCGACCGCCGAGTGCCGCGCCGACGGGTCGGTCGTGGTCCGGTGCCGGGGCGGGCTCGACGCGGCCACCGCGCCCCCGTTCGCCGAGTTCCTGATCCGCTGGCTCGACCGGTGCTGCTGCGTCGAGCTCGACCTGTCCGGGGTCGACCACCTGGCGGCCGCCGGCGTCGCGGCCGTGCTCACCGGCTGCCGGCACGCCGACCGGGAAGGGCGGCACCTGCGGCTGGGGCCCGGCCGTCCGCCGGTGGTGGTGCGGGTGCTGGCGGCCGCCCGGGTCGTCGTCGGCGACCGGCCGGGGGCGCCCTGCCCGCGGCACCGGGAGCCGGCCGCCTGACGATCGTCGGGGGTGGACGGTGCCGATCGTCGGATCCGCCGGGGCCCGTCCGGCGGCGAGGGTGCGGCCGTGCCACCGATCCCCGACGTCCCCGACGCGAGTGCCGCCGCACTGGCCCGGATCCTCGCCCTGCTCACCGGTGCGCCGGACCGGACCGGGACGGTGGTCGCGCTGGCCGGTGAGCTGGCGCTGCTGGCCGTCGTGGCCGGGTGGACGTGGCTGTGGTGGCGCGGCCGCCACAGCGGCCCGGCGACGACGGCGACGGTGCTCGCCGTGCCGGTCGCCGCCGTCATCGCCTGGCAGCTGAACGAGCTGCTGAAGGACGCCTTCGCAGTGGACCGGCCGTGCCGGCTGCTCGCCGGCTTCCCGGCCTGGGGGGTGTGCCCGGATCCCGGGAGCTGGTCGTTCCCGAGCAACCACGCGACGGTCGCCGGCGCGCTCGCGGTCGGCGTGCTGCTGGTGGCGCTGCGGCTGGGGGCGCGGACCGTGGGCGCGGTCGCGGTGCTCTGCGGGCTCGCCGCGGCCGGGTCGCGGGTGCTGGCCGGGGCGCACTTCCCGCACGACGTCGTCGTCGGGTTCACGCTGGGTGGCATGGTGGCGTTCGTGACCCTCACGCTCGTCGGGACGCTCGCCGCACGCCTGCGACCCGGCCACCCCGCGGTGCGCCGGTGAGCGAGCGCGGCGCCGCGATCGGCGCCGGGGTGGTGCTCGCGTCGGCCTGCTGGCTGGTGCTGTGGCTGCTCCTCGGTGCCCGGGAGAGCCTGTTCGCGGCGACCGCGCTCGCGCCCCTCGTGCTGGCCGCCGGCGGGATCGCCGGCCGCTTCGGGGACCGGCACTCGGCCTGGTTCCCGGCGCTGGTCCCGCCCGCCGGGGCGGTCGTCGCCCACGCCGCGACCGGCGGCGTCGACACCGCGCTGGCCGCCGCGATCGGGCTCGGCGTGCTGCTGTGGTGCCCCTGGCTGGTGGGCCGCTGGTTCCGGGAGCGGGCGGCGCTGGGCAACGCGGGCTGGCGGTTCGCCGCCCAGTGGGAGGAGCAGGCCCGCACCGCCGAGTACGAGGCCCGGATGCGCGAGCGGGCCCGGCTCGCCGCCGGCATGCACGACCTGGTCGGGCACGACCTGGCGCGGGCCGCGCTGCGGCTCGGCGCGCTGGAGCTGGACCGCGACCTGCCCGCCGAGGCCCGGCGCGGCGTCGGCGAGGCCCGCGAGCAGGTCACCGCGGCCGCCGAGCACCTCGCGCAGGCGGTGTCCGCGCTGGGCGCCGACCGGGCCGCGCCGACCGGCGGCGGTGTCGACGTCCGCGCGGTGGTCGACGGCGTGCGGACGGCGGGCCGCGCCGTCGAGCTGGTCCCGGCCGATCCGGCGCCCGCCCTCGACGGCGCCGACCCGGAGGTGTCCGCGCTGGTCGAGCGGGTGGTCCGGGAGGGACTGACGAACGCCGTCAAGCACGCCGGGGACGCCCCCGCCGAGGTGTCCATCGTCCGCCGCGACGGCGGGATCGGCGTCGTCGTGCGGACCAGGGGGGTGCGCACCGGCCCGGCGGCGCCGGGCTCGGGCAGCGGCCTGTCCGGGCTGGCCGCCGAGACCGCCGCGCTCGGCGGGACGCTGGAGCACGGCCGGTCCGGCGCCGACCACCTGCTCACCGTCCGGCTGCCGGTGCGGCCCCGCACCGGCGACGCCGGCCTGCCCGCGGTGGAGGCGGCCCGGCGGGTCGCGCTCGGCGCGGTGCGCCGCTCCCGCAGCACCGCGGTCCGCGGGATCGCCGCCGCCTTCGCGGTGTCGGTGCTGCTGGTGTCGGCCTACCGGGTCGCCGACGCGACGACGTCGGTGCTGCCCGCCGACACCTTCGACGCGCTCACCGCGGGCACCGAACGGGCCGCCGTCGAGCACGTGCTGCCGATGCGCACCCGCACCGACGGCACCGGCATCCCGCCGCCGCCGGGCGCCTGGTGCGAGTACTACAGCGTGGCCGTCGACCCGTTCGGCACCAGCGCGGCGGACCTGCGCCGGCTCTGCTGGGCCGACGGGGTGCTGGTCGGCAAGGACCTGGTCGTCCGGTCCGGGACCGCTCGGGGCACCATCGGGACATGACCCGGGTGCTGCTGGCCGACGACGAGGCGGTCGTCCGGGTCGGGGTGCGGGCGGTGCTGGCCAGTGATCCCGGCATCGAGGTCGTCGCCGAGGCGGGCGACGGCCGGGAGGCGATCGAGCTGGCCACCGCGCACCGGCCGGACGTCGCGGTGCTGGACGTCCGGATGCCCGGCACCGACGGGCTGGACGCCGCCGCCGAGATCACCCGCCGCGACCTGGGCTGCGCGATCCTGGTGCTCACCACCTTCGCCGACGACGACTACCTGGTCCGGGCGCTCGCCGACGGCGCGGGCGGGTTCGTGCTCAAGACCGGCGACCCGCGGGAGATCGTCGACGGGGTGCGCGCGGTCGCCGCCGGCGGCGCCTACCTGTCCCCGCGGATGGCCCGCCGGGTGCTGGATCTCTACGCCCGCCGCCGCCCCCGGATCGGCCGGGCCGCGGTGGACGCGCTGACCGGCCGGGAGCGGGCGGTGCTCGGCCTGCTCGGCGCCGGCCTGTCGAACGCCGAGATCGGCCGGGAGCTGCACGTCGTCGAGGGCACGGTGAAGGTGCACGTCAGTGCGGTGCTGGACCGGCTCGGCGTGCGGAACCGGGTGCAGGCGGCGATCGTCGCGCACGAGCACGGCCTCATCCCGGAGTGACGGGCTCGCCCCACCGCCAGGCCGAGCGCTGCTCCTGGTGCCGCCAGAACTCGGCGAACCGGCCGCCCGCCGCGCGCAGCCCGGCGACCGTGCCGTCCTCGACGATCCGGCCGTCCTCGACGAACAGCACCCGGTCGGCGTGCCGGATGCTCGCCAGCCGGTGCGCGACGATCACCCGGGTGCGCGGATGCGGGTCCGCGCCGAGCGCCGCGACGACGGCGGTCTCGTTCTCGGTGTCCAGCGCGCTGGTGGCCTCGTCGACCAGCAGCACCGGGGCCGGTTTGAGCAGCGCCCTGGCGATCCCGATCCGCTGGCGCTCGCCGCCGGACAGCGCCGTGCCGGCCTCGCCGACGCGGCTGCGGTCGCCGTCGGGCAGCCGGGCGACGATCTCGTCCACCCGGGCGGCGCCGGTCACCGCGGCCAGCGCCGCCCGGTCCGCACCGGGGGCGCCGACCAGCACGTTGTCGCGCAGCGTCCCGTCGAACAGGTACGGGTCCTGGAAGACCATCGACACCAGTGCCCGGCGGCCGTCGGCGTCGAGCTGGGCGACGTCGGTGCCGCCGACCCGGATGCTGCCGCGGTCGGGACGGTGCAGCCCGGCGAGCAGCGCCAGGATCGTGCTCTTCCCGGAGCCGGACGGGCCGACGATCGCGGTGGTGCTGCCCGGTTCCAGGGTGAGGTCGAGCCCGTCGAGCACCGGTGGGGTGTCCGGCCGGTAGCCGAACCGGACGCCGTCGAACTCGATCCGGGGTGCGCCGGCGGGCAGCGGCCCGCCCGGCCCGGCCGGGTCGGTGGGCGCCGCGAGCACCGCGCGGATGCGGGCCAGGGTGCTGCGGGTGGTGCCGATCCCGCCGGCCAGGCCGGCCAGCGCGTCGAACGGTTCGAGGAAGCGGGCCAGCACCACGATCAGCGCGACCGCCTCGGCGGCGGACAGGGTGCCGCGCACGGCGAGCAGCGTCGCCGTCCCGGCCAGCGCGACCAGCGCGACCTGCGCGGCGATCCCGAACAGCAGCTGCCCGGGCAGGTGGAACAGCAGCAGCCGCAGCGTGGCGCCGTGCTGGGCGGCGAGCGCCCGGCCGACCTCGCTGCGGGCCGGATCGACCCGCCGGGCCGCGCGCAGCGCCTGCTGGGTTCGGGCGAACTCGACCAGCCGCTCGGTGAGCTCGCGATGGGCGGCGGCGGCCTCCTCGTCGGACCGGCGGGTGATCCGGCCGGACGCCCACAGCGCGCCCAGCAGCACCGGCACCGCCGCGGCGGCGGCCAGGCCGAGCGGCCAGGCCACCCAGAACAGGGCGACGGCGATCGCCGCGGGCAGCAGCACCGCCGAGGCCAGCGGCGTCACCAGGTACACGACCAGGCCGACCAGCTCCGGGCCGCCGGAGCCGATCGAGGCGCGCGCGGTCGCGGTGTTGCCGGCGTCGAGCCAGCCGAGCCGGATCCGGGTCAATCGGTCGGCCATCGCGTGCTGGGTGCGGTCGAGCAGCGCGAAGCCGATCCGGAACCCCAGCCGGGCGACGACGACGTCGGTCACCCCCCCGCCGACGGTGACCGCGGTGAGCGCGGCCAGCCAGGGCAGCGCGGCCGCCGGGTCCGGCCCGAACAGGGCGCCGACCAGCGGCACCAGCAGCACCGCGGCGGCGGCCCGGAGCAGCACGGTGAGCAGGGTGAACGCGGCGTGCGCGACGACGGTGCGCCGGCGCTGCGGCGGCAGCAGGGACAGCAGCGCGCGGATCACCGGTGCGCCTCCTCGGTGACGTTCTCGGTCACGGACACGGTGGAACCGGACTCCCAGAGCCGGCGGTAGCGCCCGTCCGCGGCGAGCAGCTCGTCGTGCGTGCCGGTCTCGACGATCCGGCCGCCGTCGAGCACGACGATCCGGTCCACCCCGGTGACGGTGTGCAGCCGGTGCGCGACGACGAGCACGGTGCGGTCCCGGGTGAGCCGGTCGATGGCCTGCTGGACGAGGAACTCGGACTCCGGATCGGCGAACGCGGTGGCCTCGTCGAGCACCAGGACCGGGGTGTCGGCGAGGATCGCCCGGGCGATCGTGATCCGCTGGCGCTCGCCGCCGGAGAGCGCGACGTCGTCGCCGAGCACCGTGTCGTAGCCGCGCGGGAGCTGCTGGATCCGGTGGTGGATCCGGGCGTCGGCCGCGGCCCGCTCGACGGCCTCGTCGGACGCGCCGGGCACCGCGAGTGCGATGTTGTCGCGCACCGTGCCGCGCACCAGCTGGGCGTCCTGCAGGACGAACCCGACCCGGGCGTAGAGCTGGTCGGCGGTGAGCGAGCGGACGTCGTCGCCGCCGACCCGGATCGCGCCGGAACCGACGTCGTGGAAGCGGGCGAGCAGCGCGGCCAGGGTGGACTTGCCGGAGCCGGACGGGCCGACCAGCGCCGTCACCGTCCCGGGTCGCAGGGTGAGCGTGATGTCCTCGAGCACCGGGACGCCGGGCCGGTAGCCGAAGCCGGCCCGGTCGAACTCGACGACGCCGGGCCGGGCGTCCCGGGTGTCGCCGGGCAGCGTGGCGAGCTCCGGCTCGTCCAGCGCGACGGCGATCCGGCGGGCCGCCGCGCGGCCCTCCCGGATCCCGGCCAGGCCGTAGCCGATGCCGAGCAGCCGGGCACCGAACGTCGTGCCGAGCAGCAGGAACGGCAGCAGCGCCAGCGGGTCCAGCGCACCGGCGACGACCATCGGGACGCCGACGGCGAGCACCAGCCACAGGAAGGTACCGGGCCGGGTCGCCACCTCCATCACGGTGCGGGCGCCGATGAACGGCCGCTGCCAGGCGTGCAGGAAGGCGAGGTACTCGTCGAGCCGGTGCCGGAACGGCGACGCGGCGGTGCCGCCGAACACCCGGATCACCGGCTGGCCGGCGAGGAACCCGCCGGCCTCACCCATCATCCGCTCGGCCCAGCGCAGCGCCTGCGGGATCCGGGTGCCGGAGGCGGCCATCATCGACGCGGTCGCGCCGACGTAGACCAGCACCGGCACGAGCAGCACCAGCGCGAGCCGCCAGTCGACGGCGAACAGGTACACCAGCACGGCGACCGGTGCGACGACGGCGGCGACCGCGTCCGGCACCGCGTGCGTCACCAGGTGGTGCAGGGTGAGCGTGTCGCCCTGCACCAGGTTGGACACCGATCCGGAACCGCGGGCGGTGAACCAGCCCAGCGGCAGCCGGGACAGCCGGTCGAGCAGCCGCCCGCGCACGTCCCGGGCGAACCGGGCGTCGACCAGGTGCAGCCACAGCGCGAGCAGCGCGGCCAGCGCGGTGCCGATGCCGAGCAGCACCAGCGCGGCGATCCCGAGCGACCACAGCTCGGCGGCGGCCGCGCCGCCGAGCAGCCGCCGGGCCAGCTCGACCAGCAGCAGGAACGGCGCGAGCTCGACCAGCGTGACGACCGCCTGCAGCACCCCGGCGACGACCAGGGTGCGGCGCAGCGGGGCGAGCAGCCGCCCGGCCGCGGCCGCCCGCCAGCGGCCGCGCGGGGCCGGGGTGTCCGGCGCGATCGGCGGCGCAGCCCGGTCCGGCGGGATCGGCGGCGCAGGCCGATCCGCCGGCGCAGCCCGGTCCGGCCGGCTGTGCGGGGCCGATGTCGGGTCTGCGCGCTGCGAGCCCATCGCCCGGCCCTGCACCCAGTACGCCTGGGCGTGGATCTCGGACTTCGGGAACCCGAAGCCGTCGCGCAGCCGGCCGCGCAGCGCCTTGAGCGACGCCGACTCCGGCGCCACCCAGGCGTACCAGTCCGACCAGTCGCGGTCCTCGATCGCGGCGGCGAGCGACCCGGATCCGGCCCGCGGTACCCGGTGCAGCCGCAACCGCGGGTGCGACCCGAGCGGGACCAGCCGGTCCTCCGGGTGCGCCTCCTCCAGGTACAGCTCGACCGGGACGTCGGCGGGCACCGCGCCGAGGATCCCGTTGATCGCCGGGACCGACGCCGGGTCGCCCACCAGCAGGTAGCCCGCGGGCGGGTCCGGCGGCACGGTGAACGGGGCGGACCCGAGCACGACGGCCGGCACCGTGTCGCCGGCCGCGGCCCGGGACGCCCAGCGCGACGCCGGCCCGGCGGGCTCGTGCAGCAGCACGTCGATCGCGAACGTGCCGGCGGCGGGATCGGCCGCGCTGAGCGTGTAGGCGCGCTGGTGCTCGGCGGTCCCGCCGTCCGGGTCGGGGAACCAGAACCGCAGCCAGGAGGTCGGGCCGGGGGTGAGCTCGTCGAACAGGGTCGGTGAGGTCATCGCGATCCGCACCATGTGCGGTGCCACCCGCTCGGTGCCGGTGACCGTGGCGAGATGGTCGCGCGCGCCGAGTCCGCGCAGCATCGCGCCCTGGAAGCCGCGGGCCATCAGCGTGCCCGGTGCGGGTCGAAGCCGAGGGCGGCCATGGTCTCGGCGACCGGACGGTCCGGGCGGATCTCGGCGAGCAGGCCGCGGATGCAGGCGGTCATGATCATGTGGAAGTAGTCCTCCATGGTGATCTCGGGCAGGCCCGGTGGGGCGGCGGTGAGGCCGTCGTGCAGGGTCCGGCTGCGTTCGGCGAGCCGGGCCAGCCCGGGCGAGTCCCGCAGCCGGGTGGTGTGCAGCTCCTCGACGGCGGCCCGGCCGATCGCGAGCCCGGCGACCGAGCTCGCGAGCACCGAGCCGAGGTGCGGCGGGTAGCCGCGCCGCCCGAGCGCGTCGATCTCGGCGGCCAGCAGGGCCGCGCCGGACTCGCCGCGCGGGAAGAGGGTCTGCAGGTAGGTGGCGGTGCCGGGGTGGGCCAGCACGAACTCGCGCAGGGCCGCGGCGAACCGCAGCAGGTGGCCCGCGGCGTCGTCGGCGGGATCGTCGGGGATGTGCAGCTCGGCCAGCAGGGACTCGCCGACCAGCGTCTCCAGCCCGATCCGGCCGTCGACGTGCCGGTACAGCGCGGCCGGGGTGACGCCGAGTGCCTGCGCGACCCCCTGCACGGTGAGCCCGTCCAGTCCCATCTCCCGCCCGGCCCGTTCGATCTGCCCGATCGTGATCCGGGGCGGGCGTCCGCCCGTCCGCATCGCACCCACTCTGTTAGGCCACCCTTTGTTATGGGCGTAACTTATAGCGCCGACGCGATCGCGGCAAGCCTTGACAGGCAAGCCGTGACTTGCCTATAAAGGTGCACCGTGGAGGCGGACCTGTTCCGGGCGATCGGCGACCCGACCCGCCGGATCATCCTGGACGAGCTGACCGAGCGGGATGGTCAGACGCTGTTCGAGATCTGCGGACGGCTGACCATGAAGCACGGCCTCACGTCGTCCCGGCAGGCGGTCTCGCAGCACCTCGCGGTGCTGGAGCAGGCCGGGCTCGTGCACACCCGCCGGCAGGGCCGGTACAAGTTCCACCACATCGACACCGGCCCGCTGCGCGCGATCGTCGAACGGTGGCCCATCGACCGAGAGGAACCGGATCCATGATCCGCATCATCGTCACCAGCGTCTTCGTCGACGACCAGGCCAAGGCGCTCGCGTTCTACACCGACAAGCTCGGCTTCGTGACGAAGACCGACCTGCCGGCGGGGGAGTACCGCTGGCTCACCGTCGCCTCCCCGGCCGACCCGGGCGGCGTCGAGCTGCTGCTCGAGCCGGACGGGCATCCCGCGGTGCGCCCGTACAAGGAGGCCCTGGTCGCCGACGGGATCCCGGCCACCCAGTTCGCCGTCGACGACGTGTACGCCGAGGTGGAGCGGCTCAAGGGGCTCGGCGTGCAGTTCACCCAGGACGCGACCGATCTCGGGCCGGTGGTCACCGCCGTGCTCGACGACACCTGCGGCAACCTGATCCAGATCGCCACCATGAAGGTCTAACCGGCCGCCCGCCACTGCTCGAGCACCGGGACCAGGTAGTCGGCCAGCACCGGCAGCTGCGGGGTGAGCGCGAGGGCGGCGATCGCCCGCAGCGTCCCGACGGCGTCGACGAACGCCACCACGTCGTCGTCCAGCGGGCGCAGGCTGGCCCGCCGGGCGCCACGCTCGTAGGCCGACCGCAGCTCCGGGCCCAGGGTCGCCAGGTCCCACTCGACCGGGCCCGTCGTGACCAGCTCGAAGTCGGCGAACAGCGGCCCGTCGGTCCCGGCGAAGATGTTCGCGGGCGGCGAGTCGCCGTGCACCGGGCGGACCTCGACGCCCGGGAACGCCCGCTCGAACGCGGCCCGCGAGTGCACCAGCGGCTCCAGCTCCTGCCACTCCCGGCGGGCACGCTGCACGTCGTCGGCGGTGAGCAGGTCGCCGCGCGCGGCGAGCTGGTCGAGGGCGTCCGGTACGTGCCGCGGCTCGTCGGAGGTCAGGAACGGCAGCGGCCCCGGGTACCCGTGCAGCGCGGCGTGCAGGTCGGCGACGCGCTCGGCGTTCGCCGCGTAGTCGGGCTCCGCGGCCCGGTCCTCCTCGGTGAACTGCCAGAACGTCATCGAGAACCCGCCGCGCCGCACCGGCTCGCGCGGCACCAGCGGGCTCGGCGGGATCACCGGCGTGCCGCGCTCCGCGAGCCACCCGGCCACGTCCAGCTCCGCCCGCTGCCGGCCGGCCAGGATCTCCGGCGTCGTCGAGTGCGGGAGGACGACCGGGATCCGGGCCACCACGGGTGCCGGGGCGAGGTGCACGACCACCGAGAACAGGTCGTGCAGCACGGCGGCGTCGGTCACCGCGAGCCCGAGCCCGCGGGCCGCCCCGACGGCGGCGTCGAGGGCGGCCGAGGTGCGTGCCGGGTGATCACTCATGGGGTGATCGTTCCATCCGGCACCGGCGGCTACTCCGCGCGGCGCCCCCCGAGGTGCTCGGCGAGGTGCCGCTCGGTCGCCTGGTGCAGCAGCACCTGGTTCTCCGGGTTCTGGAAGCCGTGCCCCTCGTCGTCGGCGACGATGTACTCGACCGGCACCCCGCGCTCGCGCAGCGGCGCGACGATGTTGTCGGACTCGGCCTGCACCACCCGGACGTCGTTGGCGCCCTGCGCGACCAGCAGCGGCGTGCGGATCCGGTCGACCATGGTGATCGGCGAGCGGCGGCGCATCTCGGCCAGCTGCTCCGGGTCGTCCGGGTCGCCGACGTAGGCGATCCAGTTGTTGGTCATGTTCGCCCGGACGAACGGCGGCAGCGTCGCGAGGAAGTTCGCCAGATCGGAGATGCCGACGTAGTCGACGGCGGCGGCGAACGTGTCCGGGGTGACCGTGACCCCGACGAGTGCGGCGTACCCGCCGTACGAGCCGCCGGCGATCCCGAGCCGGGCCGGGTCGGCGTAGCCCTGCGCGACGGCCCAGTCGACGGCGTCGATCAGGTCGTCGTGCATCGCCCGGGCGAACTCGCCGATCGCCGCCGTGATGTGCCGGCGGCCGTAGCCGGTGGAGCCGCGGAAGTTCACCTGCAGCGCGGCGTAGCCGCGGTTCGCCAGGAACTGCACGGTCCGGTTGAACACCCAGGTGTCGTGCATCCACGGCCCGCCGTGCACGAGCAGCACCAGCGGCAGGTTCGACGGCTCGACGCCGACCGGCAGGGTCAGGAACCCGTGCAGCGGGAGGCCGTCGCGGGCCGGGAAGCTCACCGGGGTGGTCGGCGCGAGATCGGCCGGGTCGACCGGCCGGTACTGGAACAGCAGCCGGGCGTCACCGGTGGTGTGGTCGTAGAACCAGCTCGTCCCCGGCTCCCGGTCGCCGGCGAAGGTGGCGACCCAGCGCAGCCCGTCCAGGTCGGACGACACGGTCTCCAGCACGCCGTCGGACAGCTTCTCCAGCGCGGCCTGGACCTGCGCGAAGTGCGGGTCGAGCGGCACGATCCGCGGCCGGTCGCCGGTGAAGCGGGCGGCGATGACCTCCCCGGTGCGCCGGTCGGCGAACACGGTCGGGGGCATGGTCTCGGAGATCGAGCTGAGGGTGTCCAGGCTGTGCCCGTCGACGGCGGCCACCACGGTCAGCTCGCCGGTGTCCCGGTCGAGCCGCAGCAGCCGCAGGTCGTCGGACCCGTGGTAGTCGGCGAGCAGGGCGCCGGTGCCGTCCGGGAGCGGGGAGAGGAACAGCCCCACCGGGTGCTCGGGGCCGCCGGCCCGGTGCAGGATCCGCCGCTCGCCGGTGTCCGGATCGGCGGCCGAGATCTCGTAGGTGCCGTCGGCCGCCCGCGCGACGTGCCAGGTGGCGCGGCCGGTCCGGTCGACGAAGAACATGTCGGCCGGGTCGGTCCGCTCCACCAGCGGGGTGGTCGCACCGGTGGCCAGCTCGATCCGGAAGACGTCGACGAACAGCGGCCGCGGGTTCATCCAGGCGATCACGGTGCCCGGCACCGTCGTCTCCGGGTCGACGGCGAACACCCGGGAGCCGGGCTCCAGCGGGGTCAGGTCGACGGCCGGCTCGTCCGGCCGGTCCAGGTCGACCCGGTAGAGGTGCCAGTCCTCGTTGCCGTCGGTGTCCTGCAGGTAGAGCAGCCAGCGCGGGTCGTCGGTCCAGTGGTAGGTGGAGATGCCGCGCCGGTCGTCGTGGGTGACGAGGACGGCCTCGGAGTGGTCCTGGTCGACGCCGCGCACCCAGACGTTGCGCCGGCCGAGGGCCGGGGCGAGGTAGGCGACGCGGGTGCCGTCCGGGGAGATCGACGGGGACGAGAACTCCGGGTCAGCGAAGAGCGCCTCGACGTCGATCAGCGCCGGCCGCTGGTCCGTGGGGCGTCCGGTCACGCTCATGCTGTGCTCCGATCGTGGGGTCGTGAGGACCATCGGACAGCATGCCGCTGCGGCACGGTCAAGTCCGGCGGGTCAGCCGATCGGGGGCAGCCGCAGCTCGCGCAGCGGTGCGCCGCCGTCGACGAACAGCCGTCCCCGCGGCGTCAGGACCGCCGCGATCCGGTCCAGCGCGATCCGCCCGGCCGCCGGGTGCCGGCCGTCGAGGGCGCCGACCCGGACGGCGAACGCCAGGTCGAACGGGGCCTCGCCGTCGGCGGGCAGCAGGTCCTCGACGGCGACCTGCCGGACGCTCATCAGCCCGGCGCCAATCTCGGCGGCGGCGTTGCGGCGGGCGAGGGCGACGCTGCGCGCGGAACGGTCGATCATGAGGACGTGGCCGTCGCCGATCCGCCCGGCGACGGCCCGGGCCGCGGCCCCGGGGCCGCCGCCGATCTCGAGCACCCGCATCCCCGGCCGCAGCGGCAGGGCGTCGACGATCGCGGCGAGCCGGGTGGACAGCGGGCTCATGCCGGGCCGGTCGCGGTCGTCGTCACGCCCGCGATCAGAGCAGCACGGCGCCGCGCGGTCCACCCCGGTCAGTGCGCGGCACCCAGCTCCAGCGCCAGCACCCCGGCGATGACCAGTCCGATGCCGCCGAACTGGACGGGGGTGAGCGCGTCACCGAGGAAGACCGCACCGATGATCGCGACCAGCGCGACGCCGGCGGCGGCCCAGATCCCGTAGGCGACGCCGACCGGCACCCCGGCCTTGAGCACCTGGGACAGCAGGCCGAACGCGCCCAGGTAGCCGATCACCACCAGGACCGACGGGACGAGCCGGGTGAAGCCCTCGGACAGCCGCAGGTTGATCGTCGCCATCACCTCCAGCACGATCGCGCCGGCGAGCAGCAGGTAGGCCATGCTCAGACCTCGCCGGCGACGCGTCCGCCCAGGTGACGGGCCAGGAACCGCTCCAGGGTGCGGTACAGCTCGATGTTGCTGTCCGGGTTGACGAACCAGTGGCCCTCGCGCTCGTTGAGCAGGTACTCGACCTCGGCACCGCGGGCCCGCAGCGCCTCGACGACCCGGTCGGAGTTGCTGCGGTGCACCCGCAGGTCGTTCGCGCCGTGCACGAGCAGCACCGGTGCGGTGATGTCGTCGACCCGGGTGATCGGCGACCGGGCGTACATGTCGGCCTCCTGCTCCGGGACGTCCGGGTCGCCCATGTAGCGCAGGAAGCTGTTCACCAGGGAACGCCGGGCGAACGGCACGACCCGCCTGGTGATGTCGACGAGATCGGACATGCCGGTGTAGCTGATCGCGGCGGCGAACCGGTCCGGGGTGAACGCGGCCCCGACCAGCGCGGCGTAGCCGCCGTAGGAGCTGCCGTAGATCGCGACCCGGTCGCGGTCGGTCCAGCCCTGCGCGATCGCCCAGTCCAGGGCGTCGATGACGTCGTCGTGCATGCGGCCGGCGAACTGCCCGATCGCGGCCTGCATGTGCGCCTTGCCGTAGCCGGTGGAGCCGCGGAAGTTGACCTGCAGCACGGCGTAGCCGCGGTTGGCGAGCAGCTGCACCTCCGGGTCGTAGGTCCAGCTGTCCCGGTACCAGGGTCCGCCGTGCAGCAGGACGACCGTCGGCAGGTCACGGTGTCCGGTCCCGGGCGGCAGAGTGAGGTGGCACGGCAGGTCGATGCCGTCGCGGGCGGTGATCGTGACCGGGGTGACCGGGGCGAGCCGCGCCGGGTCCAGGTGCGGGAAGGAACGGAACAGCCGTCGGGCGGTGCCGGTGCTGTGGTCGTAGAACCAGGTCGCGCGGTGGTCGCGGTCGTGCGTGAAGTCGACCACCCAGCGCAGCCCCGCGGTGTCGCAGGTGACCTGGGCCAGGTCACCGTCGGACAGCTCGGCCAGCCGGGGCAGCACCTCGGCGAAGTGCGGGTCGAGCGGGTGGATCTCCTGGCGGGCGCCGAGGTAGCGGGCGCCGAGCAGCTCGCCGGTGCCCGGGTGCACGATCAGCGGGGCCGGGTAGCGCGGATCGGCCGTGGGGCGCAGCACGTCCAGGTCGAACACCGGGTGGCTGTCGACGCCGTGCTGCTCACCGGTGTCGAGATCGATGCGGACCAGCCGCATCCGGTCCGATCCGCGCACCGAGCCGGTCCACAGGCCGGCCCCGTCCGGGGTGGGGACGGTGGGGAGGATGCCGAAGGGCTGGTCGTACCCGGAGATCCGGCTGATCACCCGGGGCTCGCCGGCGTTCCAGTCGGACAGCAGGTGGGTGCCGTCGTCGTCGAGGCCGAAGGCCACGATGCGGCCGGACGGCGTGCGCATCCAGCCGAGGACGTCGCCGGGGTTCTCGGCGACCGTGGTCAGCCGGCCGGTGTCCAGGTCGAGCTCGTGCAGGTCGATCAGCTCGGGGCTGCGGGCGTTGAACTGGACGAGCACGGTCCCGGGATCCGGGGTGTGCTGGGTGCCGACCACCCGGGCCCCGTCGACCGGGGTGAGATCGACGGCGGGCTCGCCCGCCCGGGCCGGGTCGACCCGGTGCAGGTGCGCGTTCTCGTCGCCGTCGGTGTCCTGCAGGAACAGCAGGTACCGGGAGTCGGCGCTCCAGAAGAACGTCTCGATGCTGCGGTGGTCGTCGGCGGTGACGCGGCGCGACGCCGGGTCGTCCACCGCGGGGGTCTCCGGCCAGTCGCCGTCCAGGTCGCGGACGAAGACGTTCAGCCGGTCCCGCCACGGGGCGAGGTAGGCGACCTTCGTGCCGTCCGGGGAGAGCTGGGCGTTGCTGCGGGCGGGTGGGCCGAAGAACTCCTCGACCGTGATCAGCGGGGTGGCGGGTGGCGCGGTCCGTGGTGCTGCGGTCTGTGGTGTCGTGGTCACGCCCACGAGTTCAGACCCGGACGTAGCGTCGGACTCAAGCCCGGCGATGGTGATTCACGCCACAGTGGTCAGCGCGTCAGCCGCTGCTCGACCAGGCGCAGCACGCGGTGCTGCACCGGCCGCAGGTTGTGCCCGCTCAGCTCGTCCAGCAGCGCCGATGCCCGTCCGTCCAGCCCGGACAGGCTGTCGATCCGGGTCGCGATGTCGTCCAGCTGTGCGGCCAGATCGTCGACCAGCGCGGTGACGACGTCCTCGGGGGTGTCGGAGTCGAGCGCGTAGAAGCGCGCGCTGAGCCGGGCGCTCGCCACGCCGCCTGCGCCGAGCAGCGCGACGAGATCGGCGTGCCCGGACTCGTCGAGCAGGTGCCCGAGCAGCAGCAGCTGCTCGTGTTCGTAGCGCACCATGCCGGCCTGCAGCTGCTCCGGCGCGGTCCGCAGCGCCGCCAGCTCCGGCGGGAGATCGGGCGGGGCGCCGGTGCGGCGCAGCACGGCGATGCTGTCGCGCCGGGCCGTCAGACGCTCGATCTCGGCGGTGGCCTCCCGGTCGAGCTCGTCGAGCAGCCGCTGCGCGGCCGCCGGATCGTCCAGCACCGCCGGCACCTGCGAGAGCGGGACGCCGAGCGCGGTCAGCCTGCCGATCCGCAGCAGCCGGACGAGATGGCCGACGTCGTAGTGCCGGTAGCCACCCGACGAGCGCGGCGGCTCGGCCAGCAGGCCGATCTGGTGGTAGTGCCGCAGCGTGCGGACGGTGACGCCGGCGAGCTCGGCGAGTTCACTGCTCTGCAACGGGCCGCTCCTTCGACCCGGCCAGGGTACGCACGAACCGGGTGCCTCCGGTGATCCCGTGCGGCGCAGGGCCTCCACAGTTCTGATGATCGGGTGCGGCGGATTGCAACACCCCGTCTTCTCCTGCGACACAAGCGCTGTGACAACTCCGCAGGCCCCGCAGGGCCCCTCCCGGGACATCCCGTCCGACCAGTACCCGATGCACGGTCAGATCCCGCAGCAGTGGGCCCCGACCTACGCCTACCCGCCGCCGCAGCCGCCGCAGCCCCCGGCTCCGAGACGACGGCGGAAGTGGCCGTTCGTCGTCGGCGGCGCCGCAGCGCTGATCGTCGTCGTCGCCGCCGTGTCGGGCACCGACGACGGTCGCACGGAGCCCACGGCGGCAGCGGCTCCGACCTCCGCGCCCGCCGTCGCCCCGTCCACGCCGGTCGTCGTCCCGCCGGTGGTCGAGGCGCCCGCACCGAGCAGCGTCGTATCCGCCCCGGAGACGTTCGCCGCGGCAGAGCCGGCCGCACCCGCCCTGTCGGTGAGCCGGCAGAACGCGATCCGGTCGGCCGAGAGCTACCTCGACTTCAGCGCCTTCTCCCGCCAGGGGCTGATCGACCAGCTGGAGTTCGAGGACTACTCCACCGCCGACGCCACGTACGCCGTCGACAACGTGACCGTGGACTGGAACGAGCAGGCCGCGAAGTCCGCGAAGAGCTACCTGGACTTCACCTCGTTCTCCCGCGGGGGGCTCATCGACCAGCTGGAGTTCGAGGGCTTCACCCGTGCGCAGGCCGAGCACGGCGCGAACTCCGTCGGGCTCTGAGCTGCTGCGGTCCGCGGTCGTCACCCCTCCGCGGCGTTCGGGCGGGACGGGCCGGGACGTCGTCGGGGGTCGAGGGGCGGAGAGTCCGATTTCTCCACGCCACCGTGCGACACCGGCCCTAACCTGCTGCGATGACGACGAAGGGTATTCACGGCACGGTCGGCTACGCGGCCCTGTGGGTCGCTGATCCGGACCGCGCGGCGACGTTCTTCGCGGCGGCGCTCGGCTGGTCCTACAGCGACGTCGGGCCGCAGCACCGGATGGTCGCGGGGGCGTCGCCGCCGCAGAGCATCGTCTCCCTGGCGGCGCTGCCCGCGGGCGTGTGGGACGACTGGCCGCGGCACAACACGATGTTCCTGAGCCAGGGCGTGGACGATGCCGATGCCGCCGTCGAGCGGATCCGGTCGGCCGGTGGGCGGGCCGAGGACCCTGTCGACACCGACCACGGGCGGTCCGCGAACTGCATGGACGACCAGGGACTGCCGTTCGCCGTTCACGAGGGCGATTCGCGCGGACACGATCGGATCGGCTACCTGACCTTCGAGGTCGCCGACTCCGCCCGCGCCCGTGCCTTCTTCGGCGCCGTCTTCGGTTGGGCGTTCAGCGCCGGCAGCGACGAGGACGGCTGGCAGGTCGACGAGATGTACCCGATGACGGGCCTGCACGGTGGGCACGGGCAGCCGACCGTGGTGCCGATGTACGCGGTGGACGACATCGGGGCGACCGTGAACCGGGTGCGTGCGGCCGGCGGCACCGCGACCGATCCGGAACGCCGGCCCTACGGGCTGCTGTCGAGCTGCGCCGACGACCAGGGCA
This sequence comes from Pseudonocardia kongjuensis, assembly GCF_039526905.1. Lineage (NCBI taxonomy): Bacteria > Bacillati > Actinomycetota > Actinomycetes > Pseudonocardiales > Pseudonocardiaceae > Pseudonocardia > Pseudonocardia kongjuensis. Next base: position 146,575 of record NZ_BAAAJK010000005.1, on the reverse strand, counting down.
CCCGCTTCCACCTGGGTGAGCTGGTCTGAGCTTCCGGGCGACCAGGCCGGCGCCCACGCACGTCGACCGACGCCACCGAGCTCGTCGGACGCCCCACACACGCCGTGGACGAACTCGTCCACCGATCCTGCTCGGCCGTGGTGGCGTCGTCGATCACCGACCTCCAGCAGGGGCGGCCGCCCACCGGACGGGAGCGCGAGTGTGCCCGTCGGCCGGCCGGCCCGGTGACCGGTCGACGCCCCGATCCCGACCGCGACGGTGACGGGCCGGCATCCGGTCGTACGGCGTGCGGGCAGACCGTCCCCGGCCTGCTGCTGTCGCGCGGCGCTCGGCACGATCGGACGGGAGGGGTCAGAGGCGTCGTGCGCGCGTCACGCGGAACCGGAAGCTGTCCTGCTGAGCGGGCTCGTAGTCGAACTCGACCTGGTCACCCTGCTCGAACGCCTTGTAGCCCTCGGTCTCGATGACGCTGAAGTGGACGAAGGCGTCGAGGCCGTCGGGCAGCTCGGGGCTGCTGATCGCACCCCAGCCCTTCTCGGCCTTGTAGAACTTCACGACCCCGGTTGCCATCGGCCGATCAGATCAGGCCGGCCCGCGTTGTTCCACCCGGTTCCCGGAGCCACTGCTCCGGCCTGTCTCCGCAGGTCGGATGTGGTCGGGGTGGCGGGATTTGAACCCACGGCCCCTCGCTCCCAAAGCGAGTGCGCTACCAAGCTGCGCCACACCCCGTCGGCGGCAGTCTAGCCCCGCCCCGGCGTTGCAGGACGGCGACGTCGGGCCGCGATGTGTCCCGCGCGACAGCCCCCGGGCGTTGATCCTCTCCGCCCACGCTTCCTAAGGTAAGCCTTTCCTAAAACGACAAGGAGGGGTGCCGGTTGCGCGCGCCGTCCCGACCCGCCGGTCTGCACGACCCGGCCGCCGAGCTGAGCAGCTGCGGCGTCGGCCTGATCGTCCGCAAGGACGGTGTGCAGACCCATAATGTCCTCGTCCACGCCCATCGTGCCCTGTGCGCGGTCCCGCACCGCGGTGGCATGTCGGCGGAGGGCATCGGCGACGGCGGCGGCGTCTCGGTGGATCTCTCGGTGCGGTTCTTCTCGGCGCTCGCCGGGCGCGAGCTGACGGCCCGCCGGTTCGGCGTCGGGAACGTGTTCCTCCCGACCGACGCGGACCGCGCCGGCGCCGCGGAGAAGCTGGTCACCGCGACGCTGGAGCGGCACGGCTGCACGGTGCTGGCGGTTCGCGACGTGCCGACCGATCCGTCGGCACTGCGCCCGGCGGCGGTGCAGCAGCAGCTGCCGATCCGGCAGTGGATCTTCACGGTGCCCGACGGCGCCGACAGCGACCGGCTCACCCACCGCTGCCTGCTCGACGTCGAGGCGCTCGCCTACACCGATCCGGAGCTCGCCGGGCTGTACCCGCTGAGCCTGTCCACCCGCACCCAGGTGCTGAAGGGGCGGCTGAACTCCTGGGAGGTGCTGCGCTGGTTCACCGATCTGACCGATCCGGCGCACGAGGTGTCGAGCCTGTACTTCCACACCCGGTTCTCCACCAACACCGACCCGCATCCGACGATGGCGCAGCCGTTCCGGCTGCTGGCGCACAACGGTGAGCTCAACACCGACCGCAAGAACCGGATCGCCGACGACGCGCTGGCCGCGGCCCGCGGGGACCGGATCGTCCGCCCGCCGGGCCAGTCCGACAGCGCCCGGTTCGACCAGACCCTGCACGCGCGGGTCGCCGGCGACGGTGTCGACCTGGTCGCCGCCGTCGTCGCGATGATGCCGCCGGCCTGGGAGAACGACCGGTCGCTGCCGGCGCCGGTGCGGGCGATGCTGGAGTACCACTCGCTGGTCGAGGAGATCAACGACGGCCCGGCCGCCGTCGTGTTCTCCGACGGCGACGTGACCGGCGCCCGGCTGGACCGGCTGGGCCTGCGCCCGCTGCGGACCTGCGAGACCGACGAGTACCTGACGGTGTCGTCCGAGGCCGGGCAGTTCGACCTGCCCGCCGAGCGGGTGCTGCGCCGCGGCCGGATCGAGGCCGGCGGGATGCTGTGGTGGAGCGCGACCGAGCGGCGCAGCTACGACACCGCGCAGACCCTGGAGCTGCTCGCCTCCCGCGCCGACTACCCGGCGCTGCTGGCCGCGGCCCGCACCGGGCTCGGCGAGCTGCCCGCCCCGGACGGGGAGCCGGAAGCGGGCAGCGAACTGACGGTGCACCAGCGCTACGTCGCCTACGGCCTGGACTCCGAGGCGTTCCGGTTCCTGCTCGACCCGATGCTGACCGACGGCGCCGAACGGGTCTCGGCGATGGGCTACGGCAACGCGATCAACGCGCTCACCGATCGCGAGGGCGGTGTCGCCCGGTACTTCACCCAGCGGTTCGCGCAGGTCACGAACCCGCCGCTGGACCCGATCCGGGAGGCCGACGGGATGAGCCTGCGGGTCGCGCTCGGCGCCCGCCCGGTCGCCGACGGCGACCCGTTCCACCGGATCGTGCTCGACTCCCCACTGCTCGACGACGCCGGGCTGGCCCGGCTGCGGTCCGGCACCGTCGTGCCGGTCGCCGGGTTCGACCTGCTGCACACCCCCGGCGACCTGGAGGCGGCGATCGAGTCGCTGCGCGCCGAGGTCGTCGCCTTCGCCCGCGCCGGCGGCGGCATCGCCCTGCTCGACGACGGCGCGCTGAGCCCGCAGCGGGCCGCGATCCCGGTGGTGCTCGGCGTCGCCGCGGTGAACCGGGCGCTGATCGAGGCGGGCCTGCGCCCCGCGGTCTCGCTGGTCGTCGCGACCGGGCAGGTGTGCTCGTCGCACCATCTCGCCGTCGTGCTCGGGTTCGGCGCGTCCGCGGTGCACCCGCACGCGGTCCGGCTGCGCGCCGCCGAGTCCGGCGATCCCGCCGCGTTCGGCCGGTTCCGCCGGGCCGCCGAGAAGGCGCTGCTCAAGACGATGGCCCGGGTCGGGCTGTGCACCGCCGAGAGCTACGTGGCCGGCGAGTTCTTCGAGCCCGGCTACCTCGACACCGACGATCCCGTGCTGCACCGCTGGTTCCCCGACCTGGACGCCCCGGTCGGCGGGGTCGGCTTCGCCGCGATCGAGCGGTCCGCCGCCGACTGGCACCACCGGGCGCTGACCGTCACCGGCCCCGACGACGTCCCGCAGCTCGGGCTGTTCAAGGAGCGCACCGACGGCGCCGGGCACTCCTACGGCGTCACCGCGGTGCGCGCCTTCACCGGGCTCACCGACGAGCGGGCCGCGCTGACCGCCGGCGCCGTCGACCCGTCGCTGCGGCTGCTCCCGCTCGCCGGGCTGGCCGACGCCTTCGGCCTGCACGACGAGGCGTACACGCACACCGGCCTGCGCGCGCTGACCGCCGCCGAGATCGACGACTTCACCATCACCCCCGGCTACCGCGAGTTCGCCGCCGAGCTGGCGCGGGAGCGCGAGCGGCGCCCGTCGGCGCTGCGCGACGTGCTGGTGCTGCCGGTGGACCTGCGCGACGGCGTCGACCGGCTGGACCGGATCGACGCCCGCGGCACCGCGACCGTCGTCGTCCGCGGGCTGCGCCGCGACGGCGACCGGCTGCTCGTCGACGACGGCGACGCCCGCCCGCTGGCCCGCTACCTCGCCGACCGGTTCGGCCCGGAGATCGACGCCGCCGCCGACGGCCCGGCGGTGCACGTCCGGTCCGCGTCCGGCGCGGCAGCCGACTGGCTGGACCGGCTGGTCACCGCGCCGGACCCGGTCCCGCTGGCCGAGGTGCAGCCGGCGTCGGAGATCACCCGCACGCTCGCCTCCGGCGCGATGAGCCACGGCGCGCTCGTCGCGGGCGCGCACGAGGCCGTCGCGCACGGCACCAACATGGTCGGCGCCCTGTCGAACTGCGGCGAGGGCGGCGAGGCCCGCTCCCGGTTCGGGACGATCCGCGGCTCCCGGATCAAGCAGTTCGCCTCCGGCCGGTTCGGGGTGTGGGCCGGCTACCTGGCCGACCCGATGCTGGAGCAGATCGAGATCAAGATCGCGCAGGGGGCGAAGCCGGGGGAGGGCGGGCAGCTGCCCGGCCGCAAGGTCACCGTCGAGATCGCCGCCGCCCGCGGCGCCACCCCCGGCGTCGAGCTGGTCTCGCCGCCGCCGCACCACGACACCTACTCGATCGAGGACCTCGCCCAGCTCATCCACGACGCCACCGCGGCCCGGGTGAAGGTCGTCGTGAAGCTGGTGTCGTCGGAGGGCATCGGGACGATCGCGGTCGGCGTCGCGAAGGCCGGTGCGCACGTCGTGAACGTCGCCGGGAACACCGGCGGGACCGGCGCCGCCGCCGTCACCAGCCTGAAGTTCGCCGGCCGCTCGGCCGAGGTCGGCATCGCCGAGGTGCACCAGGCGCTGTCCGCGCACGGCCTGCGCGACGCCGTCGAACTGCGCTGTTCGGGCGCGCACCAGACCGCCGGTGACGTCGTCGTGTCCGCCCTGCTCGGCGCCGACGGCTTCGAGTTCGGGACGAGCGCGCTGATGATGCTGCGCTGCGTCATGGCGAAGAACTGCAACGTGCGCTGCCCGGCCGGGATCACCACCAACGCCGAGGCGTTCGACGGCGACCCGCGCGCGCTCGCCCAGTACCTGCTCAACGTCGCGCACGAGGTCCGCGAGATCCTGGCCGGGCTCGGCCTGCGGAGCCTGCGCGAGGCCCGCGGCCGCACCGACCTGCTGCACCTCGCCGCGCACCCGGCGATCGTCGCCCGGCTGGACCTGCGCAGGCTGCTGCACCCGGTGCGCCGGGAGCAGATCGCCGATCCGGTGCGGGTCGGCGCCGAGCACGCCCACGACGAGTCGTGGTCGGCGACCGTGCGCGACGCGCTCGCCCGGCACGCCCCCGGCGTCGACATCGACGGCGGCGAGCTGGGGAACCGGCACCGCTCGGTCGGCGGCCGGCTCGCCGTCGACGTCGAACGCATGCTGGAGCACGAACGGATCGAGGCCCCGGCGCTGACCGACGACCGCGGCCGCCGGTTCCTGCCGGACCGCTACGTCCGGATCCGCACCCGCGGCGCCGCCGGGCAGTCGTTCGGGCTGCTGTGCAACGACGGGATGTGGCTGGAGCACACCGGAACCGCCAACGACGGCGTCGGCAAGGCGGCCTGCGGCGGGACGGTCGCCGTGCGGTCCCCGGGCGGCTCGCCCGGCGCCGGCCGCGGCCCGGGGGAGAACGTGCTGATCGGCAACTTCGCGCTCTTCGGCGCGACCGGCGGCCGGCTGTTCGTCGAGGGCGAGGCGGGGGACCGGTTCGCGGTGCGCAACTCGGGCGCGTCCGCCGTCGTCGAGGGGCTCGGCGACTTCGGCTGCGAGTACATGACCGGCGGCGCCGTGCTGAACCTCGGCACCGCGGGCGCCGGGCTGGGCAACGGCATGTCCGGCGGCTTCCTCTACCAGTACGACCCGGGCCGGGTGGCTGCGTTCAGCACCGACTCGGTGGACGTCGCCCCGGTCGGCGGGTTCCACGAGACCGCGGTGCGGCTGCTGCTCGGCTGGCACGTCGAGGCCACCGGTTCGGCGCTCGGCGCGCGGCTGCTGGAGCACTGGGCGACCGAGCGCGCGCACGTGCTGGTCGCGACCCCGCGGGCGCTGCGGCTCTACCAGGACGCCGACGCCGTGCTCGCCGCGAACAGCCGCGCCGAGCTGGTCGACGAGCTGGCCGACGCGCTCGCCGCGCACCAGCTGCGCCGGCACAAGCTGGCCCAGCGCGACGGCGTCCCGGTCGCCGGGGGAGCGGTGCCGACCGACCCGGACGAGCGGATGTACGCGCTGGTCAACGGGCTGACCGTGCAGCGGATCGCGGAGGACGTCGCGCGCCGGCGCGGCGCCGATCCGCGCACCCTGCTGCTCACCGAGGACCACGCCGTCCGCGCCCGGCTGGTCCGCTACGCCCGCGACGCCCTCACCGGCTACGACGACGGCGAGCTCGCCGTGCTCGTCTCCGCGAAGCGGGTGGGCGACCTGAAGGCGGCGCTGGCCCGCCGCGACGTCTACGGCACCGACAGCCCGGGCACGTTCGGCTGGATCATCGCCAGGGACGCCGCGAACACCGCAGCGCTCGGCCGGATCCCCGGGTTCGAGGAGCTGTTCGCCGCCCGCGCCACGCCGGACCTGGTGGCCGCCCCGTGACCGCGCAGCTGCCGGAGGACCTGCAGGCGCTCGGCATCTCCGCGGACGCGCCGTTCACGCCCGAGCAGCGGATCTGGCTGTCCGGGTACCTCGCCGGCGCGCGCACCGCGGTGACCCGCGCCGAGCCGGCCGGGGCGACCGCGCACCCGCCGGTGCACGTGCTCTACGGCACCGAGACCGGCAACGCCGAGCTGGTCGCGGGCACCGTCGCGAGCCGGCTCAGCGCCGCCGGGGCGCCCGCCGAGCCGGTCGAGCTGGACCAGGTCGACGCCGCCGCGCTCGCCGCGATGGACCGGGTGGTGATCGTCTGCTCCACCTACGGCGACGGCGAGATGCCGGACGACGCGGACCTGTTCCGGCAGCTCATCGAGTCCGCCGACGCGCCGCGGCTGGAGTCGACGACGTACGCGGTCTGCGCGCTCGGCGACACCGCCTACGACGACTTCTGCGCCGCCGGGAAGCTGATCGACGCCCGGCTCGCCGAGCTCGGCGCGACCCGCGCGCTGGACCGCGTCGACTGCGACGTGATGTGGGAGGACCAGGCCGAGCAGTGGTACGGCCGGGTCCTCGCGACGTTCGCCGCGGGCGGGACCGCACCCCCGGCACCGGCCCCGGTGGCGGCGGGGCCGCGGTGGGACCGTCGCAACCCGTTCCCGGCGGTGCTCGCGCACAGCGTCCGGCTGTCCGGGCCCGGCTCGGACAAGGACATCCGGCACCACGAGTTCGCGCTCGCCGACAGCGGGATCGGCTACGCCGCGGGGGACGCGCTGGGCGTGCTCCCGTGCAACGACCCGGCGCTGGTCGACGCCCTGCTGGAGCAGCTCGGCGCGGACGGCGACGCCCCCGCCGGGGACCGCCCGCTGCGCGAGGCGCTGACCCACGCGCACGAGATCGTCACGCCGTCCCGCGACCTGCTCGCGGTGCTCGCCGAACGCGGCTCCGACGACGAGCTGCGGGCCGCGCTGGCCCATCCGGACAAGGCCGCCCGGGAGGCGTACCTGTGGGATCGGGATCTGCTCGACCTGCTGCGGACCGCCCGGTTCCGGTGCGATGCCGACGAGCTGCTGGGGCTGCTGCGGCCGCTGCAGCACCGGGCCTACTCGATCTCGTCCAGCCCGCTGGCCGCGCCGGACCGGATCCACCTCACCGTCGCGAGCGTGCGCTACCGGTGCGGTGATCGCGCCGTCGGCGGGGTCTGCTCGACCCACCTGGCCGACCGGCTCGCCGTCGGCGACACGGCGGGGGTGTTCCTGCAGCCCAACTCGACGTTCCGGCCGCCGTCCGACGACGCCGTCGACATGATCATGATCGGGCCCGGTACCGGGGTCGCGCCGTTCCGGGCGTTCCTGCAGGAACGCGCGGCCCGCGGGGCGACCGGCCGGAACTGGCTGCTGTTCGGCGACCGGCACCGTGAACACGACTTCCTCTACGGATCCGAACTGACCGGGTGGGCCGAGTCCGGCCTGCTCACCCACCTCGACCTGGCGTTCTCCCGCGACCAGGCGGCCAAGATCTACGTCCAGGACCGCATGCGCGAGCACGGCGCCCGGCTCTACGCCTGGCTCGCCGACGGCGCGCACCTCTACGTGTGCGGCGACGCGAGCCGGATGGCCCGCGACGTCGACGCGGCGTTGCACGCGGTCGTCGCCGAGCACGGCGGTCTGGACGCCGACGGGGCCGAGGCGTTCGTCGCCGACCTCAAGCGGGCCAAGCGCTACCTGCGTGACGTCTACTGAGCTACCTGATCCGGAGCATCCCCGTGACCCTGCCTCGCACCGAGCTCGACCTGCTGCTCGCGCACCGCGTCGGTACCCGGCTCGATCTCGATCCCGACTCGCTGGCCCGGCACCTGCCGCTGCTGGAGGACGTGGTCGCCACCACCGCCAACGGCAGCGCGCTGATCACCGAGCTGGGCACCTACGCCCCGCCGACGTTCGCCGGGGAGGCGTTCCCCGTCCGGGCCGGGCTGGTGAACCTGCGGCTGTCCCGCAGCGCGGTGTCGGCCCTGATCAGCACCGCCCCCGACGACGACTCCCGGGAGCCGGCCGGACTGTGGATGTTCGACGCCGACGGGACCGCGGTGCACCGGTCGCACCTGGTGTCCGAACCGGCGGCGCTCGTCGTGGACGTGATGGCCCTGGCACCGCGCTCGCCCGGCCCGGCCCCCGAGCCGCCGGTCTTCCCGGACGACCCGGGCGAGCTCGACCATCTCGGCCTGCTCGACCTGGTCACCACCGGCGCCGCGGACCTGCTGGACCGGCTCGCCCGCCCGTCGGTGCCGCCGTCGGGGTTCCTGCCCGTCGTCGAGCTGCTGTGCGGGCTGTGCGAGCACGGCGTCCCGGTCGGGTTCGCGGTGCCGAACCGCGGATGCCTGCAGGCGACGGTCGGGCGGGTGGACCACGTCGAGACCGGCGACGTCGTCGGCGTCGTGTCGGGTCCGGCGCAGTTCGCGTTCGGCCCGGGCGACGTCGCCGAGCTGCGGGTCGTCCGCACGCACAGCGTGCACGGCCCGGTGTCGACGGTGCTGCTCACCGGCGTCGACGGCGAGTGCCTGGGGCTGCTCGGGCAGCTCGGCCTGCCGCCGGCCGACGCGGTCGCGGCGTGGGAGCGGATGGTCGCGGACGTCTTCGGGCGGCCGCGCTGATCACGATCGGGTGACGGCTGAACGCCGGGGGCGGCGGGTCCGTAGAGACCGGCATCAAGGATGAAAAAGTCAGAAAGGACTCCGAGATGCGTCGCACCCTCCCCCGCCTGGCCGCCGTCACGGCCGCGAGTGCCCTCACCTTCGCCGCAACCGCGGGCATCGCCATGGCCCAGGAGACGGAGGTGCCGGAGCCGGACACCTTCACCAGCATGTACACCGTGATGGCCACCCCCGACACCATCATCAACAACGACGGCGAGTCCGTCCCGGGCGAGCCCGGCGCGACCGGTGAGTTCAACTTCCGGATCAACAGCGACGACGAGATCATCTGCTACGACATCACCCTGCGCGGGGTGACCGGGGAGTACCAGAGCCCGGCCAAGACCGCGACGCACATCCACGAGGCGAACGTCGGCGAGCCCGGCCCGCCGCGGCTGGCGTTCCCGGACCCGACCGGTGAGGGCGACACCCGCACCTCGTCCGGCTGCCTGCAGGGCCCGTTCACCACCGGTCTGGAGGGTGACAACGGCGAGGACACCGCGACCGGCTTCACCCTGAGCCAGATCGAGGCGAACCCGGCCGGCTTCACCGCCGACACCCACACCGCGGACTACGCGGCGGGCACCGTCCGCGGCCAGCTGACCGAGGTCCCGATGGGTGGTGTCGAGACCGGTGCCGGTGGCACCTCGAACGACGCCGCGATGTACGCGATCGGTGCGGCCGGGCTGGCCGCCGCCGCCGGGGCCGGCGTCGTGCTGGTCCGCCGGAGCCGTGCGCAGGGCTGAGCACGCGCGTGACCGGCGCCCGGGACCAGTGCTGTCGGCACTGTTCCCGGGCGTCGTCGCGTTGCTCCTGATGCTGACGGCGTGCGGCGCGCCCGCCGCGACCGACGCGCCGGACGCGCCCGAACCGCCCACCGCGCCGATCACCCAGGAACCGGTCGTCGCGGAGCAGGGCGAGGTGCTGCCGACGTCGCTGCGGATCCCGGCGATCGGGGTGGACGAGCCGGAGCTGCTGCGGCTCGGCGTCGCCGACGACAACACCGCGGAGGTCCCGCAGGACTTCTCGCGGGTCGGCTGGTTCGACCGCGGCACCAACCCGGGCCCGACCGTCCTGCTGGGGCACGTCGACTCCCGGGCCGGGCCCGCGGTGTTCTTCGACCTGCGCGATCTCGGGCCGGGCGACGTGATCGAGGTCGGGCGCAGCGACGGCACCGTCGAGGAGTACGTCGTCGAGCGGACCCAGCAGATGCCCAAGGACGAGTTCCCGACGTTCGAGGTGTTCGGCGCCACGTCGAGCGACGTGCTGCGGCTGGTCACCTGCGCCGGCGAGTTCGACCGCGGGGAGCGCAGCTACATCGACAACCTCGTGGTGCACGCCCGGGCCGGGTGACACCGTTGCAGGACGCGCCGTGCCGGCCGGTTACGTCGCCGATGCCCGGATCTGCCGGACACTGATCGAGTGACGTCGCCGAGGTCGAGAACACGGTCCGGGCCGGGGGACCGGCCGGCCGGTCCCGCGGCGTCGCTCCGGGCCCGGCTGGCCCGGCTCGGCCGGGTGCCCCCGCTGCACCTGGTGCTGGGCGTGACCGGGGTGCTGCTCCTGGTCGGCGTGGTGATGGTGCTGTCCGCGTCGGCGGGCGGGCGCACCGTCGCCGACGGGATGGTGCTCACCGTCTTCGTCCGGCACATCATCTTCCTGGTGGTCGGGATCGCCGCGTTCGGCCTGGGGATGGTGGTCCGGCCGTCGTGGCTGCGGGCCTGGACGCCGATCCTGCTGATCGCCTGCGTCGCCGCGCTGATCGCGGTACTCGTCCCGGGGATCGGCGAGGTCCGCGGCGGCGCCCGGCGGTGGATCTCGGTCGGCGGGTTCACCGTGCAGCCCGGCGAGGCGGCCAAGGTGATCGTGCTGCTGTGGGGCGCGCACGTGCTGGCGCTGCGCGGCCGCACGGTGCGGCTGGCGCGCTACGCCGTCCTGCCGCTGGTGCCGGTCGGGCTGCTGATCGCGGCGCTGCTGATGATGCAGCCCGCGCTCAGCACGACGGTCGCGCTCGGCGTGATCGTGCTGGCGCTGCTGTACTTCGCGGGGACCCCGCTCGGCCCGCTGGCCGCGATGTGCGGCGGCGCCGTCGCCGGCGCCGCGGTGCTCGGCCTGACCTCGGGGTACCGCCGGGACCGGATCACCACGTTCCTCGGCGCCGGCGACGAGCTCGGCGCCGGCTACCAGTCCCGGCAGGCGCTGCTGTCGCTGGCCGACGGCGGCGTGTTCGGCACCGGCCTCGGCCAGGGCCGGGCGAAGTGGGACTACCTGCCCAACGCGGCCAACGACTTCATCTTCGCCGTGATCGGCGAGGAGCTCGGGCTGCTCGGCGGGCTGCTGGTGCTGTCGCTGTACGCACTGCTCGGCTGGGTGGGGCTGCGGATCGCGGCGCGCACGAAGGACCCGTTCCTGCGCCTGACTACGGCGGCGACCGCGACCTGGGTGGTCGTGCAGGCGGCGATGAACGTCGGCTACGTCGTCGGCCTGCTCCCGGTGACCGGGCAGCAGCTGCCGCTGGTGTCGGCGGGCGGGACCGCGCTCGTCAGCACCCTGTTCCTGCTCGGGTTGATGGCGAACGCGGCCCGCCGGCTGCGGTGAGCCCGGCCGGTCAGGTGGCCGTCAGGTCACCGCGCAGCACGGTCTCGCCGTAGGCGTCGAGGACCTTGAAGCCGGACGCGTCCGACCGCAGCACCGACGAGTTCAGGTTGCAGATCATCGGGTTGTCGCCGGTCCCGATGAACTCGCCGGCGCCGACCTCCCGGCCGTCGTCCGCCTCGACCACCACCCGGTAGGTGGAGCCGGCCCGGAACCCGTCGGCGTCGAGCACGATCTCGACGCCCCAGGTGTGCGGGATGGCGACCGCGGTGGCCTGCACCGCCGGGTCCATGGCCTGCACCGCGACCGGCTCCCGCGGGATCCCGTCGTAGTCGCCGGCCGCGTAGCCGACGGCCCCGCCGACCAGCACCGCGACCGCCGCGGCGGCCGCCACCGGGAGCCAGCGCGGCCGGCGCCGCGGACGGGCACCCTCCGCGCGGGCGGCGGACACGATCCGGTCGCCCAGGTCCGGCGGCGGGAACGGCGTGTGGTCCAGGCGCGCCGGATCGACCCGGCGCAGCGCGGGCAGCACGGAGGAGATCTCGGCCAGCTCGGCGCGGCAGTCCGCGCAGCCGTCCAGGTGTGCCTGCAGCGCCGCCGCCTCGTCGCGGGGCAGGCGCCCGAGCGCGTAGTCGCCGAGCGCCTCGCGCAGGGCCCGGTGCTCGTCCGGAGTCACGGTTCCACCCCCATCTCGTCCATCGCCAGCCGCAACGCCTTCAGCCCGTAGAACACCCGGCTCCGGATCGTCCCGACCGGCACCCCCGCCTCCGCCGCGATCTCCGCGTGCGGACGCCCGCGCAGGTACGCCTGCACGATCGCCTGCCGGTGCTCGGGCCGGAGCCGCCGCAGCGCCTCCTCGACCAGCCAGGTGTCGACCAGGGTGTCCTCGGCCGGGCCGATCGAGTCCCGTCCGGACTCCGGCTCGTCGGTGAGCTGCCTGCGCCAGGGTCGCACGTTCAGCCGGCGGATCTCGTCGACGACCACGTTGCGCGCGATCGCGAACAGCCACACCCGCAGACTCGCCAGCGACGGGTCGTAGGAGTCGGCCCGCCGCCAGGCCCGCAGGAACACCTCCTGCACCGCTTCCTGGGCGCCGCCGTCGTCGCCCAGCTGGCGCAGCGCGTAACGGTAGATCTCCGGGCCGTGGGCGCTGTACGCGGCCCTGAGCCCGGCCTCGGTGTCGAGCCCCGGGTCCGGCGGCAGAGCCTCCGGAGGGGAGCCCACGGACCGCAGCCCGCGTCTGCGCGCCATCATCATCGGTGTCCGGAACCTCCTGAACGTCCTTACCCGGATGTCGGTACGTACCCGGGGGCGGGGATGTTCAGTGCTTCGGAGTGGGATACGCTCCTGGACGTCCGATCGGCACGATCGGGCATGCGGGCGTAGCTCAATGGTAGAGCCCCAGTCTTCCAAACTGGCTACGCGGGTTCGATTCCCGTCGCCCGCTCCACGCTCTCACCAGCACGAACGCGGTCTGACGCAAGATCGACAGACAGACTCGTGACACGGAGCATGACACGAGCGCCCCTAGCGTTCGTGTCATGGCTCGTCTCCAGCCCAAGCCCGCGGGGCGCCAGAAGGGCAGCATCGATGTCCTCCCGAGCGGCGCGCTGCGCGTGCGCGTCTACGCCGGCCAGGACCCGATCACCAAGCGCCGGCACAACCTCGTCGAGATCGTCCCGGCCCGCCCGGACGCCGAGAAGCAGGCGTACGCGGTCCGGGACCGGATGCTGCGCGACATCGAGGAGCGCCGGAGCCCGCGCACCAGCGCGACCGTCGCGCACCTGCTGGAGAAGCACCTGGAGCAGTTCTCCGGGGCTCCGAACACGCTGCAGCTCTACCGCGGCTACGTGAAGAACCACATCGAGCCGCTCGTCGGCAGGCTCAAGGTCGGTGAGCTGGATGCCGAGATCCTTGATTCGTTCTACGTCGAGCTGCGCCGCTGTCGGATCCATTGCACCGGGTCGGGGCTGATCGACCACCGGACGACGAAACGCCACGAGTGCGACAGCCGGTGCGGGCCGCGCCGGTGCAAGCCGTTGTCGAACACGGTCGTCCGGCACATCCACTTCGTGCTGTCCGGGGCGTACAAGCGGGCCGTGCGGTGGCGGTGGGTCGAGGGGGGCCTGAAGACGCATCAGCAGCGGTGGATAGCGCTCGACGTCGAGACGGTTGCGGTGCTCTAGGAGTTGCGCGACCGGTGCGTCGCGCGGGCGGAGGCACTGGGGATCGAGCTGGTGGAGGAGGCGTACGTGTCCGCCCGCTCAGATCGTGGCCGACACGATCGTGCGCACCGTCGAACTCGGGGTGCGGATCACCGACGCCGCCGTGGCGGGCGAGACCACGGTGTTGTGGTGCGAACTGCTCACCGATGGACCCGGCACCTGCCCGGGGTGCGGGCTGGCCGGTGTCTACCGCGACAGCGTCGAGCGCCGTGTCCGCGACGTCCCGGTGGTCGGGCATCCGCTGCAACTACAGGTGCGGGTGCCTCGCTACCGCTGTGTCGACGACGGCTGCGATCGGCAAATCTTCGTCCACGACAGCAGCCGTCTGGCTCGGCCCGGGGCATCGACCACGCGACGCAGCGGCCGAGCACGTGCTGCGGCGGTTGGCGATCGACAAGGCCACCGTCACCGCCGTCGCCCGCGAACTCGGCCGCTGTTGGGACACCATCAACGGCGTCGCCCTCGTTGCGACCGAGGCACTGTTGCTCGACGCCGGCCCGGCGCGGCTGGACGGGGTCGCGGTGATCGGCGTGGACGAGCACCGCTGGGCGCACGTGTTCGGCGCCGAGGGCGACGGGTTCGTCACGGTGATCACCGACTTGACCGCGGTCGTGGCTGGTCAGGGGCCGGCACGGCTGCTCGACCTGGTCCCCGGACTCCGCGCAGGCGTTGCGGACCTGGCTCGATGCCCGTGACCGGGTCCTTCCGTGACCGTGTCGAGGTGGTCGCGATGGACGGGTTCGGCGGCTACAACAACGCCGCCACCGACTCCGTCCCCGACGCCGTGACCGTGATGGACCTGTTCCCGAGCCCGTACGGCGCGTGTTGCGGAGGGGCTACGTTCTCTTTCGTGATCTGCTTCGGTCGTGGACGTCGAGCGAATTCAGTTGTGCCTTCGTGATCACCTCGCGCAGGTTCGAGCTGCGGCGGCGGACAATGAGTTCGTCGATCTTGAGCTCGCCGAGCAGCTCCACAGCCGGCTCAGGGCGGCCCTCGGCTCCTGGTCGACGTACGACGCCGAGCAGCGCGCAGCCCTGATCGGTGCCGTCAACTACCTCGTGCAGACCGACGACGAGGAGAACGACCTCCGCAGCCCGATCGGGTTCGATGATGATGCGGAGATCGTGATGGCGGCCCTCAAGCGAGTTGAGGGATGAACGGGCTGGGCTTGCCCGACCACGTGACCAGCAACTGCTCCCGAGCTCGGCTGCAGGCGACGTAGAACAGTGAGCGCTCTCGACCGCGGATCGCGCCGTGTTCAGCTTGCGGCTTGCCCTCGAACACGAAGTCGAGGGGGACGACGCCTTCGGTGGCGCCGATCACGATCACACGCTCGTACTCCGTGCCTTTGGCGCGGTGCATCGAGGAGACCTTGACGGCTTCGTCATTGCCGGGGCCGTCTCGCTGTAGGAGCTCGACGGGGATGCCCGCCTCCTTGAGCGCAATGCGTGCGCGTTCCTGCTCGCGCGTTCGTCGAGCCAGCACGGCGATCGTCGGGGCGGAGACATTGGCGGCGAGCCACGCCTTGATCGTCGTGACGACGTGCGTGACCTCGTCGTCCCCGGAGGCGAAGCCCCGCAGCTCGGGGGTCGGGCCGCCGTAGAGGGAGCGGTATCCGGCAAGCGACTCGTCGTCGCCCTCCAGGTCGACCACCGGTTCGTTTCCGATGACGCCGAGGGCGAAAGCCAGGTTCTGGCGAGTGGTGCGGTAGTTGAGGGTGAGCCGTCGGGAACGGCCGCGGGTCTCGATTCCGTAGTGCCCCAGCACGATTCGCTCGCCGTAGATGCGCTGGTGACCGTCCTCCGCGATGAACAGATCATTCGGCCCCGCCGCGACGAGGCCACGCAGCACCCGCCAGTGGCCGGCGTGCAGGTCCTGGCCCTCGTCGACAACGACGTGGTCGAAGGTCGGTGCCTGCTCGCGCGTCGCGGGATCCGCGAGGATCTCCGCAGCGCGGACCGCGAGCCGCTCGAAGGTCGTCCGACCTTGACTCGCCACGCCGCGCTCGAAGGACTCGACGACTCGCCAGACGGCGGCGCGCTGAACCCGGTTCAGACGGATCCCGCGGCCGGTCCGGCGCGCCTTGAAATACGCCTCCCGCGTGTGTGCGGGTAGCGCGAGAACCACGGCCCGGTACTCGCCATCGAGGAAGGTCGGGGTGAGGACCTCCGCGATGTCGGCGGGCACACCGCTACCTGCGACGGACTCCTCCCACAGCGACTCGCGATCGCGCTCTCCGAGAATCTGCCCGGGCGGCCCGTCGACGGCGTGCACGACGGATCGCACGATCTGGTCCACCCCGCCAATTTCGACACGGGACAGTTCGTCCGCGCAGAGCAGCCCGTGGATGTCCGCCTGCAGGTTCGCCGCGAGGTTGCGTGTGAACGTGCACAGCAGCACCCGAACGTTCTGCTGCCGTGCAAGGAACGCGGCGCGGTGCAGGGCGACCACGGTCTTGCCGGTGCCGGCGCCGCCGGCCAGCCGGTAGGGGCCGTTGTAGGTCGGGCGGTAGGCGACGGCCCGCTGGGTCGGGTGGAGGTAGGTCCGCCACGCGGCGAAGTCGCCTTCGAGCATGCGCCGCAGCTCGTCGTCCGTCTGCAGGTAGACGAACTGCATGCGGCTTGTCGGGCGCTGCGCTGCGGCGACGGGGTCGGCGTCCGCGGGACGGTCGAGGTCGTAGATGGTGCGTACCTGGTCGAGCGAGGTGCCGGTGGCCAGATCGAGCAGGACCTGCTGTTGCCACTCGGGGAGATCGCCGGCGAGGACGAGCAGGTCGTCGTCCGTCGCGGCATGTACGGCCTCCTCCGCCACCTCGGCGTTGATCCCGAGCGCGACGAGTTCGGCGGGCTTGAACGGCAGGACCTGGTGCGCGTCCGGCGTGGTCGGCTTGGCGCGAAATTCCTCGACGCGCTTGATGATCGCCTTCGGCCGGAGCACCTCCATCGCGCCGTTGGCTGGGTTGATGTCGAGGACGAGGTTCTGCGCCTCCTCGTAGGCCTCGTCATGGGTGCGGATGGCGGCGAGGACCCACATCGGCTCGGGGTCGTCGGAAACGGCGAACAGCACTGCGCGATAGCTCAAGTCCACGCGCGCCGTGCGGACTCTTTTGTCCGCCGGGTTCTTCGGGATCTTGAGGTCCAGCCCGGTGAGGTCGGCGTTCTGGTTGAGCTTCGTGACGAAGTCCCAGGCCTTGGCCTTGATCGAGCCGTCGACATCGATCGCCTTGTGGAACTCCTTGGACATGATGACGCCCATCAGCGGCCTCCCTCGGCACCCAGCGCGGTGGCGACGGGGTCCCCGTCCGGCTCCGCCTGCGTCCAGTCGTTCTCGTCGAGCCAGGCGGCGAGCTCGTCGTCCTCGTCAAAGTGGACGGCGACCCGGTGATCGGGCCACGCGAGGTCGATGACGAGGTCGCCGCCGTCGACCTCAAAGCCCGCGATGGGCAGCGGCAGACCGCGGACTGCAAGATGCAGGACGAGTTCCTTCGGGCTGCCCTCGAAGGTCTCCGCGATCTCTTGCCACGCGGGCACCACTGCGGAATTCGGGGCCGCGGGCGCCGACTCGACAGTGGAGAGACTGTGGGCCTGGAAGCGTCCGGCCTCGAGGAACTGCAGGACGTTGCTGAGCGCCAGCCAGTCTCGCCAGGCACCGACCTGGCTGTCACTTCCGACTACGCCGTCTCGATCGTCGACACCCAGCCAGGCCCGGATGTCGACCTTGCTCCGCCGCTCGAGGACGAGAGCTGCACCCTGCACGGTTCGCTTGCTCAGGACGCCGAGCCCTCCGGGCGGGGGAGCGGCAGCGGCTTCGGCGACTGCCGCCTGCAGCAGTTCTGGCACGGCGTCCGGCGTCGTCTTGACGAGCCCTTCGCCGCCGAGTGCGTACGTGAGTGCCAGAGCATGGGCGGCAGGCCGCCACTCGGTCAGCGAGGGCCGCAGCACGAACGCCGTCAGCAGGGAGAGCGGGTCGACGAGGAGCTCGCGGATGTGGACGCTGCCCGGTGGGGGCTGCTTCTCGAACGTGCTCAGCGCCCCCTGGCGGTAGCGGGCGTCGATCCAGGCGACGGGTTCGGGGGTGACGCCGTCAAGCACGTCAGTGAAGGCGTCGAGGTCTTGATGGGTCACCGCCCATACGAGGTAGCCCTTGGCGCGGAGGTCGGCGCGCTTCTCGGCGTCGTCGGCGACTCGATTGTGGTCGGTGGAGGAATGAAACTTCTGCCCGTCGCAGAACACAGCGATCTTGGGCACGGTTCTGTCGCCGCATTCCAGGACGAAGTCCGGCTGCACCCCACCGAGCGCGACCTGCGGGGTGGCGCGCCAGACCTGCCCGCCTAGGGACTGCGGGAACCGGAGCTCGGCGGCATCGCCGACGCCCGTAGCGGTGAGGGTCACCGCCGCGCTGCGACTCTTCGCCCATCGCACGAGCAGTTGCCGAAAGCGACGTTCGATGGGGGTGTCGTGGGGCCCGACGACGATGTCTCTGAGCGTCTCGATCGGCTCCGGGCTCCACTGCTGAAAGATCTCCGTGATCAGGCTGATTGCGGACTCCCGGCGGGCATCCGCCGCCATGTGTGGCGGAACGTGGGGGAGCAGGCAGCGGTGGCAGGCCGCCAGCCCCTCTGTGCGGCATTCGCAAGTCTGAAGGACGTCGAGGGCGGCGGCCAGGAGGCCGCGGACCTGATCGGGCTCGGCGAATCGTCCCAGGTAGCCGGTGCCTCCGGGGACGAGATCGTGGAGCACCATGACCCAGCGCTCACCGCTGCCGGGCACGGGATCCGCAGCCTCGACGACGTCGAGGTGCTCAGGCTCGCCGCCCAGCACCTGGCGGAGGCCGAGCAGCAGCGCCGCGCGGAAGGACGTCCGCACGATCGCGTCCGCCACGACGATCGGCGGCACGAGGAGCCGGACCGCCTGGGTCCGGAGGTCGTGGGTGAGCGCAACGGTCACCCAGCCCTGCTCGTCTGGCTCCTTCCTCTGCCTGCACCAACCACGGTGCCGGGCGCGTGCGGCATCGACCCGCTGGGCGGCGGGGACGACACCGCAGTGCCGGCAGGCCTGGAACAGTGGCGCGGCCACCTCGTTGCCGGCGACATGCAACGTGCTGCCGCCGCGTTCGGCCGGGCCCAGGTTGACCCAGCGGATGTCAGCGGTGCGCAGCACCTCGACGCCGAACGGGTAGTCGGTGAGCTGCCAGGCGGCAGCGATGGCATCCGGCTCGGAGTCGACGGTGGCGACGATCTCGAAGCGCGTCTTGCGGCGATCCTCGATGTCATCCTCACGCATCGCGCTCTCACGGGAGGTGTAGGCCGAGGCGCCGCGGAAAGGCAGTGTGGTGAGGACCTGGCCGGCGTCCGCAGCGGCGACCGCGCCGCAGCGCGGGCATGACCCTGCCGGTGTGCCGTCCAACGGACGGGACCACCCGCATGCAGGGCAGAAGCGACGCCGGATCGTGGCGGGGTTGCGGCTCGTGCCGACGTCCAGCCCGTCGATCTGGACGGCTGTCCCGCGGACGTAGAACACCGCGCCTGGGGCGAGCTCGCCGAGCGCGGTCCGGCTGCCACGGACGTACTGCTCCTCCGAGGTCTGGCTCGCGCCGGTCTCCTCGTCGGTCCACCAGAGCCCGACGTCGAGCCGGGTTGTGTCGTCGAGGAGTGCGTAGTTGGGCAACAACCCCTTCGCCTCGAGCGCGGAGATCCAATACATGCGGTCGCGTTCGCGGCCGGTGGCTCGGGCGACCGCGATCTCGCCGTTCAGTCGGCGCAGCTCGCGCTTGCCCGCGTCGTCCAGCGACGGGCGGGCCTCCATCGCCTCGATCTCGGCCTTCAGAAGTGCGACGCGTCCGGCGAGTTCGTCCCCCTCGGCGATCCATGCCTTCACCGCCGCCTCGACTGCCCGCTCCATCGCCGGCGGCTCGCCCTCAGGGCTGCCGTCACCTGCCCATTCCCGCAGGGCTTGGGCGCTGTCTTTCGAGACCTCGTCGCCGAAGCCGCGCAAGAACTCGTCGACATACTCGGCGGCGTGGCTGCGCGCGTCCGCGACGAGGGTGCCGAGCCACGACGTCGGCGCCAGTCCGTCCCGGAACACCTGCTTGGCGAGCCGCGTCGTCGGGTGGCCGGCGCGGGCTCGCCGGTCCACGAGCGACGCGAGGTACTGGCGGCGCAGGATCTCGGTCGCATCGAGATAGCACGCGGGCGGCACGACCTCGCCCGCGATCATCGACAGCGGCTGCGCCAGGCGCTGCAGCTCCAAGGGCCGGGCAGGCAGCAGCGAGACGACGAGTGCGTTGCCGGTCAGTCGGCCGGCGCGACCGACCCGCTGGAGGTAGGACGCCGTGGACCGGGGCAGCGACGTCAGCGCCACCGTGGACAGGTCCCCGATGTCGATGCCCAGCTCGAGGGTCGGCGTGCAGGTGAGCACGTTCGGAGCATCCGGCGAGGCGCCCGCCTTGAACGTGTTCTCGAGTGCCACGCGCTCCTTCGCCTTGAGCAGCGACGTGTGCTCGCGCGCGATGATCCGGCGGACCTCTTCGCCGCGGTAGAGGTCACGGTAGTAGTCGAGATCAGCGTGCTCGCGGCGGTAGGTGCCTGTGCACTGGTCCTGCATGCACGGTGCCCCTACTAGCTCGGCTAGGACGGCATCGGGACCGGGGAGAATCGTCGAACACACGGTGCAGCGCAGGCGGTCCGGCACACCTTCGGTGCGCCCTACCCACACGTTGGTCTGTGGGATCTGCCAGACGGTGGAGCCCCCGACGCCGCTGAGGGTCGCCAAGACTCCCTCCGCCGTGAGCGCTTTGAGGAGCGCGAGGACGTACTTGTGGGCGTCCACGGTCGCGACCTTCAGGACCTTGGCCGTCCACGTCGTGTACCAGCTGCGCGGCCCGAGGATGAGGTCCAGGTTCTTCGACGTGCGTGCGCTCGTTGGGTACGCCGGTGCGGGGCGGCCCGGCCGGTCCCGGCCCTTACCCGGGAACGCCGGCATCCCCTGGCGGTGCGGTCGTCCGCCCCAGATGGGGTAGCGGTCGTCCGTCTCGGCGTACGTGCGGAACCACTCGTGGGCGATGGCCCCCTGCGACCGCATTCGTTCGAGGACGCCACGAGCCCACGCGCGAGTCGCCTCCGGCGGCCGGCCGTCGAGGGTTAGTTGGTTGTCCTGTCTGGCCGCGGCATCGAGCGCGGCGCGCACCGCGGCGTCGAGGTTGGGCACGACCACCTGCGCGGTCGCCGCGCCCGTCCGCTCCAGCGTTCGTGCGGAGGGCGGAGCCAGCCCGAACTCCAGCGTCGCTGCGAAGCCCATCCGCCTGGTGACCGCCTCGCGGACGCGATCGCTCGGCCCATCCATCCAGTACTGGGCGAAGGTCTCGTGCAGGCGGAGATCCGGCGGGAGCATTGCGAAGCGCTCGGCCGGGTTCGCGGCTGCGGCCTCGACTGCGGCGCCAAGGTCATTGAGCGAACTACCCGTCGGTCCGATCGCCCGGTGGAGCAGGGCGCGCAGGTTGAGCGCATACGCGCGGTTCTCGACGAACGTCGCCCGGTGGGAGGCGTCCTGCACGCTGTCGGTGAAGACCAACGTCTTCTTCTCGTCAGGGGCGACGTCCGGGCTCCCGAACAGCTGACCGAGGGTGGCCGACGCGAGCGTGGCCACGCGAGATCCCAGGAACCGGATCGCGTCGTCGTGCCCGCAGGCGGGACACCGCTGTTCCTTCGCCGCCTCGGCGTCAGGAGTAACGAGCACCGGCACCTCGTTGCTGTGTTTGCCCGACGGCCCTGGGACGAAGTCTGCGTTGTCCGGATCGATCCAGCGCACGAGCGGCGAGTCCTGCTGCGCCTCCCCGGGAGCGAAGATCCACGCGCGCTGGGAGCTGCTGTCCGACACGGACTTGCGCCACACCGCGTTCGGCGACGTGGCGTTGCCGCCGCCCGCTGTGGCGACGACTCCCCACCCGGAACGGCCACAGTGGCGGCAGTAGATCGAGGGCAGCGATCGCTCACCGTCCTCGGGCGGCGCGCCTTCGAACCAGTGGAATCGTGGCGACCGGCTGAGCTGACGGAGGAGCCTGCTGACCTCGCGCAACCAGAGCTGGACGTCCACGGTCATGAGCGGCCGTCCGCCCGCGCTCCGAGCCCGCGAGAGCAGCGCGAGATACAGCGCGACGGCGTGGCGGGCCGCTGCCTGCCGCTGCGGGGTCCCGGTGCCCCAGCTCGGTTCCGCGTCCGTCGCGAGTGCCGTCAGCGGCACCGGCAGCGTGCATCGCCTGAGCAACGTCCGGGTGAAGGGATGCGCAGCCAACGCCCGCCCGAGCGCCTCGGCGTCGTTGAGCAGAGAGTCGATCCGTGGATCGTCGCCGTTCTCGGTGTCGACCAGGAAGAGTCGGATCCCCTCGCGGACCTGCTCCCGGTGACGACCTGCGCTCCCGAGCGCTTTCGTCACCCGGTCCAGCAGTGGCACAGTGCCTGTCGTGGGGGAGGCGGCCCACTCGTCGATGGTCAGGCGGTCCTCCCCGACCAGCGAGGACTCGTCGAACTCCGAGCCGAACACGGTGTGGGCGAACTTGCGTAGAGAAGGCCCGGCTTGCGCTCCGCTGCCGAGGGTCGCCGACGTGGCCACCGGGGTGATCGCGCCGAGCGGCTGCTCGTCCGTCGTGACCCCGAGGCTCATTCCGAGCCTGCGCAGCAACATCGCGACGTCTGTGCCCTGTGCGCCGTCGTAGGTGTGGAACTCGTCGAGCACGAGGTACCGCAGGGACTCGGCGGATCCGGCGAACAGCGGCTGGTCCTCGCTGCGGAGCAGCAGCATGTCCAGCATCTTGTAGTTCGTGAGCAGCACGTCCGGCGAGTTCTTCCGCATGTGGTGCTTGTCCTCGATGACCGCCGTCTCGGTCATCACCGTGCCTGTCCCGGAGTCGCCCGTGTAGAGCCCCACTGACACATCGCCGAGCTGCTCGCGGTGGCCGTGGACGAGCTTCGCGATGCGCCGAGCCTGGTCGTTGGCCAGGGCGTTCATCGGATAGAGGACGAGCGCCTTGATCCCGCCGCGCCCCTTCAGACGTTCGCGGCGGCAGTGCTCCAGCAGCGGGATCAGGAAGCTCTCGGTTTTGCCGGAGCCGGTTCCGGTGGTGACGAGCGTCGGCTGCGGCAGCTGCTCCTTCGACGACAGCCGCATCCACGCCTCAGCCTGGTGCTTGTGCGGGTGGAAGCCCGTAGGTGCCCAGTCGAGGAAGCGTCGCCACTCGTCGTCAGCCGGCCGGAACGGTGTGCGCAGACGCACGTACGGGCCGCGGAACACACCGTCGTGAGGGTTCGCGATGAAGCGCTCGAGCTCCGCCCGCACCTCGTCGTCCGCGAGGGCGAACGTGGTGCCCAGGAAGCTCGTCAACGACGCGCGCAGGTCCTCGGCGACCAATGACGGCAGCACTCAAGTCCCCCCTCGACGTGCAGAGTGACTCACGGTAGTAGCAGTGATCGCGAGCACTTCACCGGGGAACCCGATCGTGTGCGGCAACGAATTGTCGTGGTTCGGCGATATCCTCGTCGTCCGTCTTCGAGTTCGCCATGGGGAGGTGCCGGTCGTGGACGAGTGGGAAGTACGGCTGATCGGCACCGGCCTGGCTGACGGCGAGATCACGTTCGCCGGTTTGGCGGACCTGGCTGAGGCACTTCAGGTGCTCGCAACGCGGGTCGGGCGCCACCTGACCGGAGTCATCGGGCCCGGCCGGTCCCCGTCGGCTGTCGAGCGAGCGACAACGCTGAAGTTTCGGGGAATCGCGCAGGGGAGCACGATCCTGCAGGCGACGATCGGTGAAGACGGCGTACTGGGCGAGGGGCTCGAGCATCGGAGCCTCAGCGCCATGATGGAGATCTTCGGCGGCGCCGCTCGTGACGAGGCGCCAGGGTGGGTGACTCCGCAGTTGGGGCATGCGACCCTCTCCGTCCTTGATGCCCTACAGGCGATCTCGTCGACCTGCGCCTTCTCGCTGCCCCGTCAGGAGGAGCCGCCGATCCAGTTCGCCGCGGCGTCGGCGTCCCGTGACGTCTGGGCGGATCTCCGTGCTCCGGCACCGGACCGCCAAGCCGACGTGTCGGTGTCGGGAGACTTGGATCTCGTCGATCTCCGCCGTGGGCGGCTTCGCATCAGGGACGCGTTCGGCAATGACGTTCAGCTGGAGACGGTGCTGAACGTCGATGAGGCCGCTCGACTCGTCGGTGGCCAGGTCACGGCGACCGGCGAGGCAGTGCTCGGCGCCCGCGGGCAGGTACTCAGTCTGGTCGACGCCACGGTGGAGCGCCTGGAGCTGCCGAGCTGGACGGCGCCGTCGCTCGAAGGCGTGGACTTCTCGCGCACGCCCCTGATCGGCGGCGTCGAGGGTGTGGACGAGGACGAGGTCGCGGCCTTCCTGGAGCTGATCGGCAGGTGACCTCAGAGGTCCCGCAGACGGCGGTGGTCATCGACACCGACGCCTTCAGTCACTTGTACGTCGTGAACCGCACGCCCCGTGACCTCGGCGACCGGTTGATCGGCCGGGTTCCGATGATCGCGACCCAAACCCGTGCTGAGCTGCTCGCGTGGCCGGGCCTTCGCAGCTGGGGCGAGGCGCGAACAGAACGCCTTCATCGCATTGTCGACTCCATCCCGACGGTGCCGGTGACCGACGACGTGGTCAACGCCTACGTCGAGCTGCGGGTCGAATGCACCGCTCGAGGTCACGCACTCGGGCAGAAGGTGCACGGCGCAGACCGATGGGTTGCGGCGACGGCTGTCGCATTGGACAGGCCATTGCTCACCCTTGACGGCATCTACGCCGGAGCTCCGCGCCTGACTCTGCTCTGACGCCCATCGACTTTTCGGCGTAACAGGGAATGAGCTGAACGGTCAGCAGGACTGATGATTCGGCGTAACGAAGTGCGCCTCATCAGGCGACTGTGGGGTGAACGACCCTGCTGAGCGCCCCTCGAAGACGTCATGAGGCTCGACCCGGACATGAAGCTGGCCCGCGTAGCGGCGCTGATCGCGCTGGTGATCGCTCTGTCGGCGTGCGCCGCCACCCCGGTGAAGCCGACAGGCCCCACCGTTCCGAACGGACTCACGGGCCTGCCCATGAATGACGCCCGCGATCTCCTGGAGGATCGAGGCTTCAAGCTGGTCGGACTCGAGCTGGCGCCTCCTGCCCCATCCGGCACGCTCGTCCCCGAGCAGAACCGCCCCGAGTACTGGGTCGTCTCCGGGACTGTGCCCGCCGCCGGGAGCCCGGTGAAGTCGCTCTCGTTCCTGGTCAAGATCCAGGTGCGGCGGGTGGCAGGTGCGCCGGCCGTTGCCACGACTACCGCTCCTGCAGCGGATCCCCAGCAAGCCGCTGTCAACGATGCCGTGAAGGCGGCCGGGCTGACCTTGCCCTCGAACTACTACGGCAGCGGCTACAACCTGGCGAAGGACGCCTGCGGCACGCTGCGCTCAGGGACTATCGCTCCCGAGCTGTGGCTGTCCCGTCACTTCGGTGCGCAGGGCGGCGACGAGCTTCGTGCCTACGAGATCGTTCTTCCCATGATGTGCCCGGAGTTCATGCCAGCGCTCGACCTCGCAGAGTCGGGGCAGACCGGGTTCGGTGACGGGACCCATGAGATCGGGCGGCAGCTGGGCTTCGTCGCTCCTGGGACCTTCCGCCTAACCGGGACCGCGGACGATTGCTACTGGGAGCGCACCTCCGCGGGCGGCGACATCATCGCGAACAAGTTCATCACGCACGGCACCGCGGTGACGGTGACGATCCGTGCGAGCGACGGGAGCTTCACCTCGCAGAACTGCGGGAGCTGGGAGCGAGCGTGATGCCAGGGCGAGTTCGGTCCTGCACGGCGTCCGCAGCCTCGGCGGCGGTCTGCTCCCACTCTTGGACCAAGTGCTCCGGCACGTCGCCGAAGGCGCGGTTGCTGTGGAGGACCGCAGAGGTCAGCTCGTAGACCCTGGAGGCGCGTCGCGCGAGACCGAGGAGGTCTGACCAGCGGTCGTCTCGGGCATGAGCAGGGAGAAGCATCAATCTGCGGGCGACGACGCTGTGGGATCCTGGCCGTGTGCCGGTCGCCGACTCGACCAGCGAGGCTGCCGTCTCCTCAAGGCGCCTGCGGACGACCATGACTCGGATCCGTCGACGTACCGAGTCGCGCATGTCAGGTTCTCGTCCAGTCATGGTCCGCCAACTCTTGGCACGCGGCTTCGGCGGCCGCGATGGTCGACTCCAGGTCAGCGTCGGGCGGGAGTTGGCCGTGGGCACCCTTGTTCCAGAACTTCAGGTGACCCCGGCGCGAGCGGTCGAGGACCGGCAGGCGTTCCACACCGCCGGCCAACGCGGTGATGTGGGCGATCCTGTCCTTCGTGGTGTGACTCAGTCCGAGGGCGGACAACGACGCGCTGACGTCCTCGCCGCGAGTGACCGCACACGAGATGGCCGCCTGCCGTAGGGCGCCGTCGACCGCTGCGCGGCACAACCCAGCGACTACGGAGTGCAGATCCTCCGAGTACGTCCATTCGGTGCTCGCCGACAGTCTCCGGATCTCGCGTGCGTCGGTGAGCAATGACTGCCACGGCAGGCTGTGCGTCGTCCACGAGACGGTTCGTGTCGCCGCATCGCGCTGTAGCTCGATGACGCTCATGTCCGGCTGTCGGGCGCGCAGGTGCTCCTCCAGTCGCGGATCGTGGGTCAGTGCGATCACCTGACGGGTCTCCGCGAGACGGGCGAGCTCGCGGGCAAGAAGATCGACGCGCGTGTCGTCGAGAGCATGGACAGGGTCGTCGACAACGAGGAAGCCGAAAGATCCTGGTACGTCGTGCCCAGCAGCGGCGTGAGCAGCAACGCGTTCCGTTGTCCGCTGCTCAGCATCCCGAGGGTGGCCACCCGGCCGCCCATCGTCAGGTCGACCTTCACCCCGCGCTGCTGCTTGACCCCGCCCTGATGCTGGATGCCAGGCAGCTCGACACCGGCATCGGGCAGGAGCCGGGCCAGCGCCTCGCCGAGGCGTGCGGTCACCGCGTCCTGCCGCTCTTGTCTCAGCGTGACTTGTAACTCATTCAGGGTCTCCTGAGCCTTCTTCCAGATGACGGAGTCTGCCGCGTCTTCGGTCGTCCCGCGGACGGTTGCGGCGAACCCGTGGACGACCTCGGTGAGGTCGGAACGCCACCTTGATGCGGTGTTCGTCGCCTCACGTAGGCGATCGAGCCACTGCCGGTAGTCATCCGAGCTCAGCCGTTGGAGAAGGGCCCTGCCGGCAACGTGTGCGTCGGAATGAGCCTGGCATCCGCGTGCGGTCGCGGCCCTGAACGCGGCGGTCTCGTGGTCGGGCCCATCGCGCGTCCCGGCGTCCAGAAGCGGTGCCAGCTCTGCCTCGGTCCAGTCCCGCAGCTCCGTCACAGAGTCGAGGACCTCCTGCGCGGCCTCGGCGCGCTCCAGGAGATCACTCATGAACCGCTGGAGATGTCCGCGCCAGTCCGTGGAAGACCCGCACAGTGGACAGACCGTGGAGTCGAGCTCCTCGACGTTGAGGAGTTGGTTCAAGTGATGGAGCGCCGCGGCCATGCCCGGGCCCTCGATCGTGGACTCGGCGGACTCGAGTCGTTCATCCGCTGCGTGGAAACGATCTTGGATCGACGCGAGCCGACGTTCGTGATCAGCTCCGACGGTCGTCACCGGCTGGGGATCCGTCACCGAAAGGCCGGTCGCCAGCAGCCACGAGTCGATGTCGGCTGCGTCTTGGAGCCGGGGCCAGTTCACGGTGGCTGGTCGAGCGACGCTGCTGTCAGGAGCATTGTGCCTCGCAGCGATCTGGGCTTCGCTTGCTCGCGCATCCTTGACAGCCTTGGCGAAGGCCTTCTGCGCTGCTGTCGCGCGCTCAGCGCGGCTGTCGACGGCATCCCGCACCCGCTGCCACACTGGGCCGAGGACGAGAAGCTCTTCGAGGAAGCCCTGAAGCGCCTTGCTCTCGACGAGCCGGCCTTGTACGGCGTCGTAGCTGTAGTGCGCGCGAGCGTTTCCCAGAGCCTGTCGCCAGGAGCCGCCGAGGTCGACCTGCTGCGACTCGCCGTTGCCGTTCAGCAATCCGGTGACGGTGGGCGTGTTGGTCCCGGTGGCGAAGTCCACCTCGATGACGAGGCGAGACGCACCGCTGGCGAGCGTGAGCCCGACCCTCCCCGAGGTAGCGCCCTCCGTGAGCAACTCGGCGGCCCAGAGCGTGTTCGCCGCACCCGGCGTCAGGTCGGCGCTACCCCGCAGTGCGCAGTCGATGCCGCGTGCGAGGCTCGTCTTGCCCTGACCGTTCAGGCCTCGGACGACGGTGATTCCGGGTACCGGTGAGAAAGTCAGAGCAGGCGGATCGAGCGAGGCGATTCCACCGATGCCGCTGACTCGGACCTCCGCGATCCGCCATGATCGGCCGTCGAGAAGCGCGCCTGCCGAGTCGCCGTCCGCCGCGGCACAGTCCTCGATTGCCCTGAGGAGCCGCCTGCGCCCCTCCTGCTTGTCTGACTCGTTCCCGGCCGCGATCTCGCTGCTGACAAGGTGGTGGAGTTCCGACAGCGTGACCTCGCTCAGTACCTCCATAGAGGTGTCCCCCAGTGCCTGCACGATCACTCAACGTAGTGCAGATGGAGTCCGGCGCTCTACTGGATGACGATCGGGCGTGTCGGAGAAACCCCGATTCAGGGAAGGACGTGGCCGAGCGTCTCGCCGACGACAGCCGTGAGTGAGCGCGACCGCTTGTACGCCGGAAGTAGTTCGCTCGGTGGTCGATCCGGCAGGTGGAGGCGACCGTCGGTGTCGAAGACCGCGACGGGTTTCGCGTCGCGCAGCAGCGTCCAGAAGCGGTAGCTGGGGCGCCCGAAGAGATCGTCAGGTCGCCAGTCGCGGAGCGCGTCGACGACTGTGGGGAACCGTAGGAGCTCGGGTCGGTGGGAGCCCGTTGCGTCCATTCCGGACGAGTCGAGCTGCCCGTTGCGGGCATCCCACTCGTGGCGATCGTCGACGAGTGAGGCGAGCACTCGGGCGATGACCCGGTAGGCCATGACGCGCGGGCCAGTCGGCGGAGCCTTCGCCAGCGGGGTGAGGCCCGCAGCTCGCTCCAGCGAGTGCACGACGTTGTGACCTCCCTGCGCCGCGAATGCCTCCGCCCACGTGATCGGCTCGAAGCCCTCGGTAGCGTGCACGTGTGCTCGACCGACCCGGTTCAGGTCGATGAGGGTCTTCGTCTCCGACGCCGTCCGGCGGATGAGGCTGAGGCAGTCGTACTGGCCGCCGCCCGGATGCGTCTCGATGAGCAGGAGAGCTGGGTTCCGTCGGACGATCTCGCTCGCGATCCACCACGACTGCGCGATGACGAATCTGCGCGCCGGCTCGCTCATCCGAGGAACTGCCCGAGTGCGTCGCCGAGCGTCCTCGTCACCGAGCCTGTGCGTCGATAGCGCTTGTAGACGTCGGTCGAGCTCCCGTCGGCGAGGTAGAGGCACGCATCGGTGTCGAGCACTGCGACGAGAAGGCGATCGTGCTCCAACATCCAGAAGCGGTAGCCGGCCTGGCCATCGACGTCGTCGAGGCGGACGTCCCGCAGCTTCTCGGCGACACCCGGGAAGTCCCCCAGCTGCGGCCAGCAGCCCGACCCCATCTGGAAGGTCTGGAGGTAGCCGCTCCTCACCTGGAGAGGGCGCCGGTCATTCAGCGTCGTGGAGAGCAGGCGGGAGATGAGCCGGTAGGAGACTGCCTTCCGTCCGGACCGCGGAGTCTCAGTCGGGGGCGTGAGACCTGCGGTCACCTCGAGTCGCGTGAGCAGCTCGAAAGGATCACCTGCCTCGAAGACCTCGCGCCAGGTCATCGACGGGGACTCCGGCTCGGATGATCGACCGAGCGATCCGTTGCGGTCGATCTCCAGCACGGCGTCGCGTGAGCATGGCGCCGCGATGGAGTCGACGAGTGCCAGGTTGTCATGCGCCGTGAATTCGGGCTTCGTCTCGATGATCGTCAGCTCGGGGTGGCGTCGCACCAGCTGGCTCGCGATCCACCAAGACTGCGCCACGATGAATCGATTTGCGGGCCACCCCGCGGGCATCTCGACTCAGCCCTTCGCTGACATCGCGGATGCCGACGGCCAGATTCGGCTCGCACGCGTTGCGAGGTCGATGCCGCGGGCCCGGATGCCTGCCTCATCCCAGTCCTGGCTGCCGTACTCGGTCAGGAGCTGCTTGTTGAGGTGGAGGACCGAGTGCTGGTCGAGCGTGACCCGCTTCTTCTCCCACGGTCCGTTGGACTGGCTGGTATTAAGCTTCCCGGTGATCAAGGTGAGGTTGCCGATGCTGTGCAGCAACCGGCTGCGCTGGGACGTCGCCTCCTGCACGTCATCCCCCGCCGGCGGTGCCCAGTGCGTCGTCCACGCTCGGGGAAGGATGTGCTCGATCGTCAGCTTCTTCGGGACCTCGACGGACTCCGTGTACGACGTCCGCAGCGACTCCTCGATAGCCTCCAGAACCATCCGGAGTCGGCCGAGGGTGAGCAGCCGGTATAGCGGCAGCTCGGTGAAGGCCGTCTGTAACTGGCGGTCATCGGGCCACTGCCGAGCGTCAGCCTCCTGGCTCGCCAAGTAGGTGACGATCGCGTCGTTCTCCAGCGTCGGGTCGTCCTTCAGACGCCCGACCAGGTCGATGAAGACGCGGTTGTAGTCCTTCGTGGTGAGTCGGCAGACCATGCGGCGTACGAGGAAGCTCTCGATCGCCGTCCACGCGCGCACACGTGCCTCTGTGGTGATCCCCGGCTGGGAGTGCAGCCAAAGCAACACCGGCGTGGCGACACCGGCATCGATCACCTTCCAGCGGTAGAGGAAGCGCTCCAGGTCCTTGTCGGTGGCCGGGCTCTCCAACATCCGATAGCTCGTGCCGACATGTACGACATCGGCGACTACTCCGGCGACAGCCTTGTCGTCGTCCTTCACGTACTTGCGAAAACGATCGAACAGGTTTTGCGCTTGGACTTCGGAAGCGGTCCGCATGACGAGCCAGTGGCCGAGGAAGGTGTCCAGTCGAGGGCGGTAGAGACGACCTTGGCGGACGTCCTTCCGCCACCAGTCATCCTCCAACCGAGCCCAATGCTCGTCATGCAGCGCGTCCGCGCTCTGACCCGCAGCCGTCGCTTCCTGAAGGACGTAGTTCTTGATCAGATCCGACTCGCGCAGTGGTGTGCCACGAGCGTTCAGGGTCTCGAAGATGACAGTCGCATCGTCCGTCGTCGACAGATCGATCACGACGAGCTGCAGCAGCGAAAACAGCGTCGTCTCAAGACCATGGACGAGACGGGTGCGCTCGTCCGGGCTATCGGCGGCAGCGATCCACTCCCGAACCTGGAGGCGGAAGAAGGCGTGTGCCTGAGCCACTGCAGAGCCCTCGAACGCCAGATCCTCGTCACCGTTGCGCATGGCCGCGCGGAACGCGTCGCGGTCGAGTTGGGTGGGCCAGAGCTTGAACTCGTCGTCGCCCTCCACATCGCGATTGATCACAATGCGGCGTAGGCGCTTGGCCTCTTGGACGAACCCGTCCTCTTCGGTGACCTGCTGGGCGGCGTCGGCGAGAAGTTGCATGGTGGTCAGACGCTGCTGACCGTCGATGACATCACGAGTCTCCAGCTCGGCGACCGCGTTGGGGCGCTGTTGCAGGACGACGGCGCCCATGAAGTGTCGTTCGACCTGCTCCGCAGCTTTCGCGCCGTGGTCGGCGACGTCGCCGCCCAACTCGGTAAGGAGCTCGAGGTAGCGCTCGGCGGTGTTCCGTACGTCGTCCCAGAGGGGCTCCCACTGATCCTCCTGGTTCCAGACGTACGAGCGCTGAAACCTGGGGATGACGTAGCGGACGTCCTTGCTGAACAACTGCCTCAGGCTTAGGGTGTCCGCCTTCATCCTGGAATACTCCTTGACTCGTCAGCGGTGGCCGCAGCGCGGCGCTCGGTGACGCGACGACTGAACTCTTCGTGCGCCGTGGTCATCTCGGCCTCGCGGTTCACGCCTGTCAACGGTGGTTCAAAGCAGTCGAGATCAGTCTTGACACCGTGACGCTCGTACTTCTTGACCAAGTCCTTGGGGACCTGGCGGCCAGTGGCGTCGAAGGTCAAGTTCCGTTCGTACTTACGGAGCACTCCGAATTGCGCACGGTAAATCGCGCACAGCTCGGCTGCGGTGATTCCTAGTGTTATCGCAGCGAGTGCGTCGATCTCGAGTAGTGCCTGCCGTCGTTCCGAGTCAGTGCGGAGGGGTGTTCGGGTTGTCCAGTTGTGTGTGACGGCGCCCAACTGTTGGAAGGAGTCATCGCGGGTCCAACTGTCTCGGCACCAGCTTTGGTCAAAGAGTTCTTCCCATAGTGGTGCATAGTCGGCGGTGAGGCAATTGAGGCGAAGCTGGCGAAGCAGTAGCTCATTCGTCAGATGTCCCGTCATCGGCGCCGGCATCCGACGGACAAGATTGATGCGCACGTCTCGGAACCCGCCGAAGCGCACGAAGAAGTCAAACGGCAAGGATGACCACAATGCAGACGTGTGAGTCAACGTAGTAAGGTTTTGAACGGTCAGACTGCACACTCCATCAATATGCGTGGGGCCGGGTGGGTATATCGCCGCTTGCAGAGTTCGCTCGGTGTTGAACGGATCCACTCGACGGCGCCAGAAGAGTCGCCAAGAATTGTTGGAAGGAGATCCATTCCAGTGTGGATACGATGCCCTGAATGCGGCCGAACCGATTCCCCGCTGATAGCTCGTCCGCGGTCGCGTGTCGACGCCAACATCTTGTGGGTGAATTGATGAGTAGTCGCGATAGCTCCGCATAGTCGGATTTATTTGCTGCAGGAGCGGGTTGGACGTACCAATATTCGGTCCTTGGATGACAACATCCTGGATGTCTCTTGGTATGGCAGCTTCGTGAACGAGGATTCCCTCGGACTCGGCGTCACGTTGCACCCACCCGTGCGTGTACGCGTGCGATATCTCGCCGAATCGGGGAGCGCTAGCAAGCTTCGCGAGAACCGCGTTGATCGACGGGCTAAGTGTGAATACGAAGCGGGCCGAAGCGAACTCACCGCGGTCTTCCGTCGAAGCCAATTGTGCCCATCCTCGGAGCACATCGCTGTCGACCCGCTGAATGCGCATCGCATGTGGGCGAAGATCCCACTTCCCATCGTCAGTCGTGGTGGCGGGTTCCGGGCCATCCCCATTGTGTCGAAATGAGCGCTCAATGGTATCTGGGTGATAGAGATGTACGGCATTGAGGAAGCTTGGCTCTCGAGAGTTAGAGTAGATTGCGACCGCGTAGTCTCGAGTGTTCAGAATATCGAATAGCTTGAGTTGGTTGACGAAATGCCAGTGTCGCCGGAGGCGTCGATAGCATTGGCTACGAAAGTTTGCCCCGCCAGCCTCGATTAGATGCTTTACCTGGTGAATTAGGCCGGTGACTCCGCCGTTCCGCGTTGTCCTCCACGCCTCGTCCATGAAGCTGCGATACAGATCTGTCTGAGCATCGGAGGCAAGTGGGCGAATGATCGGACTGCCGATATTCGATGCCATCCCGGCAAGTGAGGCGCGTTCGGTCAGGTATGCGAAGGCGGAACTCGTGAGGATGCCGTCTCGCCGTTCGCGGAATTCGTGCGGAGTTGCGCTCCCTGCTACGCCGAACCACGCGTCGTGCTCTGCCAGGACTGTTGGGTCGTCCCAATCGGGTCGTACCCACGGGGGGTTTCCTACCTGCAGGTCGAAGCCGTCTGCCCGGGCAAAAATTGGGGCGAAATCAATCTCCCAGTGGAAGAATCCTTCCCGCACCGCGATCTCTGCGCTGATCGTAAGCCATGGGTTCGCCTTCACGACCTCTGCAACGGGGCGCATCCCCGAGAAGCGACGTTCATTGAACTCGGTGTCATTCAGCTCCAGCCAGCCGGCGTCATCGGCGAACAGTCCTCGACCCCGCCGAAGCTCGGCTTTGCTGGTGTAGCCAAGGAGGCCTTCGAGGGCGCCGATCCACTGCTCGCGGGTCGGTGGGGTCTCGCCGTTCGTGACGGGCCAGAACCAGAGGGCGGCCCAGGCGTCCATGACACGGCGGAGTCGGCCGTACGCGCTGTCGGGGTCGGCGAGCGACTGCTCGATCTGCTCGCGCTGGACTGCGCCGGTGCCGACCGGCAGGACGTCGGCTCCCCACACGTCGATGTCGCGGCGGATCTCCTGCTCGGCGATCTCCAGGCGGCGGCGGGCCAGAGCCCACAGCGCCTCCACCCGGCGGCCGAGGTCCTGGAGCTTCTGAACCTCGGCCTTCGAGAGCGTGCTCGTAATCTGCTTGCGCCACTCCTTGAGAGCCTTGGTCTCCTCGGGGCGGAGTTCCTTGGCTTCCTTGGTTTCTGCGACCGCACCCCAGCCCGCCGCGGGGAGGAGGAAGTGGTGGATCTCGGTGGCGGCGATCGGCTCGGAGAGCGGGCGCGGAGTGGGGGGAGTCTTGAGCCAGCCCTTCTTCGCGACCTGGGTCGGGGTGTAGATCTCGCGGCGGGCGCCAATCAGGGAGTTGCCGCGGCGGAGGTGGAGACCGAACCAAGGGGCGCGGAGGCCGGGGTGCATGGCGTCGAGCCAAAGGGTGATCTCGGCGAGCTCGACGGCGGTGGCGTTGAGGTCGACGCCGTAGCAGTTGTGCAGCGCCAGGTAGGCCTTGACCTTCTGCCTCTCCGCGGCGTACTGCTCGGGCGGGATGTCCTCGCCGAGCTCGTGCTGCCGCCGGGTCAAGTACTGGTCGGCGAGCTGGTTGACGGCCTCGACGAGGAAGGCGCCGGAGCCGAGAGCGGGCTCGCAGACCGTCAGCTTGAGGATGTCCGCGGCGGGTGTCGTCGTGTCGTTCTGGTCGAGGAGCTCGGCTAGCGAGTGCGTGACGACGCAGCGAGTGAGGACCTCTGGGGTGTAGTAGGAGGCGCTGCGCTGGCGGTCACGTCCGGAGAGCCGGAAGACGAAGTCTCCGGGCTCGTACTCCACGCGGTTGCGGTCGCCGGTGTCCGGGTCGTCTCGCATGACAAGCCAGTTGTCGTCGAAACCTTCGGTGCTGGAGATCGGGACGACCCAGCTGCCCTTGGCCGGGTCACCGTCCTTGGCGACCTCGACCATGTAGTCCCGCGCGATGGAGCCGGTGTAGGACATGAGGCCCTCGTACACCGCACCGAGCTGGTTGATGCCCAACTGGGCGTAGGAGACGAAGCCGCGGTCGCGGCCACGCTGCTTCTTCGACAGCAGCAGCCTGCCGAGGACCTTCTGCAGGCAGGCGTTGCCGAGCCCGACCTCGTCGATCAGCGCCGTCGCCGTCGGGCTGAAGAGGTCGGCGCGGAGCGCCTCGAACTTCAGGCCGCCCTTGTCGTCGGAGTCCTGGACGGGGGTGCCGTCCGGGCCGAGGGTCTCGGGCGGGTAACCGTCGTTGACGAGCCGGAACAGCACGCCGAGCGAGCTGTAGAAATGCGTCCCGGTCTGGGCGGCCGAGCTGGTGAGGTCGGCGAGCACCAGCTCGCGGAGCCGGTCGAGTCCGTAGCCCTCGGAGTACTCCGGCGCCTTGGTCGGGAGCACTCCGAGCTCGGGACGTGCCTCGGCGTAGAGCAGGAACAGGATCCGGTAGAGGAAGCGGAGGCTCTGCCGGGTGAGGTCGGCGGCGAGACCCTCGACGTCGTCGGGGATGCCGTTGTCGCGCCGCCGGCGGAGCACGTCGGAGGCGATGAACTCGATCGACTCGCGGACGCCGTCGCGGAGGCCCTTCGACACACCCTCCGCGTGCTTAACCGAGTCCTCCAGGAGGGTGAGGAGCCGAGCCTTGTCGTCGCCGGTGTCCGGGAGCAGGCTCTCCGCGCCGACGAGGGCGGCGATCGTCTCGAGCTCACCGCTGGCCTTGGTGTCACGGCGTTCGAGGGCGGTGGCGAGGTCGATCGCGAGGTAGCGGCCCTCTGGCCAGGTCCCGCGTTCGGCGAGCAGGAGCCAGCCCCCCGCGGTGACCAGGATGAGGGCAGGCTTCTCTTCGGTGTGGAACAGGCTGGACAGGACCTCAGAGGTTGCGCTGACCTCGACGCCGTCGACGGTGGCCGGGGTGAGGAGATGACCGGCGCCGTTCGCGTTGAGCAGGTCCTCGATGTCAGTAGCGTCTCGGGATTGGAGGACGAGCAGGGGAATCCCAGCGGGTGCCTGCGGAACGGCGGCCCGCACGGTCAGCTCCGTGTCGGTGCGGGAGCCGATCCAGGTGGTCTCCTCGGCCGGGAGCAGCAGCGCCGCGCGGATGGCCTGGTGGAGCGCGTTGAGTTGAGCGTCGAGCTGCGTGCGCTCCGCCTGGATCTGCTTCTGGCTCTTCTGCGCGAGCTGCTCGTGGTGCTGCGACTCCGCCTCGCGGTAGCGGACCAGGTCCCGGCCGAAGTCGCCTGCGAGGGAGACCAGGCCGCTGCGCGGGGTGACCTTGGCGTGGTCCTCCCGCTCCTTCCATTCGGCGCGGCGGGCCCGGACTGTGGCCGGGAACTGCTCGGCGAGCCAGTGCTCGGAGACGAAGTCGTTCTCGACGACGATCGTGTCGAAGGCGCTCATCGCGAGTCTCCGTTCGGGACGAGCAGGAGCAGGACGCGCACCATCGGCTCCTTGCGGGCGCTGAGCGACTCGACGAGCTTCTGCGCCTGCGTGCCGTGGTCGGCGATGCGCTGACGGGCTCGCGCCGCCCGACGGGGGTTGTCGAGCGTCTCGGCGAGAGCCTCGGAGTCCTTGCGCCACTGCGCGATCCCACGCGCGGCGGTGCGAAGAGGCTCGGTGACGAGGGCGGCGCGCTGCTGCTTGAGCCATGCCATGTGGGAGCGCATGCGCTCGACGGCGGCTGGGACGTAATCCGCATACGTTCTGAGATCCAGCGGAGTTTGCGGGTTCACCGCGTCGCTGCGGAAGCCCGCTAACCGCAGGACTTCCTCGGCATCGTCGAGCACGATGGGATCACCGCTGGACGGGAACTGCATCCCGACGACGGAGCGCAGCACCACCTGCCCGCGCTGGTTGGTCAGCGTGCCCAGCACGATCGCGGTGGGCCTGTCGACAGCGGCGGTGGCCACCGGTATCTGGTTGCGGCCCAGGCGGGTCAGCGCTCGGTCCACCGCCCAGTCCAGGACGGGATGCAGCGGGGAGAGGAAGTGCGCCAGGGGCCACTGGGTCTCTTTGTCGCCCTTCTCTCCGACCCGGCCCTCGGTCGCACGACGCAGATGGTCCTCGCCCGCCTCGGGGGTGACGGCCAGGAGCAGCTTCTCCTTGATCTTCCGCTGAGCGAGGTAGCTCTGCGGGAGTGCGCCGAGGCGGGCCAGGAGGTCCTTCGGCGGGACGAGCGAGACGAGTCCTTCGTCGGGATGCTCGGCCCACCCCACACCGCCGTGGCCGCCGGGGTTGCCGTCGAAGGCCTCGTGGAGCGCCTCGCGGAGGAAGTCGACCTCGTGATCGAACAGGCCGTCGTGCTTGGCCCTCGTGGGCGGCGCTTCGGCGGTGGTCTCGCCATGGCTGAGGAAGGACGTGTCGAAGTCCTCGAACTCTTCGTCGCCAGCGAACTCGTCCGCCGCAAGGGGTTCGGGGATGACCTCGTCGAGCGGAGTGCCGTTCTGCAGGGCACGGCGAATCGCGCCCTCTTCCAGCTCGACGTCGTGTAGGTGGAGGAGGGAGGCGGCGTCGCCGAGTGCCTGGTGCGCGGCGTGCTCCTTCTTGAGAAGTCGAGTGATGACGCGGACGTCGCCGCTGAACTTCTCGTCGGATGTGGTGAGCGCCAGTGCGACGATCGTCGGCACTTCCTTCTGGCCGAAGCGGTCGATGCGGCCGTTGCGTTGCTCGATGCGGATGAGGCTCCACGGGATGTCGACGTGGACCAGGTTGTGGCAGCGTTTGTGCAGGTTGACGCCCTCGCTCGCGACGTCCCCGGTGATGAGGACCCGCACCGGCGTCGTCGCGAGTTGGAAGGCCTCGACGACCTCCATTTGCTTCTTGTCCGGGAGCTTGCCGTGCAGCACGGCGAAGGCCTCGTCCGGCAGTCCGAGGAGCCTCGGCAACCGGGCGCGCAGCCAGTCGAGCGTGGCCAGGCGCTCGCTGAACAGGACGATACGAGTCTCGCTGCCTGGGCCGACCCCGATCGACGTGAGGTGGTCGACGAGCTTGTCGAGCTTCGCGGATCCGGTCGCCTTGCCGGCCAGCTCAGCGAGACGGGCAAGCGCAGCGGATTCGGCGTGCGCGTTCGGGTCGGAAGCGATGGACTTCTGCCGCGCCTCGACCGTCTCGAGCAGCGCGGCGGAAGAGGAGAGGAACGCCTTCGCCAGGTTCCACGAGAACAACTGGCGGCCGCCGCCGGTCATGGGGGAGCCACCTGGTCCGGGGTGTAGCCAGACGGTGGACAGCTCGGTGGCCACGGCGTCCTCGGCCGGATTCGCGGCCACGGCGAGGACCTGCGGTTCGGGGCGCTCGGCCCACAGGTGGCCGACCTCGCGCGCGACGTCGGGCGAATGCCGATGCCGCCGGACGAACAGGTGCTCGATGTCCTTCACGTCGTAGTGCTCGCGGTCCACGATCGCCGTGGGGTCCAGAAGGTTGATGAGCTCTGCGAACGAGTCCGACTTGCCGTTGTGCGGGGTCGCGGAGGCGAGGATCAGCGCATCCGTCTGCCCAGCGACTAGGCGGGCGAGCTCGCTGCGTTGCGCCGCGGCGTTGGTGACGTTGTGGGACTCGTCGATCACGACGGCGTCCCACCGGTGGTTCTCCAAGTGGGCCCGGTAGCGGGCGGACTTCAGGGTGTCGACAGACACGATCACCTTGGGGAAGTAGGTGAACGGGTTCCGGCTCGACGGGAGCTGCTGGCGGACGCGCTGGATGCCGTCGGAGTCCAGGCGGACGAGCGGCAGGCTGAAGCGGGTCCACAGCTCGTACTGCATCTGCTCGAGGACCTGCCGTGGGGTGACGACGAGGACTCGTTCGGCGCGGCCGCGGCGGGCGAGCTCGGCGAGGATCATGCCGATCTCGAGGGTCTTGCCCAACCCAACGGCGTCAGCGATCAGTAGACGGGGGCGCAGGCGATTGGCGTCGAGCGCGGTGGCGACGGCCTTGCGCTGGTACTCCAGCGGGGTGAGCAGCATGTCTGCGCTGACGGTCAGGCCCGGTTCGTGTAGCGGGACCGGAGTCTTGCGAAGCACGGACTCGATCCAGAGGCGGCTGCGTCGGAAACGCGGGGAGTCGTCGAGCACGAGGGTGGCCTCGGCGGGATCGAGGGCGACGACGTCGTCGAGCGAGTCGAAGAAGGTCGCGGTGACGCCGCGGACCAGTTCGGAGCTGCCCGTACAGCGGAGCTTCCAGCCCTCTCCTGCGCGTTCGCACGAGGAAACCACCCACTCCTCGTCCCGTACCAGGACCGTGCTGCCTGCCGCGAAGGCTGCCGCCACCAGTGAACCCCCTTGCCGGTCAGGATTTCTGACCGTAGTGCTCGGCCACACTGGGTCAGCTGGCGGCCCCGTTCGTGTCGGGTGCGACCTCGATGCCCAAGGCGTGGAGTGCGTAGTACGTCGTGACGTCCTCGGCGTCCGGAAGGAACTCGCTCAAGTCGATGTCCGTGTTGCCTGGGAGTACCTCGGTGCCCGAGCCGAAGCTCTTCGGGAGGTCTCCGTGGCCCTTGCTGATCACCTTGCTGTGCCGGCGGAGGATCTCGCGCTCGGCCGCGGTCGTCTCGGCGAAGGTCGCCCGGCGGACCGAGACGATCGCTGCGCCGCCGCGGGTGTGGGTGATGATCCGGTTGCGGTCGCCGTGGCCGACCTTCAGCCTGCCGTCGTTGCGGACGAGGTAGAGCAGGTGCGGATCGTCCTTGCGGGCGCGGTGGGTTCTCGAGCCCGGCTCCGGGTCGCAGTTCTGGCATTCGCGAACGCTGAGGTTCTGAACAGTGCCGCACTTGTCGTGCACACCCCAGAAGCCGTGAGATTCGGTGCCCCAGCGCTGGTAGGGCAGTCCTTTGACGTCACCGGCGATGACCGTCCAGCCGGGGTGGGTGCGAAACTCGAGCTCTTCTTCGTAAGCCGCAGCGGAGAGGTACTCGTGTACGTCGGCGTCGTCGAGCACGTCGGCATCGACCCACCGTTTCGCGTCGGGCACGTACTCGGGGAAATCAGCCTCGAATGCTGTGGCGAGCCCATCGAGGTCCAGGGCGGCGAGATTCGTACGGTCGTCGAGGCAGGCATGGCAGCGTGTGGACCAGCCTCTTCTGCAGGTCCGTGTGAGTCCACACTCGACGCACTGCCAGATCTGGATGGTGGGGAGCTTCTCGACAATCACCATCTGCGTGGCGATATTGTCAGCACACTCGTCGCAATGGTTCATCCAGGCGACTGCTCGGACTCCGCCCTTCTTCTTGACGGAGACCCCGAGTGAGATGCCGCAGTTCGCGCAGATCTTCTCATTCATATCGACTCAGCGGCGCGCGATGAGCGGTAGATTCGTACTTGACCGGACTGTCATTCTTCACACAATAGCACTCAGGTCCGCGTATTCGCTCGCTCGATGGTATGAAACCTTGTGTCTTCGCGAACGTGCGTCGATGTCGGGCTCCAAACGAGTAGGCCACGCATGCACTTGCCGGGTGATCGAGCTATCGCAGCGAGGCTCGGGTGATGTCTGGCAGCTCGACCCAGGGGGTGTTGGCGCGGGGTGCCA
Organism: Pseudonocardia kongjuensis; assembly: GCF_039526905.1. Taxonomy (NCBI): domain Bacteria; kingdom Bacillati; phylum Actinomycetota; class Actinomycetes; order Pseudonocardiales; family Pseudonocardiaceae; genus Pseudonocardia; species Pseudonocardia kongjuensis. The sequence goes on along the minus strand of NZ_BAAAJK010000005.1, from coordinate 106,217 downwards.
ATTACGGCAGAGGAGGTCCTTGGCTCGGAGTGAGAAGCCTCGATCCAGCGTCGTGTGATCCACTCCGATATTTGTGTGCGGCGCTCGCCGCTTCGTATCCTGCTCTACGACCGCACCCCTGATGGTTGTCGAGTGCTCTGGGCTGCCTAAACGAACAGGGTGGCTACTGGCAGATGTCCCGCGCGAACACGACCCAGGATCCGCCGGGTCCAGTTCCGCTCATGGCCGCGCGGCCGAGAACCCCTTATGGAACGCCTGCGGCGTGGCCTGTCGGCCCGGTGGCTTAGCACGGCCGGTCTCCCGGTCGAGGGCGCTGCGCTGGCGCTCTACGTCGCTGCGCGACCGGCCAGCGGCCGGCCCGTAACCGCGAGCCTCCCCGGCCGCGCTGGGTCGCCCCAAGGGGTGGCGGGGGAATGGCTCCCCGCCACCCCACCTGAGTGACCGTGGGCGCAGGTCGAGAAGATGGCACTCCGGCTCCGGTAGGGGAGTCGGAGCGTTTCCGGAGCGAATCGCCCGTGTGTCGCCGAGTCAAGGTGGCACTATGCGGCACAGATTCCCAGTTCAGACGACAGAAGATGACACCGGCAAGGCGGCGAGGTCCCGACGTGTCCGCGTTCATACTGAAGGCTGTGACCGGGCCTGTGCGGCTCAGTGCGTGCAATTGGCGTGCAACTACCAGCGGTCAACCGCGGTCACTTGCAGGGCGTGCTGTCCGCTGTTCTTGCAGGTGGAGGCCGGAGAGCGCCAGTCTGACGAGGCCTTCCAAACTGGCTACGCGGGTTCGATTCCCGTCGCCCGCTCAGAGCATCTACCAGCGGAAACGGCGCCCACTCCCGATCCCCGAGAGGCAATTCGGTGGGGCCCGCCCCGCCTACATCTGGCACGGATCTGGCACGAACGCCGAACGGCGCCCTTCCCCAGAGTCGGCAGGCTGCTCCGGTACGAGGACGGTGAGACGGTCGACAGGCCGGCCGGCCCAGGGTGAACCGCGCAGGTCCTCAGCGATTACGAGAATTGTGCCGGTTCAGGCACTCCCCAGCGTGCCCGAGCTCAGGAATCGGGGCGCAGGACACCGACGGCCGCGAGGCTGTTGGACCGGGCCGTCTCCTCGTCACTGACCGGCGACTCGGGGCGCCACGCGGCGCTCGGTACGACGCCCGGCTCGAGCAGGTCGTACCCGGCGAACAGCGTGGCGAGCTCGTCGGTCGAGCGCAGCACCATCGTCGGTGTGGTCGTCTCCGCCATGATGGCGCCGACGGCTTGCAGCTCCGCGTCGGTGATGTTCATCGGCTGGGCGTTGGAGATCGCCAGGGCACTACCCGGAACGCAGGCGTCGCGGTAGGCCGCGACCAGCCCGGCCGGGTCCGGGGTGTCGAGGATGTCGAGCACCGCCAGTGCCAGGACGGCCACCGGCCGGTCGAAGTCGAGCAACCCCGCGACACCGGGTGCCGCGAGCACCCGCTGTGGGTCGCGGATGTCGGCCAGGGTCGCCGTCGTCAGCGGGTCCCCCGCGTCGGTGACCAGTCGGCGGGCGTGCTCGACGGCGACCGGGTCGATGTCGACGTAGGCCACCCGCGTGCCGGGCCGCACCGTGGCGGCGACCTCGTGCACGTTGCCCCGGGTGGGGATTCCGGAGCCCAGATCGAGGAACTGGTCGATCCCGGCGCGGCACAGCTCGGTGACCGCCCGCGCGAGGAAGGCGCGGTTGATGAGCGCGTAGTCCCGTTCGCCCGGCCAGGTCCTCAGCAGTTCGTCGGCAACCCGGCGATCAGCCGCGAAGTTCGCGGAGCCGCCCAGCACGTAGTCGTAGATCCGCGACATGTTCGGGGTCGTCCAGTCCAAATACGGGTTCTCCGCCGGATCCCTCCCCTGCGCGTACAGATAACCGAACTCGGCACCCGAGAATGAATTGTGTCCCCCCATGATGCCGACGGTACCGCTCGCCGGACGTCCCGGTCGCGATGACAGACGGTTGGGCTGGTCGTGCCCGACCGCGGTCGTGGGAGCGGTGTGACGGTCTGAATCGGACCCACTGGACGAGGGCGTTCCGCCTCGCCGCAGCGACACGACCCCCACTCCCGTGGTCGATCACGCCCTCATCTGCACTCCGTTTCCGGAAGAGCTGGTTATCGATCCGGGCGATCGATGCTGCGGCAGCAGCACGCTGCCCGCCTTGCGGCGAAGGCGGGCACCACTCCACTTTGACAACTCGCCGGGACGCGCTCAGCGCGGCACCGTCAGCGCGTGACCTGTTCATCGTCTGAGGGGCTGCGGGAACTGTCGGTGCGCCCGGTCGAGGACCTGGCCGATCGACGTCTCGTCGCGGCGATCCCGGCGCCAGGTCAGGTAGGTCACGATCACGGGTTCGGGCTCGTGCAGGGGGCGCAGCAGAACGCGTTCGCCGCGAGGTCCCCTGAAGTGGCTGTGGTCGTGCCAGGCGGCGGGCACGAACGAGCAGTGGGCTCCGTCGGACAGCAGCATCAGCAGTCCGTCCTCGACCGCGGCGTTGACCCGGTCGACCAGCGGAAGCATCTCCAGGTAGGGATGAAGGACGTCCGGGAAGGTCCAGGGGTCGATGTTGGTGGCCAGGCGCAGTCCGACGACGTCGATGGGCTGAATCCGCTCGAGGCGGTGGAACCGCGGCGTGTCCGGGAGTGCGATCACGAAGCGTTCCTCGAGCAGCGGGAGTTGGTCGAGCTCGGCGTCCCCACGCAGCTCGTTCCAGAGCAGGCCCAGTTCGAGATCCCGGGAGCGCAGCAGCTCGACCTGGTGGTGTGAGTCCAGGGGGCGCGGCGACAGCGACGACCGCCCGACGGCGGGACGGATGGTGTGCTCGAGGAGCGACTCACGGAACGTGGCCGGCACCGAGCGCATGCCCACGCGGACGGTGGGTGCGTGTGCGGTGCGGAACATCGTCTCGACGAGGTCGAACTCGGCGACGATGGATCGTGCGCGAGGTAGCAGCGCCTCGCCGGCCGCGGTCAGTGTCGCCGGGCGCGTCGAGCGGTCGAACAGGCTCACGCCCAGCTCGGACTCCAGTTCCCTGATCCGCTCACTGATCCGTGATGGCGCCAGGTGCAGGCGACGGGCCGCGACGGTCACGCTGCCCGTCTGCGCAAGGGCGAGGAAGACCTGCATGTGGACGAGCTGGGCCTTCATGCCGGCCCGGCCCGCCGACCGCCCCAGGATGGCATCGACACAACTTTCGAGAATACAGAAACTCAGCCGATCGTTCTGGCCCTACCGTGACGTTGGCGAGGGGAGTCCGGGGACATCTCCAGCCGGCCGGCGGCAACGGTCCGGCCTCGCCGCACGACCACTGACAGGAGTCACACGTGCTGACAACGCGGCCGCGCCGTATCCGCGCGGCATGGGAAGCGGGAACTACCGCCTACGGGGTCGCGGTCCAGCTGCCCAGCCCTGACCTGGTGGAGATCGCCGGGCAGGCCGGGCTCGACTACGCTTGGATCGATGCCGAGCACGGATCGTTGTCGCTGTCCGAGATCCGCGAGCTGATCCGTGGTGCGGACGCCGTCGGCATCGACACCGTCGTTCGTGTGCCCGACCACGACCCGTCGTTCATCCAGCGCGTCCTCGACCTGGGCGCAGCCGGGATCATGGCCGCACACGTGTGCACGGTAGAGCAGGCCGCCACCCTCGTGGCGGCGGCCCGGTACGCCCCGGCGGGGCTGCGAGGCGCCTGCCCGGCGACGCGCTCGGTCGGCCATGTCACGACCGACTGGACGGGCGACCGGCGGCGGGCCGACGACGACGTACTGGTCTTCGGACTGATCGAGGACCCCGAGGGACTGGAGAACGTCGAGGCCATCGCATCGCAGTCGGGTATCGACGGACTCGTCTTCGGCCCGTTCGACCTGAGCATGGCCCAGGGGCTCGACGGCGACGTCGGCCACGACAAGGTGCGGAAGATGCACGACCGAGTGGTCCGGGCCTGCCGCGACGCCGGCGTCGACTACGTCGTCGCGAACGCGGCGTGGGAGTTCGAGGGGCTCGCCGCCACCGGCTCGCGGACCGTGACCGTCGCCGGTGACCGGGGAGTGCTGTTCGAGGGACTCCACCGGTCGCTGGAGTCGGCGCGTTCACCGGGGGCGTTCCGATGAGTGGCGCGGACCCGACCCCGACCGAGAGCGAGGTGCTCGACTACTTCACCTCACTGTCCAACTGGGGCCGGTGGGGTGCCGACGACCGTCTGGGCACGCTGAACACCATCACCGACGAGGTCCGTGCGGCGGCCGCGGCTTCGATCCGCACCGGGCGCGCGGTGTCGCTCTCACGGGACATCGACCCCCACGCCCCTGACCCCCTGGCCTCCGGCAACTCCGTGGTGCAGCGGTTCACCGGCACGGGCGAGGTCGAGGAACACTTCGGGCAGCCGCTGCGGTTCGACGCGGTCACCGAGTTCGTCGGCATCGCCGCCCATGGCTCGAACACCCACGTCGACGGCCTCGCCCACTACTCGTGGGAGGGTTGCAACTACAACGGTTTCCCCGCATCGGAGACCACCTCGCTCGGCGGAGCGCGACGACTGTCCGTGCATCACGCTGTCCACGGATTCCTCACGCGAGGCGTGCTGCTGGACATCGCGGCGCTGCACGGAGTCGACTGGCTCGAGCGTGGCCGGCCGGTCACCCCCGCCGACCTCCTCGCCGCGGAAGCACGCCAGGGCGTCACGGTGCGATCCGGTGATGCGCTGCTGGTGCACACCGGCAACGTGGCTCGGATCCTCCACGAAGGTCCCGACGCCGTCGGCCCGGCGGCCCGGCAGGCCGGCCTGCACGCGAGCAGCATGCCGTTCCTGCGCGAGCGCGACATCGCCGTACTGGGCAACGACGGTGTCCAGGACGTGCAGCCGTCCGGCTACGGACTGGACCTGATCCGGCCGGTGCACACCATCGGACTTGTCGCGCTCGGGCTGTGGCTGATCGACAACATGGAGCTCACCGAGCTCGCCTCGGTGTGCCGCGACGAGGGCCGGTGGGAGTTCTTCTTCGCCGCGCTGCCGTGGCGCATGGTCGGGGTCACCTCCAGCGCCAGCAACCCCGTCGCGATCTTCTGATCATCCCGGCGGGACGTCTCGGAACGACGTCACGAGAAAGGACGTCTGCTGTGTCCACTACGGCAGTTCTCGTCATCGACATGCAGAACGGCTTCGTGCACCCGGAAGGATCCCTCGGCCGGGCCGGGATGGGCCTGCCGGACGCCGAGCCCACCATCGCCGCGATCGAGGCCCTGATCGCCTCCGCCCGCGCCTCGGGCCTGCCGGTCGTCTACACCCGCCATGTCATCAGCGAGGGCGGACCGGAGATGTCCGCCGCGTGGCGCCAGGCTGCGGCACCGGCCATGGCCGTCGAACCCCGCATGCTCAGCCACGGCAGCTGGGACGCTCGGATCGTCGACCCGCTGGCGCCCGCGGCGGGTGACGTGGTCGTCGAGAAGAACCGCTACGACGCCTTCCTGTACACCGACCTCGAGGACACCCTGCGCGGGCTGGGTGTCGACCGCCTCGTGGTCGCCGGGGTGCTGACCAACGTGTGCGTCGAGTCCACCGTGCGTTCGGGGCTGGAGCGACGCTTCGACGTTGCCGTGGCCAGCGACGCCACTACTGCCTACGACGGGTTCCGCGAGCCCTCGCTCACCGCGATGGGCGCGCTGTTCGCCACCGTGGCGCCCTGGTCCGAACTGGTCGCCGGCGCCGACGACCCGGTCGAGGTCTCCTGACCGGCATCGCCGTTCCACCAGCACCCGCCTGACCTGCCCGCACAAGAAACCGGCCGGTGGCGGACCGACCATCGACCAGCGCACGGTCGACGCGCTGCATTCGGCCACCCGCGCGATCGCCGAGCGCGGGACATCAACCCACCACAGGAAAGGCTCGATCCGTCATGATCGAAAACAAGGTCGTGGTCATCACCGGTGCCAGCGGCGGGATCGGGCGAGCCACCGCCCTCCGCCTGGCAGCGCGGGGCGCGAAGGTCGTCCTCGGGGCCCGCACCACCACCGCGCTCGACGACGTGGTCGCCGACATCCGGTCCGCCGGCGGTCAGGCCGTAGCCGTGGCGACCGACGTGACCCGTCGCGCCGACGTGGCCGCGCTCGTCAAGACCGCCGAAGCCGAGTTCGGCCGGGTGGACGTCATGGTCAACAACGCGGGCATCGGCCCGGTCTCCGAGCTCGACGAACTCAAGGTCGACGAATGGGACCAGATGGTCGACGTGAACATCAAAGGGGTGCTCCACGGGATCGCCGCGGCGCTGCCGGTGTTCCGGGATCAGAATGCCGGCCAGTTCGTGACCGTGGGATCGGTGGCGGGGATGTCACCGACACCGACCATGGCCGTCTACGGAGCCACCAAGACGGCGGTCAAGGTCCTCTGCGACGGTCTCCGCCTCGAGGCCGGCCCGGACCTCCGGGTGACCCTGGTCAGGCCCGGTTTCGTGGACACGAACTTCGTGACCGGCATCTCCGACCCGAAGCGGCGCGCCGGATTCGAGGAACGACGCGACGCCATGGCCATCAGCCCGGACGTTCTCGCCGAGGCCATCGTCTTCGCCATCGACCAACCCGCCCAGGTCGACGTCAACGAGATCGTCGTACGCCCTACGGCCCAGAGCTGACCTCGGGACGGCCCTGCACCAGTGTGAACCCGCCGCCGGGCTGATCCATCACGGCGCCCACGGAGTCCAGTACACCTCGATCGACGTCGGACGGACGCTGCCGCTCTCGGAACGAAGCGCTCACGCCCGGGCGAGCGCAGATGTCCACAGTGGCGGCACCGTCCTCTCACGGCCGTCGTGACCCGGCCCTGGAGGCAACCGTCGACGAACCCGGCGGCGACGAACTGGCCGTCGCAGTCGAGAAGTTCGCTTTCATGGGATTCTGGATCTCACACGTGCCCTGGGGTCGCTGCGCAGAGTTCTGGGCACTCGTCGATCGCAGCTTGCGCCCGGGCGGTCGAGTGTTGTTCGGCGATGACGCCCATCGCACCGAACACGAGCTCATCCACGGAGAAGCATCGACGACTATCCAGCGCCGCCTGCGCGATGGCACTCCGCACCGCGAGGTGACGGTGCCCCACACACCTGAAGGCCTCGAACAGGAACTCACACGTCTGGGCTGGAGCATCCGGGTCCACCGGACCGGCGGACCGTTCTACCGGGGTATCGGCACACGCGCCGCTGAGCGACGCCAGCCATGGTGGCGCCGAGCGTGCCGGAAGCCGCGCCGGAGCGGGCCCGCCCCCCGCGGGGATCGGCCCCGCCTCAGTCGGTCCGCGCCCGCTTGACGATGATCCCGATCTCGATCGACTGCCCGGCGCCGACGCTGGGCACGATGGTGCCGACGGCCTCCCAGCCCTGGGCCCCGAGCTCGTTGAGCTCCTGCTCGATCTTGTTGTAGTCGAACCCCTTCCAGCCCCAGGTGAACTTCAGGACCTTGTGCTCGAACACGGCTTCCTCCTTGAGATGCAGTTCGACGGAGGCCGGGTGGATCCCGGCGTGGGTCCAGTGAAGACCGTGCCGTCGCGGCATGGTCAAGTCGTACGGCGGCCGCCGTAGGTGAGCCTGCGCAGCAGCACCTCGGCCGGACCGCGGACCCCCGCGACGTCGAGCCGGTAGGCGACGACGACGGTCAGCAGCCACACACCGATCCCGACCAGCATGGCGGTGGCGCTGGTCAGGTGCGCCCCGAGCCCGAGACCCCAGGCGGACAGCAGCGGAACGAAGATCAACGACTGGGCGAGGTAGCCGGACAGCGACCGGCGGCCCAGCGCGACGAGCGCCCGGACCGGAAGGGGACGGCGGGTACCGACCCGGTGTGCGATCAGCCCGAACAGGGCGGCCACGCCGACGCCGGCGAAGATGCCGGTGAGCAGGTGGAACGAGACCACGGCCGACGGGTTGGGCACCGAGAGCACCCCCAGGTGGAGCAGCGCCTGCACCGACCCCAGACCCCAGCCGAGCGCGAGACCGATCACCGCGGTGCGGCGCAGCAGCGGGAGGTGACGGCCCGGTTCGTCGAGGATGCGGTGCCGGGCCGCGAGGATCCCGATCAGGAACGCGGCCGGCATGACGAGCCCGACCAGCGACGAGATCGGCGACGGCAGCCACAGCACCAGCCGGAGCAGCGCCGATGCGAGGTAGCCGGTCTCCGCGGCGGCCTGCTGCTGCGGCGCCATCGCCCCCACCCCGGCGGGTACGAGCTGGCCGAGCACGGCGAGGCCGATGTTGACCAGAGCGGCGACCCCGAGCAGCAGCCCGATCCAGACCTTGAGGACTCGGTCGCTGCGCTGCAGGAACAGCGGGACGAGCAGCAGTCCGAGCAGTCCGTAGGTGCCGAGGATGTCGCCCTGCCAGAGCAGCACGGCGTGCACGAGGCCGAAGGCGAGCAGCCACCAGTGACGGGTGCGCAGCAGCCTGCGGATCTCGGCGTCGGTGCTGCCCGCGGCGCTGCGGCGGGCGTAGAGCTGCCCGATCCCGTAGGCGAACAGCAGCCCGAACAGCGTCCAGGCCCGCCCGTCGACGAACACGATCGTCACGGCCTGCGCGACGCGGTCGGCGGTCCCGCCCTCGGCCGGGTGCATCAGGGTCGACCCGAGCTCGGAGTTCCAGAGGAACCACGGGACGTGGGCGAGTGCGATGAGCAGCAGCATCATCCCCCTGGCCAGGTCGGGAGCTACCGACCGCTCGGCGACCGGTGTCGGTGTCGGTGTCGCGGCGCGGGCCGGGTCGTGGTCGTCCGGTCTGGGTCGGTGGAGGGGTAGGGACACGGCATGCCTCCCGGCACGAAGGTGGTGGATGGTGACGTCAGCGGGCGGCGCGACGGGCCCGGATGCCAGCCGCCGGGTCGACCGGCAGGTCGCGGCCCCCGGCCCGGCCGTCGGAGAGCCGCTGCGGCACCACGGCGCGCGCGTGGTCCTCGGCATCCAGGGACACCATTCCGGCCTCCTGACGGTCCGTGGCGGTGCGGTTCAGGTGACACCGTGCCGCCGCGGCACGGTCAAGTGGCCGGGGTGCGGGCCATCCGTCCGTGGACGCCGATGGGCGTCGAGTCGGCCCCGTTCGGCGACGGAGGCGTCGTGCGTGGCCGCACGGCGTGACCAGTGCCGGACGAAGGAGAACAGCAGCTGCCCGGTTCCCGGCGTGGTCCTTCGGTCGCGGCCAACTCGCGGTAGAGGTGCGCGAGTTCGAGAGCCGACCGAAGGTCCGGGAGCCGGAGGGCGGCGGTGACCGTGCCGTCCACGACACGGCACAGCGGGTCGCGACCGTCGAGTCCGAGCTTCCCAGCATCTAGCGGGACGTCCGGGGCGCAAATTCGAGTGTCCGCGCGGTCGCCTTGCACCGACCGGTCACCCGGCGATCACCGTAGAAGACGAGCGCGCGGCAGGTGTCCTCGCCGACGGCCAGTACGCCGAACGAAAGCAGATCGTTCTTCGCGTCGGTTGTCGCGAGCGCATCGGGTGGAAGCACCTCGGTGAGCGGGACGTCGGTGAGGGTGCGCTCCTGCGGGCCCTGGCCGCTCTTGCTGACTACGGCCGTTCGGCCTCATCAGGAGTGATGGTCTCCGAGAGGTCGGTGCTCACCAGGTCGTCGAGTGCATCGAGATGCGCCTCGATACGCGAGAACAGCTCTCCGGGCAGGTCCGTCGCCAGCTCGCGCACGCGCAGCAGCGCCGAAGGCAGATCTTCCGCCTGCTGCGATCCGGCTCCCGTGCCCCTCGCGGAATCGAAGATGAGCTGTTCCAGGACGTCGATGCGGACTCCGCCCACGTCCCGCGACCATTCCTGCAGAATGTTCCGATACTGCTCGTAGTCCGGCCACCGCCACAGGTCGAGCCGCGGGTGAAAGGTGGTGTGCTGGTGAAACCAGCCGGTCACGACGGAGTCGAGGATCGGGAGGACTGCATCGTCGCGTTCGGCGATGAGGGAAGCGAAGTACAGAAACTTGGTACCGAACGCCGGCCCCAGATGCTTCAGGCCGGGCGCCCGCGCGAGATCGAATGCAGCCCTGGGCTCGCCCGCTGCCGCGGCGTCCAGCACCTCCCGCAGCCGTGACGGTGCGTCGTGGTTGGCGGTGAGGACCCGGTGCGTGCGATAAGGGCCGTAACCGACCGGACCGTAACCCCACACCATCACCGCGACGAAGGCATCTGTGACCGTGCGCCCGCTGCCGACCGCTCGGAAGACGTCTGTCACCTGCTCGCGCGAGACCCGGTCTCCGAGCGCATCCCCTTGCAGCACGGTGACGTCCGGCAGGTTGTCGAGCCTGCGCAGCCAGGAAGGGCGGTTCCATCGCATCGGTTGCTGCACAGCCTGTCGGTCCGGGCACCCGACCAGGCTGCGCAGTTCTGGCGGAACGGGCGGAACGTCACGCATGACGACACTGTAGGGACTGGCAGTCGCGAACGCTCCGGTATCACCGGATCCTGGGTCCCGGCTCTGCACGGGGGTACGGCCGGAACCGCCCGCGCGCTCGGGCGAGCGGACCGCCGGCACCCGAGGGGCTCATCCGCCGACCTGGTCGGACCGGGCGATGAGATCGGCCATGGCGGTGTGGAAGTCCCGGCGCCGCTTCTCGCTCCAGCCCGCGGTCAGCTCGTCGAAGACCTCCTCCTGCCATGCGTGCGCCTGCCGGAGGACCAGGCGTCCGGCGGGGGTCACCGACACCTCACGTCTGCGGCCGTCCGACGCCCCCGTCGTCACCGTGAGACATCCGGCGTCGACGGCGCTCGTGATCAGTCGTGACGCGCCGCTCTGGTCGATGCCGATCTCGCCGGCGATCGCATTCACGGTCGGCGGCCGGCCGCGGCCGTGCAGCGCCGCCACCGCCTCGGTCACCAGTACGAGTCGGCCCCGTTCGGCGACGGAGGCGTCGTGCGTGGCCGCACGGCGTGACCAGTGCCGGACGAAGGAGAACAGCAGCTGTCCGGTTCCCGGCGTCGTCATTCGGTCGCGGCCAACTCGCGGTAGAGGTGCGCGAGTTCGAGAGCCGACCGGAGGTCCGGGAGCCGGAGGGCGGCGGTGACCGTGCCGTCCACGACGCGGAAGACCGTCGCGACGCGGACCGCGCTCTCCTCGCCCGGCCAGACGGCGTCCTCCTCGACCACCATCACCCGGTCGCTGACCGGGTGCCAGGACACCGGCGTCAGCCGGATGCCCGAACGCCGCACCCACTCGGCGAACCGGGACGGGGTGATCGGACCCGCCCCGCGCGGTCCCAGCACGACGACCGGGTCGCCGACGGCGGCGGCCGAGCGGCTCGGGTCGCCGGCGTTCACCGCGTCGTGCCACTCGGTGAGAACGGCTTCGAGGTGGGATTCCATCGGGCAATCATATGCGATCCGCATGGATTGTGCCGGCGTCAGCGGTTCCGCAGCACGGTGACCGCGCCGAGGATCAGCACGACCCCGACCATCCCGTGCGCCGGCAGCGACTCCCCGAGCAGCAGTACGGCGAGCACCGCGGCCGTCGCCGGTTCCAGCAGCGTCGCGACGGCGGCGGTGCCGGCCGATGCGGTGCGCAGGCCCGCGTAGAGCAGCAGGTACCCGCCCGCCATCGTGACGACGCCGAGATGACCGAGCGCCAGCAGCGAGACCGGTGCGGTGGTCGCCACCGGCCCGGTGAGCACGGCGAGCGGCAGCAGCCCGAGTGCGCCCACGGTCGTCGTCGCCGTGGTCAGCACCAGCGGCGCCATCCGGGGCGCGGCGTGCCGGCCGAGCACGGTGACGGCGGCGTAGGTGAGCCCGGAGGCGACCGCGAGCAGCACGCCGGCCGCGGGGGCGGTACCGGTCCCGGCGTCGACGCCTGCCACCAGCAGGAGTCCGGCGACCGCGACGGCGATCGTCGCGAGCCGGCCGGGCGACGGCGTCCGGCGGGTCCGCAGCGCCTCCCAGGCGGTGACGACGACCGGCGCGAGACCGAGCGCGACGACGGTGGACACGGCGGCGCCGGCCAGCGGGATCGAGGCGAACCACAGCGCCTGGTAGGCCGCCACCCCGAGCCCGATGACGACGACCGGCACCGGGGCGGCCCGCACGGCGGTGAGCACCGCGGCGGTGGCGCCGGTCGCGGCGGCGAGCACGCCGAGGACGGCCGCGGCGACGGTGATCCGCCATGCGCTGACGGCGAGCGGGGGTAGGTCGCCGACGGCGGCGAACGCGACGGGTGCGGTGCCCCACAGGGCACCGGCGGAACAGACCTGGAGGACCCCGGCCCGGGTGCGGGCAGGGGTGGACGACGAGGACAACGGGGGCTCCTGCGCGGAGAGAGGTGACGGGCGGGCGCAGCGGAGCAGGGGCGGACGACCGGCCGCGCCTCAGGCGCGGTCGGTGACAGCGGCTCCGGTCAGGAGCGCGGCGGGGGAAGGACGAGGAGCCCGGGCACGTCGACGACGGTAGCGCGCGCGGACCGCCGGGTCCCCGTATTTCGCAGCCGGTCCCGGCTGCGGCGGGGCGGAGCACCCCACGAGCACGGACCCGGTCTCTCACCCCGGACCCGCGACCCCGTCCCGCACCCCCGGACCGGTGAGCTGCCGGTCGAGCTCGGCGACGGTGCCGACCGGCCGCTCGCAGACGAACCCGCGGCAGACGTGCGCGGCCGGGCTCCGGTGCGCCGCCGGCCCGCCGGGCACCGCGGGGTGCCCGGCGACGACCACGCCCCCGCCGGGGACCCGCCTGCGGGCGTGGCCGACCAGGTCGGCGAACCGCGGGTCGCGCGGGTCCCCGTCGACGGTGACCAGGACCGGGCCGTGCACGAGTGCCTCGGCGGTGCTCAGCCAGTGGCCGGCGAACCGGGCGTGCTCGGCGAGGACCCCGCCCATCGTGGACAGTGCGGCCTCGGCGATCTCGCGGTAGCGGTGCGACCGCTCCCCGTCGACGAGCACCGAGGCGGTGAGCAGAGCACCGGCGAGCGCCGAGCTGCCGCACGGGGTGGCGTTGTCGACGAGGTCGCGCGGCCGGTGCAGGATCGGGGCGGCGTCGTCGGCGGTGTCGTGGAAGCGGCCGGGCCGGTCGGGATCGGCGAACCGGTCCAGGGTGAGATCGAGGACGGTGCCCGCGGTGTCGAGCCAGGCGGGGTCGCCGGTCGACCGGTGCAGGGCGAGGAGGGCCTCGGCCAGCCAGGCGTGGTCCTCGAGCACCCCGGCCGCGGTGCCCGGCCGCCCGTGCCGCGACGAGCGGTACAGCCGTCCGTCGCGCAGGTGCAGTCCGAGGAGCAGCCGGGTGAGGTCCGCGGCGGCGGACACCCAATCGTCGCGGCCCAGGTCGGTGCCCGCCTCGGCGAGCGCGACGGCGGCCATCGCGTTCCACGCGGTGACGATCTTGTCGTCGCGGGCGGGCTGCGGGCGCCGCCGCCGGGCGTCGAGCAGCGCGGCGCGGACCCGGCGCAGCCGCTGGTCGTCGTCCGGGTCGGCGGGCAGCTGCAGGGTGGACCGTCGCTGCCCGAAGGTGCCGGCGCTGGTGACGCCGAACCGGTCGGCGGCCCACATGCCGTCGCCGAGCCCGAGCGCGCCGATCAGCTGCCCCGGCGTCCACAGGTAGGTCAGGCCCTCCTCGCCGTCGGCGTCCGCGTCGAGCGCGGAGGCCAGGCCGCCGCCGTCGACGGCCATCCCGGTGAGCAGGAAGTCCCCGGTCCCGGTGGCGATCCGGTGCGCGAGCGCCGATCCGGTCAGCCGGGCGAGGTGTGCGTAGAGCCGCAGCAGCAGCGCGTTGTCGTGGAGCATCTTCTCGAAGTGCGGGACGACCCAGGCGGCGTCGGCGGTGTAGCGGGCGAAGCCGCCCGCCAGCTGGTCGTACAGGCCGCCCCGGGCCATCCGCTCACAGGTCAGCTCGACGACGTCCAGCGCCCGCGCCGATCCGGTGCGCTCGTGATGGCGGAGCAGGAACTCCAGGCACAGCGCCTGCGGGAACTTGGGGGCCGCGCCGAACCCGCCGTGCTCGGGATCGGCCTCGTCCAGCAGCGTCGCGGCGGCCCGGTCGAGGATCTCCGGCCCGACCGGCACCCGGGGCCGTTCCTCGGCGGCGTGCCGGGCGAGGTTCGCGGTGATCCGGGTGGCCGCCTCGCGGACCCGCGCGCCGTCCTGCTCCCAGGCCGTCGTGACCGCGGTCAGCACCTGGCGGAACCCGGGCAGCCCGGACCGGGGCGTCGGCGGGTAGTAGGTCCCGCAGTGGAACGGCTCGCCGTCGGGGGTCAGGAAGCAGGTCAGCGGCCAGCCGCCGCGCCCGGTCATGGCCTGGGTGGCGGCCATGTAGGGGGCGTCGACGTCCGGGCGTTCCTCGCGGTCGACCTTGATCGCGACGAAGCCGGCGTTGATCTGCCGGGCGGTCTCCGGATCGGCGAACGACTCCCGGGCCATCACGTGGCACCAGTGGCACGCCGCGTAGCCGATCGAGAGCAGCACCGGCACGTCGCGCCGGCGGGCGTCGGCGAAGGCGTCGTCCGACCACGGCCACCAGTCGACCGGATCGTCGGCGTGCTGGAGCAGGTAGGGACTGGTCGCGTCCGCCAGCCGGCCGCTCACGCCGGCTCCGCCCGCCCGGCGCCGGCCGCCGTGGCGCCGTGCGCGCCGGCCCGGCCGGGGGAGTGCGGCCGGACGACCAGCGGGTCCGGGCCCCCGCCGGGTGCCGGATCGATCCGCAGGGTCAGCGGCGGCCGCGCGCCGTCGGTGGCCCGGCGGTGCCGCACCAGCGCCTGCGCGACCGGCACGACCACGTTCCGGCGCACGCTCCGGCCGAGGCCGCGCGCGCCGTTCACCGTGTCGAAACCGGCGTCGACCAGCACCTCGACGACGCCGTCGCCGATCACGAGCTCGACGTCGCGCCGCCGGAAGCGCTCGCGCACGTCGTCCAGCCGCAGCGCGACGATCCGCGCCGCCGTCCCGGGCGCGATGGCGCCGAAGTGGACGACCTCGTCGAGCCGGTTGAGGAACTCGGGTTCGAAGAAGTCGCGCACGGCGCGGTCGACGATCGCGCCGTCGCGGTGCCCGAGCGCCGCCCGGGCGCGCCGGCCGACCGGCCCCCTCGCCGGGAGCGAGCCGAGCGCCCGGCGCCACGCCCGGCCCTGCCGGCGGGCGAGTTCGGCCGACCCAAGGTTGGAGGTCATGAACACGAAGGTGTTGCGGAACGAGATCGTCCGGTCGCCGCCGGCCAGGGTCAGCCGGCCGTGGTCGAGGGCGCCGAGCAGCGCCCTCAGCACCAGCGGGTGCGCCTTCTCCACCTCGTCGAAGAGCACGATCCCGGGCGTCAGCGCGGTGCCCTCGACGGTGGCCCGGTCCAGCACGCTCGCGTGCTCGCGGCTCCCGGCGTAGCCCGGCGGGGCGCCGGCCAGGGACGCCGCATAGTGCTCCTGGCCCAGCTGGCCCATGTCGACCCGGCAGAGGTCGTCCGGGCCGGACCGGATCTCCGCCGCCAGCCGCCGGACGAGCTCGGTCTTCCCGACCCCGGTCGGTCCGACGAGCAGGACGCTCGCCATCGGCCGGTCCCGGTCCTGGAACCCGGCCTGGGCGATGACGAGCGCGTGCCCGACGGCCTCCAGCGCCGCGGCCTGGCCGAGCACGCGCTGCCCGATCGCCGCGGTGACCGCGGTGGCGTCGAAGGTTCCGGTCCGGTTCGGGCCCGCTGCCGGTGCGGCCGGACCGGGGGCGCGGAGATCGGTGTCCCGGTCGTGGAACCGGTCGCTGAGATAGGGCACGGGATGGTCCGGGTACCGGTCGCTCAGGCGTTCCGGGTCTTGTCGTAGGGCAGGTCGTAGACCGGTGCGCTGGCCACCCCGACCGTCGAGCGGGTGATCGCCTCGACCGCCTCCTGGGCCTTCTGGGCATCGGTGACCCAGAGCTTGTAGAAGTCGAACGGGCACTCCGCGATGCCCTTGTCGCCCTCACCGGCGGCGTGCACGCCGGTGTAGCCCCGGTGCAGCAGCTTGAACAGGTGGTTCTGGGACTGGTCGTTGCGCCGGGCGTCGCGGATCGCGCTCAGCGAGAGCTGGGCGTACTGCACGCCGTAGTCCTCCTCGCCGCACTCGCCGAGGGTGCGGCCGTCGAACCCGATGATCGCCGAGTGCCCGAAGTAGGAGTAGACCCCGTCCCAGCCGGTGTCGTTGGCGACCGCGACGTAGCAGTTGTTCGCCCAGGCCATCGCCTTCGCCATGATCACCTGCTGGTCCTTGGACGGGTACATGTAGCCCTGCGGGCGGACGATCAGCTCGGCACCCTTCATCGCGCAGTCCCGCCAGATCTCCGGGTAGTTCCCGTCGTCGCAGATGATCAGCGAGATCTTCATGCCCTTGGGGCCGTCGGCGACGTAGGTCGAGTCGCCCGGGTACCAGCCCTCGATCGGGGTCCAGGGCAGGATCTTGCGGTACTTCTGGACGATCCGGCCCTCGTCGTCGATCAGGACCAGGGTGTTGTACGGCGGCTTGTTCGGGTGGTCCTCGTGGCGCTCGCCGGTGATCGAGAAGACGCCCCAGGTGCCGGCCCGGCGGCAGGCGTCGGAGAAGATCTCGGTCTCCTCGCCCGGGACGGTGGCCGCGGTCGCGTACATCTCGTCCTGGTCGTACATGATCCCCATGGTCGAGTACTCGGGGAACACGACCAGGTCCAGGCCGGGCAGGCCCTGCTTCATGCCGATGATCATGTCGGCGATCCGGCCCGCGTTGTCGAGCACCTCGGCCTTGGTGTGCAGCCGGGGCATCTTGTAGTTCACGACCGCGACGCCGACGGTGTCCGGGCTCGACGAGATGTCTCCGTGACGCATGTTTCCTCCTGGCGAGGGACGGGCCGGTCGGGACGGGCGCGCACGACGACGTGGTTCGGCACGGCTGTGACCTCGCACTACGGCGTTCGGCCCAGCTGCCCGCGCGACCGGCGGGCCTCCGGGTGGAACCACCCGGAGAAATTTCACGATGAAGATATTTATGAAGGTACGGCTGTGTCAAGGTGATGCACCGGGGGCCGCCGACCCCCGGCTCCGGCATGCCGGCCGGTCGCCCGATCGGCCTACAGGTCGTCAACATGCAGGCAATACGACGGGTGCAGACTCAGCGCATCGTCGGGTGCGGACGAGACGGAGATTCGCGTGACCGCAGATGTCATCGAGATCGCGTTCGTCGTGCCGGCCAGCGGACCGTCGGGCATCTACGGGCCGTCCTGCCAGGCCAGCGGCCGGTTCGCGGCCATCGAGATCAACGAGGCCGGCGGCATCCTCGGCCGCGAGGTGCGGCTGCGGACCGTGGACGGGGGGCAGTCCCCGGGCCGGGTGGCGAGCGAGGTCGGCGCGCTGGTCGACGCCGGGCTGGTCGACGCCGTCACCGGCTGGCACACCTCGGCCGTCCGGGAGACGCTCGCGCCCCGGCTGCGCGGCCGGGTGCCCTACGTCTACACCGCGGTCTACGAGGGCGGCGAGCGGTCACCCGGTGTCTTCCTCACCGGCGAGACCCCGACCGACCAGCTGCTGCCCGCGATGCGCTGGATGTCGGCGGAGATGGGCATCCGGAGCTGGGCGATCGTCGGCAACGACTACGTCTGGCCGCGCGCGTCCGCCCGCTACGCCCACAGCTACGCCGAGCACGTCGGGGCCGAGATCCGGGACGAGATCTTCACCCCGCTCGGGACCGAGGACTTCGGCCAGGTCCTGCGGCGGGTCGAACGCGCCCGGGTGCAGGGCGTGCTGATGTTCCTGCTCGGTTCCGACGCGGTGCGGTTCAACCGCGCGTTCACCGAGATGCGGCTGCACGACCACTGCGTCCGGCTCAGCCCGCTGATGGACGAGAACATGCTGCTGGCGACCGGTGCGGCGAACACCCACGAGCTCTACTCGGCCGCGGGCTACTTCGAGACCCTCGGCACCGGGTACGGCCTGGACTTCGAGCGCCGCTACCTGGAGACGATCGGCCCGACGGCTCCCGCGCTGGCCTCGCCGGGCGAGTCCTGCTATGAGGGGATCACCCTGCTGGCGCAGCTGGCCGCGGCCGCCGGCTCCACCGACGTCCCGCGACTGTCCACGGTGGCGGACCGGGTCGCCTACGAAGGTCCGCGCGGAGCGGTGCGGGTCCGCGACCAGCACCTGGTCCAGCGGATCTACCTGGCCCGCGCCGACGGTCTCGAGTTCGACGTCCTGGCCGAGATCCACGGCGGTGCGTAGCTCCGGCGGCCGGCCCCGCCGGACGCCGAGCCCGCAGCGCGACGCCCGGCCCGGGACGCGCCTAGCCGCGCGCGCCCGCCGGGGCGTTCTGCTCGGCCAGCCGGGCGAGCAGATCGGTGAGCACGAGCGCGTCCGCACCGAGGCCGGCCACCGCCTCGGCCTCCACCGCGGCCACCCGCGGCTCGATCGCGGTGTGCAGGCTCCGCCCCTCCTCGGAGAGGAACGCCAGCACGCGGCGCCGGTCGCGGTCGTCGACCAGCCGGTACACCAGCGTGGCGTCGACCAGCTTGTCCATGATCTTGGTCAGGGTCGGGCCCGGGACGACCAGGGAGCCGGCCAGCTCCGACATCGGATGCCCGTCGCCGTCGGCCAGGAGATCGAGGGTCCGCCACTGGTCGACGGTCAGGCCCTCGGTGCTCAGCGTGCCCTCGAGCAGCCGGGCGATCTGTCGTTCGACCTGGCCCAGCAGCCGGCTCATCTGCAGCCGGGGCGCGGGCCCGGCGTCAGCCGTGCCCCCGGTGCCTGCTGTGCTCCCTGTACTTTCTGTGACCTGTCGGGTCCTGCCCATCGAATCCCCGCACCCCCACAGCGGCCTGTCCCGCGTCGGACAACCCGTGCGGGCGCGCCGACCTCGTCGGGTCGGGCACCGCGACACACTGCTGTCACCGTAAACACTGTCATTGTAAAGCTAGGTCGTCCGCACGTTCCAGTCGATCCCGGGGCCGGTCACACCGGCCCGGGCCGCGCGGGGACCGTTGCATCCAAATTACTTCACACAGAAGGTATTGCCAAACGCAGATATTCACGTAGGTTCATCTCCAGTGGTCGACGAGGAGGGGAGGGCAACATGTCGTTCGAGGTCGGAGACGGCGGGACGGTCGGCGTCGTCGTCGTCAACCAGCTCGTTCCCACGGTGCGGACCCGGACCGACGCCCGGCTGTCCTACTTCAGGACCGCGGGGGTGGTGTCCGGTCTCGCCGGGGCCTACCGGGCCGATCTCGTCGTCCTCCCCGAGTACGGCGTGCACGGGATCGGGACGGGCACCGGGGAGCGCCCCGCGCTGGCGTTCCCCGAGGAGGCGCTCGACGTGCTCGGGCCCGCCTGCGCGGCGGCCGGGGTCTGGCTCGCCGTGTCGGTCAGCGCCGGCGCGACCCGGGACGACCCGTCCCACCGCATGGTCCTGCTCGACGACCGCGGCACGGTCGTCGCCGGTCACGTGAGCGGACCGGCGGGCGGTGACGCCGCGCGCCGGCCGCGGATCGTGGACGGACCCGGGGGGCTGCGCACCGCCCTGGCGTTCGCCGACGGCCCCCGGCCGGCGCTCACCGATCCCGGGCTCCGGGAGGCCGAGCTGGTGATCCTCTGCTGGACCGCCCCCGGCGCCGGACCGAGCCGGATCGTGCAGGCGGCCCGCGGGCTCGCCTGGACCAACGGCTGCTACGTGGCCTCGGCGAACGCCGCGGGCACCGTCGGGTCGCGCCAGTGGGTCGGGCACTCGTCGCTGGTCGGTCACGACGGGCGCGTGCTCGGCCTGTGCGGCGGGATCGACTACGAGGTCCAGCACGCCGAGCTCTCCGTGCCCGGCCTGCGGGCCGCCCGGAGCCGGCGGGCCGACGCGGGTCGTGCGGTGGCCGACTCGGTCCGGCGCGGCTCCCTCTCACGCCTCGCGGCCGCGCGCGGCTCTCACACCCCAGGAAGCATCCCCGGAAAGGCAGACACCTATGTCCGATGATCATGGACACGGCCACGGCCACGGCCACGAGGCGGCGGACACCGCGCTCGCCCGCATCGAGGCGCTGAGCAAGGAGAAGGTCCATCACGCGGGCGACCACGAGGGTCCCTTCTCGCTGCACGTGCTCGGCCTGGGCGCGACCGGGGCGGAGGTCGTCTCCGCGATCTCCGGCATCGCCCCGCCCGGGTTCACCGCACTCGCCGTCGACATCGGCGCCGGCAGCCTGTCCGGTGTGGCGGCCGGTGATCCGGCGGTCCGCACCGTCGAGCTGCCGATCCCGAGCCGGCCCGACCTGTCCTCGGCGCTCAACCGGTACCGCGAGTTCCTCAAGATGGAGTACCCGCGCTACTACTGGAACCCGAACTACGAGCCGTGGCTGCCCGGGGACCTGGAGATCCCCGGATCGAGCGCGGAGATGTCCCGGGCGATCGCCAAGGCGATCTACGGTGCCGAGTACTACCAGAACCGCGAGATCACCACGGCGATGGACGAGTTCGCCGAAGGTGTGCTCACCAGCGAGCAGACCCCGCTCGTCGTCGTCGCGTTCTCGATGGCCGAGGCCGTCGGCAGCGGGATCGTCGTGGAGATCGCCCGGCACCTCTCCTCGATCAAGCTGGGCCGGCGGCCCTGGGTGATCGGCATGGGCGTCCTGCCGCAGCAGCCCGAGGCGACCTTCTTCCCGGTGATCAACGAGCTCGACTGCATGATCGACACCGAGAAGAACAACGGCGTGATGGCCGTCTGGGGCGACCTGTACAAGAACCCGTTCACCGGCGGCTTCTTCGCCGTGCCGGACGACGGCACGCACAGCCCGGTCGAGGCCATCGCCTCGTTCAGCACCGCGGGGGGCGGCAAGGACCTCTACGAGACCCTGAAGGCGCTCAACTGGCTGGCGGTGCCCGGCGACCAGTGGCACCCGGCGATCCGGGGCGAGCAGAGCGACCGGTGGATCAACCTGCTGGCCACCCGCCCGCTGACCGAGGCCGGCGACCTGTCCGGGCTCGGGCTGACCGCGGGCTTCGCCACCGAGTACGCCGAGGCGCGGGTGTTCGGCACCGGTCCGGCGGCCGAGGCGGCCGCGGCGGCCGTGGCCGGGGCGATCCCCGGCGTCGCCGCCACCCGGGTGGAGCCGGTCGTGGAGACCGTGGAGACCCCCGGCGACGGCGTCGTCAGCGTGGTGCTGCCCCGGGCGTCGAAGCTCGATCTCGGGCTGTTCGTGCCCTCCCGCGATCTCTACGACCCGCTCGAGTGGGAGGCACACCTGCTCATGCACTCGTGGCTGCTCGATCTCGGCGTGATGCTCTGCGAGCCCTCCATCCGGTTCGACGGGATGGGCGGCGAGTGCATCTGGGGCTGCGCCTGCTGGGTCGTGGTGCCGCACGCCGCGATCCGCGGCGAGAGCGTGGCCTCACCGATCAGCGACGAGGACGTCGCCGCGGTCGCCTCGTCCGGCGTCGGCGTCCCGGCGTCGGGCTGAGGAGCGGGCGATGGCCACCGACTGGTCCGAGATCGTCGCCCGCTACCAGGGTGGCGCCCAGCTGCCGTCCATGCCGGGCGCCCGCACGCTCGAGGTGACCGGCGCCGACGACGAGTACGTCTACGTCTCCCACCGGCTCTGGCAGGACAAGATCACCCGCGCCTACCTGGAGAAGGCGATGACCCTGCTCGACGAGGGGAAGATGACCAGCAACTACGGCGACGTCGTCGACTACTACCGGACCTACATCGCCGACGAACGCCCCACCACGGCCGCGACCATCCTGAAGGACCTCGGCTACGTCAGCTAGGCCGGCCGGGACCGGTCACGACACAGCCACCGCACCACCGGTTCACCCCCCATCACCGATCGGCACACGACCGCACCGGCCGTGTGGCGACGACCCATGACATCCCGAGGAGGCCAGCAATGGCTCTGTCCATGTACCACAGCGCCACCGGCGCGCAGTCCCCGCACTGCATCCACGCCATCGGCATCGGCAAGGCCGGCGCCTACATGGTGGAGGCCCTGCTGCGCACCGGTGAGATCGAGGACATGCTCGAGGACCCGCGTGCCCGGTTCACCGGTCTCTCGATCGACATCGGCGATCAGGACCAGCACGAGCTCAAGGAGTACATGGGCGGTTTCAACCAGCGGTTGGAGGAGCGTGGGATCCCCACCGACCGGGCCCAGGTGCGCGCCGTCTCGCTGGACGTCCCGGAGAAGAAGGACCTCCTGACCAGCCTCAACCGTTGGCGTGAGTACCTCAAGATGGAGTACCCGCGCTACTACTGGAACCCGAACTACGAGCCGTGGCTGCCGGCCGACATGGAGATGCCGAAGGCCGGTGAGTCGATTCCGCGCGCGGTGTCCAAGGCGATCTACGGGCACTACTACTACGGCGAGGAGAAGTCGCTGGAGAAGGAGCTCGACGACTTCGTCGCCTCGATCAACGCGACCAAGCTCCCGTCGATCGTCCTGGTCTTCTTCTCGATGGCCGGCGGGACCGGCTCCGGCATGGTGGTCGACCTGGCCCGGCACCTGTCCAACGTCAAGCTCGGGCGCCGCATCCCGGTCGTCGGCGTCGCGGCGATGCCGTTCTCCGGCGACGAGGAGCACGCGGGCGGCGACGCCGCGCTGTTCCCGACGATGAACGAGATCGACTGCATGCTCGACGACGCCAAGAACCAGGGCGTCATGGCGGTCTGGGGCGACCTGTACAAGAACCCGTTCACCGGCGGCTTCTTCGCCCTGCCCCAGGAGCACTCCTGGCAGCGGCTCGGCTCCTACACCAAGGCCGGCAAGCCCGCGGTCCGCGACCACCTGCGCAAGATGGTCACCCGCAAGTTCGTCAACGACTCGTTCACCCGGTTCGTCGTGCAGGACTACGGGCGGCTGCTGTTCAAGATGCTCCGTCCGGCCGGCTTCACCGGTGCGCCGCACGAGCGGAACATCTCCGGCGACCGGACCTGGACGGTGTTCGACGTCGCCAAGTTCACCCACCCCGGGGTCGAGGTGCTCCCGGGCGAGCCGCGCAGCAAGTGGCGCGAGGTCGTCGGCAAGTGGATCGGCTACATCCCGCAGTTCTCCGGCCTGCGCGAGGGATTCAAGACCGACTACATCGAGGCGCACACGGTGTCGCCGCGGGAGCTGTGGAACGAGACCCTGCAGAAGAAGCTCGAGTCCACCCTCGGCGAGTACGTGCTCGACGGCGAGGACGGCACCGTCAACACCACGCTCGGCGAGTTCTTCGACGAGCTGACCGCGTACTCCAACATCGTCATCCCGGGCGTCGCGAAGAGCGACTTCACCGCGTTCTTCGCCGCCCGCGACGCCTACGACAAGATCGAGTCGTGGGAGGAGAAGCTCCTCATGCACTCCTGGCTGCTCGATCTCGGGGTGATGCTCTCCGAGCAGTCGATCCGCTTCGACGGCATGGCGGGCGAGTGCATCTGGGGCTGTGCCTGCTGGGTCGTGGTGCCGCACGAGGCCATCCGCGGGGACGCGCCGGCCTCCAAGGACCTCACGGTCGTCCAGGCCGAGCACATCGCGATGATGACCAAGACGGTGGTGCCGACTCCGTGACGGACCGGGGCGGGCGGGCGGCTGCCGTCCGCCCGCCCCGCCCTGCACGACCCGGACGGCCGGGGCCGCGGTCCGCCGTCCCTGCACCCCACCCACCGACCGGTCGGCCGCGGCGACCGCGAAAGGCGACGATCCCGATGCCCGGAGTCGCAGACGCCCACCCGGTGGGCACCGCCGCGCCGCCGGCGGCGGGGCGCTGAGGCGACCGTGTACGCCGACACGACGAGCGAGCCCACCGTCACCGACGACGAGCGGGAGTTCGCCGAATGGCTGGAGCGGGTCCGCTCCACCTACGAGGCGGTGCTCTACACCTGCACGCACCGGCTGGTCGACGCGAGCCTGGCCGACCAGGTCGCGGTCCAGGTCGTCGCGGGGCTCGTCTCCCGGCCGCTGGTGTTCCGCTACTTCGGCCTGCCCTACTCGGGCCGGATCGCGACCCTGGCCGAGGCCCGCATCGTCGAGGCCGACACCGGCGGGCTGGCCCGCGTCTGCGGGTGGCCGGAGCTGCGGTCGCGGCTGGCGGCCATCCCCGCCGAGCACCGCGAGGTGCTCGTCGCGGTGTGCCTGCGGGCAGAGGACGTCGAGACCCTCGCCCGCGGGCTGGGCTGCGACGAGGACGACGCCGCACGACGCCGGGCGGCGACGCTGGATTTCATGAGGACGCTCGCGGCGCCGGGCCTGCCCGGCACCCCGGATCCGGAGGGACAGGACTGATCGCATGCCGTTGATCTGGGCGGACGTGGAACGGAAGTACGACGGCGGCGCGCGGATCCCGACCGTCGCCGGCGGGAAGACCCTGCAGGTCACCGGGGTCGACGCGGACGGGGTGCACATCCGCAACGCGCTCTGGCGCGACACCCTGCGCCGCGCGGACCTGGAGAAGGCCGTCGATCTCGTCGAGGCCGACCGGATGAGCCGGCACGCGGGCCTGTTCGTGGAGGAGTACCGGACACTCGTCGCCGACGTGCGTGCCACCTCCGCGGCGCACGTGCTCAAAGACCTCGGTTTCCTGGAGTAGCGCCGGTGCCGCCGGATCTCGCGCTGCCGCCGCAGGTCGCCGCGCAGTTCACCGCCGACTGCGGGATCGGCGACGGGCCGGGCCGCCCCGCCCGCACCGTCGTCGACCGGGACCTCCCGTCGATGATCCTGGCCGTCCGCCGGGCCCGCGGGGCGGGCGCGGCGGCGGCCGGGTCACTGCTCGTGCTGGCCTACGCGCGCCGGCTGGTCTGGCCGGTGCTGGGCGAGCACCTGCTGCACGGCCGCTGGCTGGACCCGGCCTGGGCCAACGTCGTGATCGACACCGACGACCCGGGCGGATCGTTCCGGATCGGGTTCGTCGGCACCCCGCAGCCGGCCGGGCCGGCCGTCGGCGAGGTCGTCACCGCCCTGGTGGACGGCCACCTGGAGCTGCTGGTCGAGCAGGCGCACCGCGAGACGCGGGCCGGCCGGCGCGTCCTGTGGGGCAACGTGGCCGTCGCCGTCGCACAGGTCTTCCTGGCCCTGTCCTGGTCGGCGCCGCACCGCGACGCGCTCGCGGGCACCGCCCGGGACGTGCTCGCCGCCGCACCGCGCCTGCGCGGGCTGGTCTCGGTCGAGTCGGTGCGCCATCCCGCCGCGGACGGCGACCGGTGGATGGTGGTGTGGCGGCGCACCTGCTGCCTCGCGTTCCGCTGCGCGGCCGCGGACCGGCCGTCGTACTGCGGGACCTGTCCGGTGGTCCCGCACCGGGATCGGCTGGCGAGCTTCCACCGGGCCGCGGGCCGCTACCCGGGCCGGCCCGGCGGCCCCGCCGGGACGACGACGTGACCCCGGTCCCGGATCCGCGCCGGTGCCGCACCCCACCGAGGAGGACCCCGTGATCGCCTGGACCGACGTCGTCAGCCGCCTCGCGCCCGGCGACAGCCTGAGCCCGCTCGTCGGGTCCTCCCGGCTCACCGTCGACAGCGTCGGGGCCGATCGGATCTGCATCCGGCAGCGCCTGTGGTCCGCCTGCCTGACCCGGGCCGACATCGACACGGCGAACCGGATCCTGGCCGACGCCCCGGCGGACGTCTCGCCGGTCGGGTTCTCCGAGCTGATGCGGGCGCACTACGCGTCGGGCACCGACGTCACCACCGGGTGCACCCGGCTCCCCAACCTGGCGGCGGTGGTCCTGCTCCACCTCGGTGCCTTCGCGGCGGGCCCCGGCGGGCGCTGAGCCGGCGCCCGGCCGGACCGCCCCGGTCAGCGGCCGCGGGCGTCCGCGCCGATCCGCAGGTCCCCGGCGAGGTCGATCCGGGCCAGCTCGGTCCGGGAGCTGATGCCGAGCTTGGGATAGACGTTCGCCAGGTGGTGGCCGACCGTGCGCGGGCTGATCAGGAGCTGTGCCGCGATCTCCCGGTTCGTCAGGCGGTCGGACGCCAGCCGGGCGACCCGCAGCTCCTGGGCGGTCAGCCCGGCGGCCGGTCCCGGCCCGCGGCGGGCGGGCGGGGCGTCGGCCAGGTCCTGCTCGCGCAGCGACCGCCTGCGCAGCGGATCGGCGCCGAGCCGGTCGAACACGGCCGCGGCGGCGGCGAGCTGGCGGCGGGCGTCGGAGCGGCGCCGGGCGCGGCGCAGCCACTCGCCGTACAGCATCCGGGTGCGGGCCTGCTCGAACGGGGTGCCCGCGGTCTCCGCCAGGTCGAGCGCCCGCCGGTAGGACGCCTCGGCCGTCCCCGACCCGCCGGTCAGGGCCTGCAGGCGGTGCACGGTCGCCTCGGCCCAGGCCGCCCCCGAGCGCCGGGCCCAGTCCTGCACCGCCGCGAGCCGGGTCGCGGCGACGTCGAGGCGCCCGGCCTGCACCGCCGCCTCGGCGGTGTCCGCGGCGGCGAGCAGCGCGAACGTGGGGTGGGCGGCGTCGTGACCGGGCCGGGCCAGCGGCATCAGGTGGTCCAGCGCCTCGTCGGGGCGCCCGCCGAACAGCGCCGCCCGGCCGCGCGGCCAGTACGCGGCGCCGCTGAGCGCCCGCACCCCGCGCGGCGCCGAGACCTCCAGCGCCCATCGCGCGTGCCCGTCGACCGCGCCGTCGTCGCCGCGGGCGGCGGCGAGCAGCCCGAGGGTGCCGTGGCACTGGGTGGCGACGTGGTCCGCGCCGACCTCCCGGGCGAGCTGCAGGCCGTCGACCGCGGCGGCCTCGGCGGCGCCCCAGCGTCCGGCGTCCAGGTCGAGCACCGCGCCCTGGGCGAGGACCACCGCCAGCGCGGCGAGCTCGTGGCGGTCGCGCAGCGCGGCGGCCTGCACCCGCAGCAGGTCGCGCACCGGCTGCACGACGCCCCAGAGCTGGACCAGCGGGGCCGGTGGGAGCAGCTCCCAGGCGACGGACACGAGCCGGTCGGCGGCGGCCCGGGCCGCGGCCGGGGTGATCGGGGCGGGCCCGCCGGCCCGGTCGTAGCAGGACCAGAGGGTCCGCAACGCCGGCAGCTGCCCGGCCAGCGCCGGGTCGTCGTCGGCGTCCACGGCCAGCAGCCGCTGCAGCGCCTGCTGCTGGAGGTCGGACCGGCCGGCCGACCAGGCGGCGCGGACGGCCACCGAGCCCAGCTGCACCGCGTCCCGGCTGCCGGCGACGGCGTCCATGTCGCGGATCAGGTGGTGGTGGGCGCGCTCCGGGATGCCGGTGGCGAACTCGAGGATGCCGCGCAGGCCGCTGCTGGCCCGGGCCACGTCGGTCCCGCTCTCCAGCCGCTCGGCGTCGTCGAGCAGCTGCCGGGCGGCCTCCGCGTGCCCGGCCTCCCAGGCGGCGCGGGCGGCGGCGGCCAACCGGCGCGCGGCCTGGGCCGGCGCGGGCGAGAGCTCGGCGGCGCGCAGCAGGGTGCGCGCGCCGGCCGGGCCGGCCCCGCAGCGCAGCGACTTCGCCGCGGCGAGCTCGAGCAGCGCGGCGACCTCCTCGTCCGGCGCGTCCGCGGCGGCGGCCAGGTGCCAGGCGCGTTCCTCGACCGCGTCCGCGGGCAGGGCCGCGGCCAGGGCCCGGTGCGCGGCCTGCCGGTCGCCGAGCGGGGCGCCGTCGTAGATGGCCGCCGGGATCAGCGGGTGCCGGAACTCCACGCGGGAACCGGTGGCGTGCAGCAGGCCCGAGCGCAGCGCGTCGTCCCAGGCGGAGTCGTCGACGCCGCGTTCGGCCCCGGCCCGGTGCACGACGTGCCGGTCGCCCCGGTCCTCGGCCGCGGCCAGCAGCAGCAGCGCCCTGGCCGGCTCCGGCACGGTGGCGACCCGGTCGCGGAACGCCCGCCGCAGCCGGGGGCCGATCGGCACCGGTGGGCCCGGCGCGGGCAGCGGCGTGTCGGCCGGCGCCCGGTCGAGGGTGGGCAGCTCGTGCAGGGCCAGCGGATTGCCGCCCGCCGTCCGGACCGTGGCGTCGACCAGCGCCGGATCGGCGCCGGGCGCGGCGGCGGCGACCAGCGAGCGGGCGTCGTCGTCGGCCAGCCCGCCGATCTCCAGGGCGGCCAGCCCGTCCCACGGCCCGGTCGCCGGCTCCTCGTGCCCGGCGAGCAGGACCACGACCGGATCGCTCGCGACCCGCCGGGCCAGGAACCCGAGTGCGTGCGCGGACGCCTCGTCGATCCACTGCACGTCGTCGACGACGACCAGCACCGGCCGTCGCCGGGCCAGGTCGGACACCAGCGACAGCACCGCCGCACCGATCAGGAAGCGGTTGGCCGGCTCCCCGGTCCGGCCCAGCGCGCCACCCAGCGCGGCGGCCTGCGGCGTGGGGAGGGCGTCCAGCCGGTCGGTCACCGGCCACAGCAGCTCGTGCAGGGCGGCGAACGCCAGCCCGGCCTCCATCCGGGTGCCGCGGCAGCGCAGCACCGTCGAACCGGCGGCAGCGCCCACCGCGTGGTCGAGCAGCGCGGTCTTGCCGATCCCCGGCTCGCCCCACAGCAGCAGCGCGGAGCCCGCGCCGTCCGCCGCCCGGGCCAGCAGCCGGTCCAGCGCCGCCGTCTCGGCGCCCCGGCCCACCAGCTCCGTCGTCACCGCAGCCCTCCCACGGGCCCACCCGGCGACCCGGTGCAGCGTAACCAACCGATCTCCGGTGCCGGACAGGGCGACGCGACCGGGCGACCGATCCGCCGACCGATTCGCTCCCGGCCCGGCCGCCCGACACTCGGGGCGTGAGCACGCCCCCGACCGCCGAGCCCGACTTCACCGGGCTGCGCGCCGTGTACGTCAACTGCACACTGAACCGCTCGCCGGGCCTCAGCCACACCCAGGGCGTGATCGACCGCAGCGTCGCGATCATGGAGGCGAACGGCGTCCACGTCGACCAGATCCGCGCGGTCGACCACGACATCGCCACCGGCGTCCGCCCGGACATGACCGGGTTCGGCTGGGACGGCGACGAGTGGCCCGCCCTGCTGACCCGGATCCTGGCCGCCGACATCCTGGTCATCGGCGGGCCGATCTGGCTGGGCGACAACAGCTCGGTGACCCGCCGGGTGATCGAGCGGCTCTACGGCTACTCGGGCGTGCTCAACGAGCACGGCCAGTACGCCTACTACGGGCGGGTGGGCGGCTGCCTGCTCACCGGCAACGAGGACGGCCTCAAGCACTGCTCGATGAGCATCCTCTACAGCCTGCAGCACATCGGCTTCACCATCCCGCCGCAGGCCGACGCCGGCTGGCTGGGCGAGGTCGGGCCCGGCCCGTCCTACCTCGACGAGGGGTCCGGCGGCCCGGAGAACGACTTCACCAACCGCAACATCACCTTCATGGCCTACAACCTGATGCACACCGCGTCGATGATCCGCAACGCCGGCGGCTTCCCGGCCCACGGCAACCAGCGCACCGCGTGGGACGCCGGCGCCCGCCCCGGCCACCCCAATCCCGAGTACCGCTGACCCCGCGGACGACCACCGGGACGACCACCGAGAGAGGACGTCACATGATCGTCGTGACCGACAACCGGGCCGCGAACCGATTCGAGGCCCGCGAGGGCGAGACCCTGGCCGGTGTCGCCGAGTACGCGCGCACGGCGCAGCTCGTCGCGTTCGTGCACACCGAGGTCGACCCCGCCTTCGAGGGGAAGGGGGTGGGCTCGGCGCTGGCCCGGGAGGGGATCGCGTCGGTCCGCGCCGACGGCCTCCGGGTGCTCGCCGTCTGCCCGTTCATCGCCGGCTGGCTGGCCCGCCACCCGGAGTACGCCGATCTCGAGTACCGGGCGGCCAGCCGGGTCACCGACTGACCGGCGCCCCGGCTCGCGGCGGCGCCGCCGCGGTGCCACCGTGTGGTGCCGGCGCGGCATCGGGGAAGGGGATCGGGGTGACCGGAGTGGACGGGCCCGGCCTGCGGATGGGGACGTCGCGCGGGCGCTGGGTGCTGTTCACCACCGTGCTCGGGTCCGGCCTGGCGATGCTCGACGCCACCGTGGTCAACGTCGCGCTCGGGCGGATCGGCGACGAGTTCGACGCCGGTTTCGCCGGTCTG
The DNA here is from genome assembly GCF_039526905.1 of Pseudonocardia kongjuensis. NCBI lineage: Bacteria > Bacillati > Actinomycetota > Actinomycetes > Pseudonocardiales > Pseudonocardiaceae > Pseudonocardia > Pseudonocardia kongjuensis. Next base: position 76,341 of record NZ_BAAAJK010000005.1, on the reverse strand, counting down.
CAGTGGACCGTCAACGCCTACACACTGACCCTGGCCTCGCTGATCCTGCTCGGTGGCTCGCTGGGGGACCGGTTCGGCCGGCGCCGGGTGTTCGTGGTCGGGGTCGTCTGGTTCGCCGTGGCGTCACTGCTCTGCGGGGCGGCGCAGAGCATCGAGATGCTGGTCGCGGCCCGGGCCCTGCAGGGCGTCGGCGGTGCTCTGCTCACCCCCGGCAGCCTGGCGATCATCTCGGCCTCGTTCCGCGGCGCCGACCGGGCCGCCGCGGTCGGCGCCTGGTCCGGGCTCGGCGGCATCGCCGGGGCGGTCGGCCCGTTCCTCGGCGGCTGGCTCGTCGAGTGGAGCTGGCGCGCGGTGTTCCTGGTGAACCTGCCGGTCGCCGTGCTCATCGTGGCGGTGGCCGCCCGGCACGTCCCCGAGTCGCGCGACCCGGACGCCGCGCCGCGGCTCGACGTCGCGGGCACCGCGCTGGCCGTGCTGGGTCTCGCCGGGCTGACCTGGTCGCTGACCTCGGCCGGCGAGCAGGGCGCCGACGCCGTGGTGCTGTCCATCGGCGTCGCCGGGGTGCTCGCACTGGTCGGCTTCGTGCTCGTCGAACGGCGCTCCACCCATCCGCTGGTGCCGATGACCCTGTTCCGGAACGCGCAGTTCAGCGCCGCGAACGCGGTGACGCTGATGGTGTACGCGGCGCTCGGCGGGCTGTTCGTGCTCCTGGTGCTGCACCTGCAGGTGGTCGTGGGCCTCTCGCCGCTGCAGGCCGGGGCGACCCTGCTGCCGGTGACCGTGATCATGCTGGTCTTCTCCGCCGCCTCGGGGCGGCTGGGCAGGCGGATCGGGCCGCGGATCCCGATCACCGCGGGCACCCTGGTCGCCGCCGCCGGGCTGGCACTCGTCTCCCGGATCGGGGCGGACGCGTCGTTCGGGCCGGACGTGCTGGTGCCGGTGGTCGTGTTCGGCTGCGGGCTCACCCTCGTGGTCGCCCCGCTGACCTCGACGGTGCTGGACTCGGCGTCGGACCGGCACGCCGGCGTCGCGTCCGGGGTGAACAACGCGATCGCGCGCGCCGCCGGGCTGCTCGCCGTCGCCGTGATCCCGGTGGCCGCCGGGATCTCCGGCGCGGACTACACCGACCCGGTCGCGTTCGGCGCGGGCTTCCGGACGGCGATGCTGATCAGCGCCGCGTTGATGGTGATCGCCGCGGTGCTGGCGGCGGTGTTCCTGCGCCGCCCGGCCGCGGGACCGGACGGGCCGGAGCCGTCCGGCCGGATCCGGCCGGACTCCTACGCCCAGTGCGCGGTCACCGGCCCGCAGATCCACCCCGGCCGCGGGCCGACCGATTGACCGACCGATGCGGTCCGCCGCGGGCGGCCCGACACTCGTCCGATGACCACCTCGACGACGGCCTGGCCGACCCTGCGGGTCGCGGACTGGACCGCCACCCGCGAGACCCTGCACATGTGGACCCAGATCGTGGGCAAGATCCGGATGGCGCACGCCCCGCTGGTCAACCACTGGTGGCAGGTGGCCCTCTACGTGACCCCGCGCGGACTGACCACCTCGGCCGTCCCGTACGGCACCGGCGCCTTCGAGATCGAGTTCGACTTCCTCGGCCACCGGCTGGAGATCCGCAGCAGCGACACGGGCACCCGGACCGTCCCGCTGGCGCCGATGCCGGTCGCCGAGTTCTACGCCCGGGTCATGGCCGCCCTCGGCGAGCTCGGGATCGACGCCCCGATCCGGCCGCACCCCAACGAGGTCGACCCGGCCATCCCGTTCGCCGAGGACCACGTCCACGACTCCTACGACGGCGCTGCGGCCGCCCTGTTCTGGCGGCAGCTGCTGCAGGCCAACCGGGTGATCGGCGAGTTCCGGTCGCACTTCGTCGGCAAGGTCAGCCCGGTGCACTTCTTCTGGGGCGGCATGGACCTGGCCTGCACCCGGTTCTCCGGTCGGCCCGCCCCGGCGCACCCCGGCGGCGTGCCCAACTGCGGGGACTGGGTGATGGTCGAGGGCTACTCCCGCGAGCTGTCCAGCTGCGGCTTCTGGCCCGGCGGCGGCGAGGAGGGCGCCTTCTACTCCTACGCCTATCCCGGCCCCGACGGGTTCGCCGACCGGCCGGTCGGGCCGGACGGCGCGTTCTTCAGCACCGAGTTCCAGCAGTTCCTGCTGCCCTACGAGGTCGCCCGCGCCGCGCCCGATCCCGATCGGGCGGTCGCCGAGTTCCTGCGCAGCAGCTACGAGGCCGCCGCCGACCTCGGGCACTGGGACCGCGCGGGGCTCGAGGACGATCCCTTCCGGTGGCAGCGGGCCGACGGGGCCTGACGACCCCCGGGCGCCCCGCGTCGTCGGCCGGTCAGGCCAGCAGCCGCACCACCCGGACCGCCTCGGCGTGCCAGGTGCGGAGCTCGGCCGCGGTCGGGGCCAGCTCGTAGGCGTGGTGGTGCGCCGCCCGGCTCAACCGCGACCACAGCTCCTCGGCGGCCGGGCCGGTGTCCGGCTCGCGGTGCCGGAGCACGATGAACTGCGTCCGGCGGCTCGTCGCCGTCAGCTCCGGACGGGTGCGGGACCAGTAGCCGTCGACGGCGTGCTCGACGGCGAGCCGGATCAGCCAGGCGCAGGCCCGCGGCCAGACCGCGGTCGCCACCAGGTCCGGATCCTGCAGCAGCCGGTCGGCGACGGCGAGCCGGCGGACCGGGGCGGGGACGGTCACCTCTGCTGCAGCCACGCGGCCAGCCTCTCCACGTCGCGCAGGAACGGCCGCAGGTCACCGCGCAGCCCCGCGTGCGCGCCCTTCCTGCAGTTCTGGAAGGCGTCCTGCGCCCCCGGGCCGGCGTCGCGGAGCCTGCCCAGCAGGTCCGATCCGCGCGCCGGGTCGTCGAACACGGCCAGCGTCGCGATCTTGTGGGTGGTGTGCGCTCCGCCGATCAGCCGCTCCACCTCGGCGTGCGGCTCGCCGCGGGACAGCCGGGTCCGCCGGACCGCCACGTGGCAGGCGGCCTCGACCGCGCTGCGGCAGCAGGTGGCGACGAGCTCGCCGCGGATGTCGTCGGGCAGGTCCGGATCGGCGGCCAGCGCCCGCGCGTCGGAGAGGTAGCGCCCGACCGGGTCGCCGCCGGGCTGCACCTCGACGACCGACCGCTCCCGGCGCTGGACCTCCCAGATCGTCGCCGGCCGCCGGAGCCTGCGGACCGAGTCGGCGAGCCGGTCGTCGTGGCTGAACACGACGACCTGCCGGTCCCGTGCGATCTCGGAGAGCAGCATCGCGAGACCGTCGACCTTCGCCGGGTCCATCGCCTGGACCGGGTCGTCGATCATGACGAACCGGAACGGGCTCTCCGGCACCGTCGCGCGGGGCAGGAACAGCGACAGCCCGAGCGCGTGCAGCTCGCCCTGGCTCATGATCGCGAGCGCGGTGCCGCCCTCGGCGTCGTCGACGCTCACGTCCAGCGCGACCCGGCGCCGGTTGCCGCGGCCGTCGAGGCGGACCGGGCCGAGCTCGACGTTGCTCTGCTGCCGCAGCGTCCGCCAGACGTGCTGCGAGGCGGCGGCGAACGGGGCGAGCCGCTGGTCGCGCAGCTCGCCCGCGGTGCCGGTGAGCCACTTCTCGGCGGCCGTGAGCCGGGCGAGCACGGGTTCGTCGCGGCGGGCGTCGAACGCGTCGTCGTGCCAGGTGGCGAGTTGGCGGGCCAGCGGGGCCCACACGTCGTCGCGGTGGGCGAGCTCGGCCTCGGCGGCCGCCCGGACCCCGGCGAGCGCCTCGGTGACCGGGCCGTGCGCGGCGTCGAGCAGCTCGGCGTCGCCGGCGGCGCCGACCCATGCCTCCCAGGCCGCGACCAGCGGGCCGGTGTCGACGGGCGCGGCGGTGACGGCGGGAGGCAGCCGCCGGACGAGTGCGCGCGCGTCCGCCAGGGCGTCCTCGCGCTCCCGCTGGGCGGCCCGCAGCGCCGTGGCGGTGGACTCCAGCTCCGCCGCGCGTGCCTCGGCACGGGCCGCCCAGGCGTCGTCGAGCGAGCCGGTGCCGCAGACCGGGCAGGGCTCCTCGCCGTGCCGGGAGTGCAGCCCCAGCGCGGACCGCAGCAGGGTGGCGGTCTCGTCGGCGGCGCGGGCGTCGTCGGTGGCGATCGCGGCGTATCCGCGCTCGGCGTCCCGGAGCCGCCCGGTGACCGACCGGACCCGGTCGGCGTCGGGCAGGGTGATCGTGCGCAACGCGCGCAGACGCTCGCCGGTCTCGGTGTCGTCGTCGCTGCCCGCGGCCAGCTCGGCGACCGCGTCCAGGTCGGGGGAGCGCTTGCGCAGCAGCTCGATCGCCCGGGTGGCCCGCTCGTCCTCGACCGGTTCGAGGGCCGCACGCAAGGCGGTGCGTCCCGCGTTGACGGCCTTGACGGCGTCGTCCATCGGGCGGCGCGCCGCCTTGAGCCGTTCCTGGGCGGCGGTGAGCGGGCCGAGGCCGAGCAGCGTGAACAGCGCGTCGTGCATCGCGCTGGGCCTGCCGTCGATCAGTGCGCCCAGCTCCCCGTAGGACAGGAACGGACGGTAGGTCGTCATGTCCTCGCGCCAGGAGCCACCGTCGTACGGGGTGCGCCGGGCGCCGGGCGGCTGGACGGTCCACGTGGCGTCGTCGAGCTCGTCGGAAGCCGACCAGGACCGGCTGAGCCGGGTGTGGCCGGACGTCCCGGTCGTCACGAGATCGACGGCGACCGACGTCCCGCCCGAGCAGTGCAGGTTGCGCCAGCCCTCCTTCCAGACGACCGACGTCCGGTCCTTCCAGCGCGAGCTGTCCCCGGTCAGCGCGAGCTCGGCGGCCTCGGCGAAGCTGGACTTGCCCGAGCCGTTGCGCCCGGTCACCAGGGTCAGTCCGGGGCCGGGGCGCAGGCCCAGCGTGGCCGGCTCGGAGATCCCGCGGAAGCCCTCGACGTGGATCGCGGCCAGGTAGGCCTCGGGCCGGTCGGACCCGGCGGGCGGGGTGTTCGGGTCGGTCGCCGCGGTCGGTCGCCCGGCGAGGGCCTCCTGCAGGTCGTGCTCACCGGCCCAGGCGGCGAGAACCAGCCCGGTGACGTCGCTCCCGGCCGCCCCGTCGGCCAGCAGCCGGTCGACGAGCAGGCCGTACAACCCGCGCTCGGCCTCGTCCATGCGTCCACCCTTCCGTCGTGATCGGGTGACGCGAACGCTAGCGCCGGTCACCGACAGTGTTCCGCGGCACCGGCCGGTACGGGAGCGGGAGCCTTCGTGATAGGGAGTCGGTAACGAAGCTGTCGGTGCCGGGCGTTATACCTCCGGGCAACGGGACGGGTGCCGTCACGCGGGGCGAGCGGGGGAGTGGCGGATGGACCAGGTTCTGGACACGGTGCCGACGATCGCCCTCGACGTGCGCCCCGTCCTGAGCTACGCGATGGCGCACAACGGGATCCCCGTGGTGTCGCGGCTGGTGGTGGACGGGATCGACCGGGCCGTGCCGGGTGCCCGGATCACCTTGGAGGTCGCCGACGCGACCGGGCCGATCGGGCAGCCCCGGGAGATCGTCCTCGACCTGGAGGCGGGTGTCCCCGCGATCCTCGCCGACGTCCGGCTGACGCTCGATCCGGAGGCGATGCTGCAGGTCGAGGAGCGCAGGCCGGGCTACGTCCGGGTCCGGCTGGAGTGCGCGGGCCGGCTGTGCGCAGAGCGGTCCGCGCCGGTGCTGCTGCTCGCGGCCCAGCAGTGGCAGGCGGATCCGCCCGGACTCGCGCTGGAGATGCTCGCCGCGCACGTGATGCCGAACCATCCGGCGGTCGCCGACCTGATGCGCGAGGCCTCGGAGATCCTGGAGCGGGCGACCGGGCGCCCGTCGCTGGAGGGCTACCAGTCGGGTCCGGAGCGGGTCGACGAGATCGTCGCCGCCGTCACCCGGGCGATGCAGGATCGCCGGATCGCCTACGCCGAGCCCCCGGCGAGCTGGGCCGACGACGGGCAGAAGGTCCGCACCCCGGGCGACGTCCTCGACGGGCGGATCGGGACCTGTCTCGACACCGCCGTCGTGCTGGCCGCGGCGCTGGAGTACGCCGGGGTGCACCCGCTGCTCTGGGTGGTCCGGGGCCACGCGTTCGTCGGCTACTGGCGGGAGGAGCTGAGCCTCGCCGCCGCCGCCGAGTCGGATGCCGCAGGCGTCGCCAACGAGGTCGACCGCGGGATGATCGAGCTGGTCGAGACCACCCTGCTGACCCGCTCGCCGGAACCGGCGACGTTCGGGCAGATGACCCGGCAGGCCCGCGCCCACCTCTCCGGCGACCTGTCGCACGTGCTCGGGATCGTCGACGTGCGGCAGGCCCGGCGGGATCGGGTGCTGCCGCTCCCGGCCCGGGTGCGGGACGCCGACGGCGCGGTCCGGGTCACGACCTACACGCCGCAGGCACCGTCCTGCGCCCGGGCGGCGCCGGTGCCCGTCGCGGATGCGGGGGAGCCGCGCCGTCCGCGGTCGGGCACCGAGCCGGCCCGGGTCACCCGATGGAAGAACGCGCTGCTCGATCTCAGCCTGCGCAACCGGCTGATCAACTTCACCGAACGTGCGGCGCTGAACGTGATGCTCCCCGGCGGTGGCGCCGGCGCCCTGGAGGACCTGCTGCACCAGGGCACCGCGGTGGCGCTGCGGGCGTCCGACGAGATCGCCCGGGTCGCCGCCGAGCGCGGCGTCCGGTCCGCGCGGGAGCTGCCCGAGCCGTTCCTCGACGACCTGCTGCGGTCCGACCGGACGGTGCACGTCGACGTGACGGCCGCGGGCTACCCGGCACGGTTGCGGGGCCTGGCGCACAAGGCCCGCACCATCGCCGAGGAGACCGGCGCGAACAACCTCTACCTCGCGCTCGGGACCCTGCACTGGGAGCTCGACGGCCGGACGCTGCGTTCCCCGCTGATCCTCGTACCGGTGGTCCTGCGCCCGGCCCGGCGTGGCGGCCGCTACCAGCTCACCCTGGACGAGTCGGGATCGTCCACCCCGAACTACTGCCTGATCGAGAAGCTGCGCCGCACGCACGGTCTGACCGTTCCCGGACTGTCCGAACCGGCCGAGGACGGCGCCGGGATCGACCTCGACGCGGCGTTCGACGCGACCCGCGAGGCGATCGCGGCACGCGGCCTCAACTTCCGGGTCGAACCGACCGCGGACCTCGCGATCCTGCAGTTCGCCAAGTTCCGGCTCTGGAAGGACCTCGACGACAGCTGGGCGGCCTTCGCGGGGAACCCGCTGGTCGCGCACCTGCTGCACAGCCCGACCGAGCAGTTCGTCGATCCGGTCGCCGACCCGGGGCCGCACGACCTGGACGGCCTCGACGAGCAGTGCCCGGTGGTCGCCGACGCGTCCCAGCTGCGGGCGGTCGCCGACGCGGTGGCCGGTCGCACCTTCGTGCTGGAGGGGCCGCCCGGCACCGGGAAGTCCCAGACGATCACCAACCTGCTGGCGCACGCGATGGTGCAGGGCCGCCGGGTGCTGTTCGTGGCGGAGAAGCGCGCGGCGCTCGACGTCGTGCAGAAGCGGCTCGACGCCGTGGGGCTGGGTGCGTTGTCGCTGGACCTGCACGACCGGGGCAGCAAGCCCGTCGCGGTGCGGCAGCAGATCGCGGCCGCGCTGGACCACGTGGTCCCGGTCGACGTCACCGAGCACGACGCGCGCCGGGAGGAGCTGCGCGCCGCGCGCCGGGCACTGACCCGGTACGCCTACCGGATGGCCGAGCGCAACGCGGCCGGGTTCTCGCTCCACGAGGCCCGCTCGGCCGAGCTCGCGCACGGCGACGTCGCCGCGATCGGGGTCCCGGAGTCCGTCGTCGCCGGGAACACGCGCTCCGGCACCGCGGACATGCTGCGGACGCTGTTCGCCCGGTTGCCCGAGCTGACCGACGCGGCCCGGCTGCGCGGCGCGCGCCCGTGGTCGTTCGTCGACACCGCGGTGGGCGTCGACACCCGGGTGGTGGCGCGGGCGGTGGCCCGCCTGGACGCCGCGATCCCGCGGCTGCCCGTGCGGTGGCGACCCGCCCTCGACTCCGCCGTGACCGCGGGCGAGCTGGAGCTGCTCGTGCGGCTGCAGCGGCTGCGGGCCCCGGTCCCGGTGCTCGACGAGGTCCGGTCCCGGCGCTGGTCCGGCGCGGTCGAGCGGGCGCTGGCCGAGCTCGACCGGTTCCGCTCCGAGGAGCACCCGGCCCTGGCGTCGTTCGGCCCGCAGGCACTCGATCTGCCGCTGGGCGAGCTGGACGGGGCCGCCCGGGCGGCCGCGGCGTCGTCGATCTTCGGGCGGCGCCGTCGGCTGATCGCGGTGCGGGAGCGGCTCGCCCCGGCGCTGCGGGCCGGAGCCGCGATCCCGCCGAAGCAGGTCCCGGCCGCGGTCGCCGCCCTGGTGGCGTTGCGCGAGCGGGCCGACGGGCTCGCCGCGGGCCTCGCGGCCATCCCGGGGATCGTGCCGCCCCAGCGGTGGAACCCGTTCGACGACGCCGTGCGCAGCGCGATCGGGGTCCGGGTGGAGCAGCTGCGGTGGGCGGCCGCGGTGGTCGATCCGGCGGTGTCGCAGGGGATGCGGCCCGGCTACGTCGAGCCGCTGCGGCAGGCACTCGCCGCCGGCGGGGAGCTCGACCCGGCCCCGGTCGCCGAGGTCGCCGCGGCGATCTCCGACGTCGTCGCGGCCTGCGCGACGACCCCGGAGGCGCTGCAGCGCTGGGCGGGGGCCGAGGGCCTGGTGCCGCGCTGGCAGGCGGCCGCGCCCGCCCGCGGACCGGTCGCACCCGACCTGCCGGGCCTGCGGCCGTGGCTCGATCTCATCGGTCACCTGGAGCCACTGCGCAGCCTCCTGCCGGACGTCCGGGCCGCGGTCCTCGCCGACCGGTTGGACCCGGACGACGCCCGCCGGGCGTTCGAGCTGGGCCTGGCCCGGGCGTCGGTCCGGGAGCGGCTGGACGGAACCGAGCTCGGCCGGTTCGACCCGGTCGCGCACGACCGGGCGATCGCCCGGTTCGGCCGCACCTCGATGGCGGTCCGGGAGCACCTCGGCACGCTGCTCCCGCACCGGACGATGGCGCGCCGCGAGTTCGACACCGGCGCGACGTCCGGCCGGATCGGCGCGCTGCGGCGCGCCCTCGGGGCGAAGCGCGGCGGCATGAAGATCCGGGAGCTGATGAGCACCTACGGCGACCTGATCAGCCGGGTGCTGCCGTGCGTGCTGGTGAGCCCCGACTCGCTCGCCCGCTTCTTCCCCGCGGTCGCCGACCAGTTCGACATCGTGGTGTTCGACGAGGCGTCCCAGGTGCGGGTCGCCGACGCGGTCGGCGCGATGGGGCGGGCCCGCTCGGTCGTGGTCGTCGGCGACTCGAAGCAGATGCCGCCGACCAGCTTCGCCGACGTGGGAGGACCGGACGACCCGGCCGACGGGGCCGACTCCGCCGGCATCGTGGACGACGAGGAGTCGATCCTGACCGAGTGCGTGCAGGCGCGCGTGCCCGCGCAGCGACTCGGCTGGCACTACCGCAGCCAGGACGAGGCCCTGATCGCGTTCTCGAACCGGCACTACTACGACGGCGCGCTGTCGTCGTTCCCGGCGCCGGAGCGCGGCACCGGTGCGGTGTCGCTGGTCCGGGTCGACGGGGAGTTCCACCGGTCCGGTCGCGGACCGCTGCTGCGCACCAACCCGGTCGAGGCCCGCGCCGTGGTCGACGAGATCCTGCGCCGGTTCGCGGCGTCGCCGGACGCGCTCCCCTCACTCGGGGTGGTGACCTTCAACCAGCAGCAGCGCGCGCTCGTCGAGGGTCTGCTCCGCGATCTCGACGACCCGCGGATCGCGGAGGCGCTCGAGCACCCGGAGGGGCTGTTCGTGAAGAACCTGGAGAACGTCCAGGGCGACGAGCGCGACGTCGTCCTGTTCTCCACCGCGTTCAGCGTGAACGAGCGCGGTGTGCTGCCGCTGAACTTCGGCCCGCTCAACCGGGCCGGCGGGGAGCGGCGGCTCAACGTCGCGGTGACCCGTGCGCGCCGTCAGGTCGTGGTGTTCACCAGCTTCGACCCGTCGCAGATGCGCACCGAGGACACGTCCTCGGTCGGTGTCCGGCACCTGCGCAGCTACCTGGAACTCGCGGCGCACGGTCCCTCGGCCCTGCCACGGGACCGCGACCGGCGGGCCGTCGCGGACCGGCACCGCGACGAGATCGCCGAGCGGCTCCGGGATCGCGGCCTCGCCGTGCGGACCGGGGTCGGCCTGTCCGACTTCGTGATCGACCTGGTGCTCACCGACCCGCAGGCGGTGCCGGGTCCGCGGGCACCGCGGTGCTGCTCGACGGTCCGGGATGGTCGCGGCGGCTCACCGCGCGGGACCGGGACCACCTGCCGGTGGAGATCCTGCACCGGGTGCTGGGCTGGCCGCGGGTGGAGCGGGTCTGGCTGCCGCACTGGCTGTCGGATCCGGACGCGGTGCTCGACGGCCTGGTCGGCGCGGTGCGCGGGAGCGGTCCTCCGGCCGGCTCTGCCGCTGGTGAGACCGCCGCTGGTGAGACCGCCGCTGGTGAGACCGCCGCTGGTGAGACCGCCGCTGATGACACTGTCGCAGGCGACACCGCCGCTCCCGGCGCCAGCGGTTCCGATGCCGAGGAGACGGCCGGCCTGGCCCGGCTCGCAGCAGCCCGGCGCACAGCAGCCCGGCCCGCAGCAGCCCGGTACGCAGCGGCCCGGCCGGGCACGGCGCGACCCGGCCGGCGCCGAACTGGTCCCGGCCGTCCCCGGCTCCGGCGGCCGGCGGCGCGCACCGGAACCGGAACCGGTGATCGCGGCGGCCCCGGCGGTCCCGGCGGCCCCGGACCGTGCCGACGCGGACCGGCCGGGCGCCGCGGCCGAGTTCGTGCCCTGGCGGCCCCGGCCGCTCGGCGGCCGGGACGTGCTCGACGCGCTGCCCGCCCGCGCCGCGGCGGCGCGGGTCCGCGCGGCACTCGCCGAGGTCGTGGAGGCGGAGGGGCCGGTCCGGGCGGACCGGCTGGCGTCGCTGGTGGCGAACGCGTTCGACCTGAGCAAGGTCAGCGAGAGCCGCCGCGAGCAGATCCTGGCGCACCTGCCGCGCGAGCTGCGCACGGACCGCGCGGAGCCGGTCGTGTGGCCGGCCGGCATCGATCCCGGCACCTGGACCGGCTACCGGCCGGCGGGGGAGTCGCCCTCGCGCCGGGTCGAGGAGATCCCGCTGCGCGAGCTCGGCAACGCGATGGCGGCGCTGGTCGTCGCCGGGGCGGGGATGGCCCGACCGGAGCTGCACCGGGAGACGCTCCGGGTGTTCGGCCTGCTCCGTCGCACCCCGGCCGCCGTGGAACGGCTGGACGCCGCGCTCGAGCTGGCGCGCCGGACCGGGCGGCTCGACGTCGGACCGGACGACATCGTGCTACCGGCCCGCTGAGCGCGACCGGCCCGCTGAGCGCGACCGGCCTGCTGAGCGCTACCGGCCTGCTGAGCGCTACCGGTCCGCTGAGCGCTACCGGCCCGCCGCACCGCTGCGCACGAGGTACCCGTATCCCGCCCCGAGCTGCGTGGACGTCCACAGCCCCCGGCGCTTGTCGGCCACCTCCCCGTCCGGCGACCAGCGGGCGGGCCCCCCGGCAGCGGTCGCCTGCAGCTGGATCCGGCAGGCCCGGTCCAGCAGCGCCGCGTGCATCACCGCCGCGGGCAGGTCCGCCCCGACGGTCACCATCCCGTGCCCGGGGATCAGGCAGCCGTTGGTGTCGCCGATCGCCTCGGCCAGTGCGTCGCCCAGCTCGGCGGTCGCGATCAGGTCGCCGGTGCGGGTGAAGCGCACGACGTCCGGATCGAGGAACGGGACCGCGTCGTGCGACAGCGGCCGCAGCGGGGTGTCCAGGGCGGCGAACGCCGTCGCGGCCTCGGCGTGGGTGTGCACGGTGGCCCCGATGTCCGGGCGGGCGCGCAGCAGCGCGGCGTGGATGTGGAACTCGATGTGCCGCCGGCCGCCGCCCTGCAGGACCGTGCCGTCGTCGGCGAGCAGCACGACCCGCTCCGGGGTGATCTCCTCCATGCCCCAGCCGGCGGACTTGGTCCACAGGCCGCGCCCGTCCGGGTCGCGCAGCGCGGCGTGCCCCCAGATCAGGTCGGCCTGGCCGGCGGCGTGCAGTGCGCGGTGGGCGTCGACGACGGCGTCGACCGGGTTCTGCGCCATACGTTAGAACGTATGCGTACGGTCGTCCCTCGTCAATCCATTGCTTGACCGAACACTACTGCTCAACTACCGTCCGCCGAGTTAGTACGTATACGGACTGAGCCTCGACGATGGAGACGACGATGCCCGAGAGCCTCGAGGCGAAGCTGGCGCGGGTGGGCGACCCGCTGCGGATGCTGCGCCACTCGCCCGCCAACCGGTTCCGCTTCGACTACCCGGACCAGATCACCAACTGGCAGGACGAGCAGGCGGCCTGGCGCACGACGGCGGTGCTGTTCGACCAGAGCCACCACATGACCGACGTCTACTTCACCGGCCCGGACGTCGACCGGCTGCTCACCGAGTCCGGCACCAACAGCTTCGCGACCTGGGCGCCGAACAAGGCCAAACACCTCGTGGCGTGCACCGAGGAGGGCCGGATGATCGGCACCGCCGTGCTGTTCGGGCTCGGCGAGAACGAGGTCAGCGTGGTCGGCCCGACCGCCACCGCGAACTGGCTCACCTACCGGGCCGAGACCCAGGGCTACGACGTCGAGATCGTCCGGGACGAGCGGACCGCGGACCAGCCGCCCGGCGGGCACCGCAGGCTGTTCCGCTTCGAGATCGAGGGCCCCACCGCGCGGGCGATCCTGGAGAAGGCGCACGGCGGCCCGCTGGACCCGGTCCGGTTCTTCGGGATGACCTCGTTCACCCTCGGCGGGCGGCCGGTGCGGGCCCTGTCGCACACCATGGCCGGTGTCCCCGGCGCCGAGTCGATGGGCATGGAGATCTGGGGCCCCTGGGAGGACTACCGGCCCTGCTGGGACGCGCTCGTGGCGGCGGGGGAGGAGTTCGGGCTGGTCCTCGGCGGGGCGCTGGCGTACTACACCGGCGGCATCGAGTCCGGCTACGCCGCGCAGCCGACCCCGGCGATCTACACCGCGCCCGAGCTCAAGGGCTACCGGGAGTGGCTGCCCGGCAACGGGTACGAGGGCAAGCTGTCCATCGGCGGCAGCTACGCCGCGCCGACCGTCGAGGACTACTACACGACCCCGTACGACTTCGGCTACGGCCACCTCGTCAGGTTCGATCACGACTTCGTCGGCCGGGACGCCTTGCAGCGCGCCGCCGAGGGCCCGCGCCGGACGAAGGTCTGGCTGCGCTGGAACCCCGAGGACGTGGCCCGGATCCACGCCTCCAGCCTGTTCGACGGCGAGAAGCGGGCCAAGTACCTCGACACCCCGCTGGGCCGCTACTCCCGGATCCACCTGGACAGCGTGCTCGTCGACGACCGGCCGGTCGGGGTGTCCACGCTCTGCGGGTACACCGTGAACATCGGCTCCTGGATGTCGGTCGGCTTCCTCGACGAGGCCGCGGCCGCCGACGGCACCGAGGTCACGATCGTCTGGGGCGAGGAGGACGGCGGCACGCCGAAGCGCAACGTCGAACGGCACGTCCAGACCACGCTGCGGGCGCGCGTGAGCACCACCCCGCTGGGCCACTGATGGCCGGCGTGACGGCCCGGCGCAGCCGGGCGAGCGCCGCCGCGCTGACCGCGGGCGGCCCGGCCGCGGCCGGGCTCGACGGGACCACCGGGGTCGGCAGGCTGCTCGTGCAGGGGCCCGACCGGCCCGGGATCGTGTCGGCGGTGTCGGCGGTGCTGACCCGGCACGGGGCGAACATCGTCTCGCTGCGCCAGCACTCCACCGACACCGTCGGCGGGCAGTTCGCCCAGCGCACCGTCTTCGCGCTGCCCGATCTCGCCGCGGCGCGGCCCGCGCTGGCGGCCGACCTGGACCGGGAGATCGCCGGCGGGCTGGGACTGCGCTGGTCGCTGCACGACACCGCGCACCGCAAGCGGGTCGCGATCTTCGCCTCGCGCACCGACCACTGCCTGCTCGACCTGCTGTGGCGGTGGCGCCGCCGGGAGCTCCCGATCGACGTCACCACGGTCGTGGCGAACCATCCCGATCTCGCCGCCGAGGTCGAGCCGTTCGGCATCCCGTTCGTGCACGTGCCGGTCACCGGCGACAAGTCCGAGGCCGAGGCGGAGCACCTGCGATTGCTCGCCGGCCGGGTCGACCTGGTCGTGCTGGCCCGCTACATGCAGATCGTCTCGGCCGGCTTCCTGCAGCGGCTGGGCGCTCCGGTGATCAACATCCACCACTCGTTCCTGCCCGCGTTCATCGGGGCGGGGCCGTACGCGAAGGCCAAGGACCGCGGCGTGAAGCTGGTCGGCGCCACCGCGCACTACGTGACCGAGGACCTGGACGAGGGGCCGATCATCGAGCAGGACGTGGTCCGGGTGTCGCACACCGACACCGTGCAGGACCTGGTGCAGAAGGGCGCCGACGTCGAGCGCGCCGTGCTGTCCCGGGCGGTGCGCTGGCACTGCGAGGACCGGATCGTCGTCGACGGCAACCAGACGGTGGTGTTCGGCCGGTGACCGCCACCGTGATCGACGGCCGGATGGTGGCCCGCGGCGTCCGCGAGGAGACCGCCCGCCGGGCCGCCGCACTCACCACCGCACCGGTCCTGGCCACCGTGCTGGTCGGCGACGACCCGGCCAGCGGCGTGTACGTGGCGAACAAGCGCCGCTCCGCGGCCGCCGCCGGGATCGGCGACGTGCACCGGCATCTGCCCGGCACCGCGTCCGAGGCCGAGGTCGCCGCGGTGCTCGACGAGCTCGCCGCCGACGACCGGGTCACCGGGATCCTGCTGCAGCTCCCGCTGCCCGGGCATCTCGACCCGGCCCGGCTGGTCGAGCGGATCCCCCCGGAGAAGGACGTCGACGGGCTCACCACCCGCAGCCAGGGCCTGCTGGCCCGCGGCGAGCCCGGGCTGCGGCCGTGCACCCCGGCCGGGGTGATCGCCCTGCTCGACGCCGCCGGGATCGGGCTCGCCGGGCGCCGCGCCGTCGTCGTGGGCCGGTCCACACTGGTCGGGCGGCCGATGGCGCAGCTGCTGCTGGGCCGCGACGCCACCGTCACGATCGCCCACTCGCGCACCCGCGACCTGCCCGCGCTCACCCGCTCCGCGGACGTCCTGGTGGCCGCGGCGGGGGTGCCCGGGATCATCACCGGCGCGCACGTCGCACCCGGCGCGACGGTCGTCGACGTCGGGATCCACCGCACCTCCGACGGCCTGGTCGGCGACGTCGACCGGGCCGGCGTGGCGCCGGTCGCCGGCGCGATCACCCCGGTCCCCGGCGGGGTCGGGCCGATGACCATCGCGATGCTGCTCGCCAACACGGTGGCGGCGGCGCAGACCCGGGAGGCCGCACGATGACGTCGCTGCGCACCGCGCTGGAGACGATCGGCTACGAGGTCATGCCGTTCCGCGGGACCCGGGAGGCGGTGCTCGACCACGTCCCGCGGACGATCGGGCTCACCGTCACCGCCTCACCGCAGAAGGGCATCCAGGCGGGCGTCGACCTGGCCGTCCGGCTCGCCGCCGACGGCTACCGGGTCGCCCCGCACCTGTCCGCGAAGCTGGTCGCGAGCCGCGCGCACCTCGACGAGCTGCTGGGCCGGATCGCCGGCGCCGGGATCGACCGGCTGTTCGTGATCGGCGGCGACGGCGAGCCGACCGGCGACTACGCCGACGCGCTCACCCTGCTGCACGCGATCCGGGACGGCGGGCACACCTTCACCGACATCGGGATCGCCGGCTACCCCGAGGGCCACGCCACCATCCCGGACGAGAGCCTGCTCGCGGCGCTCAAGGCGAAGGCGGCGCTGGCCGATCACGTCACCACCCAGGTCTGCTTCGACCCGGTCGCGGTGTCGGCGTGGGCGCGCTCGGTCGCGGCGCACGGCGTCGGCATCCCGGTGCAGGTCGGCGTCCCGGGCGCGGTCGCCCGGCAGAAGCTGCTGCGGATCTCGGCGAGCATCGGCGTCGGGGACTCCGCCCGGTTCCTGCGCAAGCAGAGCGCGCTGCTCCGGCGGTTCTTCACCCCCGGCGGCTTCGACCCGACCCGGCTGGTCCGCGGCTTCCGGGCCGGCCTGGCCGAGCCGGCGAACCCGATCGCCGGGTTCCACGTGTTCACCTTCAACGACGTCGCCGGGACCGAGCGCTGGCGGCGCCGGATGCTCGAACGGTCGTGACCACCCGGGTGATGGGCATCCTCAACGTCACCCCGGACTCGTTCTCCGACGGCGGCCGCCACGACACCGTGGCGGCCGCCGTCGCGCACGGGACGGCGCTGGCCGCGGCCGGTGCCGACATCGTCGACGTCGGCGGGGAGTCCACCCGCCCGGGGGCCCGGCGGGTGCCGGTGGACGAGGAGCTCCGCCGGGTGCTGCCGGTGGTGCGCGCGCTGGCCGGCCGGGGGATCGCGGTCGGCATCGACACGATGCGCGCCTCGGTCGCGGAGGCGGCGCTCGCCGCGGGCGCGGTGCTGGTGAACGACGTCAGCGGGGGGCTCGCCGATCCGGGCATGCTCGGGCTCGTCGCCGCGGCCGACGTGCGGTGCGTGCTGATGCACTGGCGCGGGCACAGCGCGACGATGGACGACCGCGCCGTCTACGACGACGTGGTCGGCGAGGTCCGCGCGGAGCTGCTCGCCCGGGTGGACGCCGCGGTCGCCGCCGGGGTGCGCCCGGAGCGGATCGTCCTCGATCCCGGATTCGGCTTCGCCAAGCGTCCGCAGCAGGACGTCGCGCTGCTCGCCGGGCTGCACGCGCTGGTCGACACCGGCTTCCCGGTGCTGGCCGGCACCTCGCGCAAACGCTTCGTGGGCGGGCTGACCGGCCGGGCCGCGGCCGTCGACCGGGACGCGGGGACGCTGGCGACGGTGGTGCTCGCCGCGCAGCAGGGCGTCTGGGGTGTGCGGGTGCACGCCGTCGGCCCGGCCCGGGACGCGATCCGGGTGGTCGACGCGGCGTGCACCCGCGCTCAGGACGCGGCGGCCGACGGGTGCGCGAGGTGGGTGCCGAAGGTCCGCGCGTGGTAGGTCAGCGGCTCGACGTCACGCGACTCGGCGGTGAGCACGTCGCCCAGCACGATCAGGTGGTCACCGCCCTGGTGGACGCCCGCCACCCGGCACCCCACCCAGGCCGCCGCCCCGGCGAGCCGGGCCGCCCCGTCCTGCTCGGACCAGGCCACGTCGGCGAACCCGTCGGCGCCCTTGCGGGCGAACCGCAGCGCCAGATCGGCCTGCCCGGTCCCGAGCACGTTCACCCCGAAGGTGCCGGTCCGGCGGACCAGCGCGAGCAGGTCCGAGCCGGCGTCGAGGGACACCAGCACCATCGGCGGGCTCATCGACAGCGAGGTGAAGGCGCTGACCGTCGTCCCGTGCGGCCGGCCGCCGGCCACCGAGGTGATCACCGAGACCGGGGTGCAGACGCCGGCCATCGCCGCGCGGAACGCGGTCTGCAGGGCGGCCGCCGGGTCGCCGGTCACCGGGCGTCCCCGTCGAGGAGCCAGCCGCCGTGCCCGGCGAGCAGCGCGTCCACCAGATCGGGCCGGTCGACGCCGGGCAGCCCGGCGGAGACCGGGTAGCCGGCCGCCGACATGACGCGCTGCAGGAAGCCGTAGCTGGACCGGGCCTGCTCCGGCACCGGCAGCGGCGGGACCGCGGTGCCCGGCTCGACCGGCGCCAGGCCGTCCCGGATGTAGATCATGTCCATCGAGACGATCCGCCACCGGCCGTCGACCTCCTCGGCCCGCCAGCACAGCCGGCCGCGGCTGACCAGGTCGATCCCGACGCCGTCGGCGGTCGTCCGGATGTGCACCGTGCAGGAGGCGTCGGCGAGTGCCCGCCGCCCGTTGACGACGACGGCGACCGCCCCGATCTCGTGGAACGACGGGGTGCCGCCGCGGTCGGCGCGGGCCCGGGCGTTGGCGACGAAGTCCGCGCCGGAGCCCTCGAACCAGGACACCCGCACGCAGGAGACCGGCGCGAACGCGGCCGCCATGACCGCCCAGTGGCCGAGGTCCTTGGCGGTGCGCTCGGCGAGCAGCACGGTGCGCACCGCCTCGGCCCGCGCGGCGAGCGGGCCCTGGTCGGGGACCCGGTCGTCGAGCAGGGCCAGCCCGGTGGCGCTGAGCGCGGTCACCGCGCGCCGCGCTCGGCGACCGGGGTGAGCGCGCTCGGCGGGACCGGGCCGCGCCGGGCGCCCCGGGTGGGGCAGGCGACGGCGCCCGCGGCGGAGACGCCGACCCACAGCGGGTCCAGGCCGGTGATCGCGAGATCGATCCGGTCGCCGTCGAACACCTCGCCGACGCCCTCCGGGGTGCCGGTGGTGACGACGTCGCCGGGGTGCAGCGTCATCACCGACGACACGTAGGCGATCAGCCGGGGCAGGCCCCAGATCAGGTCGGACAGGTCGGCGCGCTGGCGCAGCACGTCGTTGACCGACAGCCGCAGCTCCAGCTCGTCGATCGGCGGGACCTCGTCCGGGGTGACGACGGTCGGACCGAGCGGGGTGAACGTGTCGAAGGACTTGCGCACCGAGCGGTCCTCGCCGCCGCGCATGGTCATGTCCATCAGGCAGGTGTAGCCGAAGACGGCGTCGAGCGCCTCCTGCTCGGACACGTTCCGGGTGGTCCGCCCGATCACGGCGGCGAACTCGCCCTCCTGGTCGAAGCGCCGGTCGGTGTAGGGCAGCCGGACGGTGCCGCCGACCGGCACGACCGAGCTCGGCGCCTTGAGGAACACGCCGAGCGCGTCGATGTGCGCGGACTCGTTCATCTCGGCCTGGTGGGCGCGGTAGTTCACCGGCGCGGCGACGATCTTGGTCGGGTCGGGGACGGCGGCCAGCGGGGTCGTGGTGGCGGCCTCGACCTCCGGGGCGCGGGCGAGCAGGCCGGCGATCGCGCCGGCCGGGACGCCGCCGATCAGCCTGCGGATCGGGCTGCCGGCACCGGCCGGGAGCAGGTCGGTGAGGTCCCGGATCGTCGCCGACGATCCGCTCTCGACCGCACCGACCCGCGGCGATCCCGCGGCGTCGAGGAAGGACAGGTAGCGCATGGGGACTCCGGATGGTCAGCGGGTGACGGCGGGCGCCGGCCCGGCCACGGTCAGGGCGGGCGCCGCGGACCCGGCGGCGGCGGGGGCGTAGAGCCAGTCGAGCTCCCGGTAGTCGTCGGGGGCGCGCCGGCCGAGCACGCGCTCGCGCAGTGCCAGCACGAGCGGGTCGTCGGTGTGCCAGAGCTCGCCCCACGGCCGGGCGGAGGTCTGGCAGCGGGCGGTGCGGGGGAGCCGGGCCGCCTCGAACTCGCGGTAGGCGCGGCCGAGGTCGACGCCGTCCGGTCCGGAGTGCAGCCCGAACCGGTAGCCGAGCTCGACGGCGTCCTCCAGGGCCTGGCAGGCACCCTGCCCGAGGTACTGCAGCATCGGGTGGGCGGCGTCGCCGGTCAGCACCAGCGGGCCGTTGATCCAGGTCGGGGCGGGCGCCCGGTCGAACATGGCCCAGTGCCGGGACCGGCCGATCCGGGACACCGCGTCGCGCACCGGGGGGCACGCCGTGGCGAACGCGGCGTCGAGCTCCTCCGGCCCGCCCCACTCGCCGGGCCCGGTCCGGCCCTGCGCGAAGTTCCGGCTGCGGAACACCGCGACCTGGTTGTACAGCTCGCCGCGGCGCACCGGGTACTGCATGAGGTGGATGCCGGGGCCGATCCAGAGCACCACGTCGTTCGAGCTCGCCGACTGCCCGGCCAGCTCGCGCGGCACGGTGCCGCGGTAGGCGGCGTAGCCGCTGCAGACCGGCTCGTCGTCGTGCACGTGCCGGCGCAGCGTCGAGTGCAGCCCGTCCGCGCCGATCAGCGCCGACGCCTCGTAGGAGGTCCCGTCGGCGCAGGTGAGGCCCGCGCCGTCCGGGCGCAGCTGCACGTCGGTCACGCTGCGGCGGGTCTCCAGGGTGATCGACGGGTGCCGCCGGCAGTGCTCGACCAGGGTCTCCAGCAGGTCGTGCCGGTGCAGGACGAGATACGGGTAGCCGTAGCGCTCGTCGAAGGCCGGGCCCAGGTCCAGGGTGGTGATCAGCCGGCCGGTGAGCGCGTCGCGCAGCTCGGCGCGCTCGGGCCGCACGGCCAGCGGCAGGATGTCGTCGAGCACGCCGAGCGCGTCCAGCGCGCGGCTGGCGTTCGGGCCGAACTGCAGGCCGGCGCCGATCTCGGCGAACTCCTCGGCCCGTTCCAGCAGCCGGACGGGCCGGCCGTTGCGGGCCAGCGACAGCGCGGTGGCCAGGCCGCCGATCCCGCCGCCGACGACGATCGCGCTCATCGCTGTGCCCCGGCGAGGACGGCGGTCGGCAGCGGGGCGCCGAGGGTCTCGGTGCGCATCAGGCCGAGGCTCTCCAGGACGGGTGCGTCGCTGGTGCTGAACACATCCGTCTCCTCGGTGGCGTGGACGGCCCACGGCGTCCAGGACGGGACGGCCAGGATGTCGCCGGGCTCCACGGTGAACACCTGGTCGCCGATCGCGATCTCCCCGGTGCCGTGCAGCACGCACAGCACCCGGCCGCCGGTCTGCCGGGCGGTGCCGGTGGACGCCCCGGCGCGCACCCGGGCGATCTCGCACCGCATCGTCGGCATCACGTCGCCACCGCGGACCGGATCGCCGTAGCGCAGGGCCGCGGATCCGGTGCCGGCCGTGTCCAGCAGCGCCGACAGCGCCCGGTCGGTGTCCGCCCAGCGATAGGCCAGCAGCGGTGACCGGTGCGCGGGCAGCGCGGGCGCGCCGACCGGGGTGAGGCCGGGGCCGCCGCCGAACCAGCCCTCGGAGTCCGAGCGCGGCGCGGTGCGGGTGTCCGCCTGCTCCGACGGGCCCTCCTCGAAGAACACCGCGTCGAGCGCGGCGACGACCGGGAGGTCCAGCACGTCCATCCAGATCATCGGCCGGTCGCCGGGGTTGTGGTGCTCGTGGAAGGTCCAGCTGGGGGTGAGCACGAGATCGCCGGTGCCCATGTGCAGCGGGTCGCCGTCGACGAGGGTCCACACGCCCTCGCCCTCGACGATGAACCGCAGCGCGGCCGGGGTGTGCCGGTGCGCCGGCGCCACCTCGTGCCCGCGCAGGTACTGCACGGCCGCCCACAGCGTCGACACCGCGTAGGGGGCGCCGCCCAGGCCGGGATTGCAGCACGCGAGGACCCGGCGGTCGCCGCCGCGGTCCACCGGGACCAGGTCGCCCGCCCGGGCCCCCAGCTCGCGCAGCTCGCGGCCGGCCCACCGGAAGGGCACCCCCGCGACGCGCGGCTCGCGGGTCAGCAGCCCGGACAGCTCCCACAGCGGCTGGACGGACCGCGCGGCGAGGTGACCGTAGAGCTCGTCCAGCTCCGGGTCGGTCGCACTGAAGCGCCGAGTCGCCATCTCCACTCCGATCTGGCTGAAAAAGTATGTACACGTACTAACTCAGCAGACCGTACGTCGGAGCATGTGGGGCGTCAAGCGCCGGGGGACGGACCGGCGGAATGTTCCGTGTACCGGCTATTCCGAGTAGGCCAGTGCGCGCAGCCCGTCGAGCAGCGCGGACCGCTGCTGCGCGTCGAGCGGCGCGAGCACCCGCTCCTGCACCCGCCGGACGGCCGGGGTGAGCTCGGTCAGCTCGGCGCGCACGGTGTCGGTGAGGCCGAGCAGCCGCCGCCGGGCGTCCGCGGGATCGCGGGTGCGGCCGACCCAGCCGCGCGTCACCAGCCGGCGCACGATGTCGGCCATGCTCGACTTGTCCACCGAGGCGAGCTCGGCGGCGGTGCCCTGGTCGATGCCGTCCGGATGGGCCCAGAGGGCGCTGAGCACCGCGTACTGCGGGGCGGTCATCGTGCGGCCGACCTCCTCGCCCCAGGTGATCGTGTGCACCTGCTGGGCCCGGCGGATGAGGTGGCCGGGGGTGTTGCCCAGGGTGAGGACGGACGCGTCGGCCCGGCCCGGGACCGGCGGGTCGCCCTCGTAGGCGACCAGGCGCAGCGCGGCGAGCATCGCCTCGGCGTCGGCGGCGGACAGCGGTTCGAGCAGCCGCTGCTGCACCAGCGCGACCCGCCGGGTCACGTCCGCGAGCGCGGTGCGGGCGAGCGGGGTCAGGCGCAGCGTCTTGCGCCGCGCGTCGTCCGGGTCGCGGGTCCAGCGCAGCCAGCCCTGGCCGTCGAGCCGGGCCACGATGTCGGCGGTGCTGGACTTGTCCAGCGAGGCGCGTTCGCCGACCGCCCGCTGGTCCAGGCCGTCGTCCGCGCCGATCGCGCAGATCACCGCGTACTGGGGGCCGGTCAGGTCGCCGTGGAACTCCTGGCTCCACAGCAGGGTGTGCCGCTGCTGGGAGCGGCGGATGAGGTGACCGGAGGCCTCGCTCAGCGACAGCATCGGCGCCGAGGTCGCCCCGGCTGGACCGGGCCGCAGGTTCGTCACGCCGGGAGATCCTTCACTGCCGTCGCCTTCCGTGTACAAGCGACCCTAGCGTACATAGATAGATGATATACGGAGTATTTCGATGAGGCGGGTAACGCAGCCGGTAGGAGGCGATTGACACGGGGTCGCGGGTCCTCGTAGCGTCACCATCGATCCGTACACGTTGTTTTTCGACGGCGCAGAGTCGTCGGTACAGGCAACGATCGACCGGGAGTACCAACGCCGTCGAGGAGGACGCCGTGACCACTGCAAGCACCGCCGGGGCGCGCCATCCGGTCTTCAACGACCGGACCCTGCGCCTGGGGACGTTCTCGTCGAACCTGAGCGGGGGCTGCGCGATCTCCACGATCGACGGCGTCCTCGAGGCGACCTGGGACCAGACGCTGTCCCTGGCCCGGATGGGCGACGAGATGGAGTTCGAGGCGCTCGTGCCGGTCGGCCGCTGGCGCGGCTTCGGCGGCGAGACCAACTTCAACGGCGCCGGCTTCGAGTGCTTCACCTGGGCCGCCGGGATGGGCAGCGCCACCGAGCGGGCCGGGCTGTTCGTCACCTCGCACGTGCCGACCATCCATCCGGTGATGGCGGCGAAGCAGGCGACCACCATCGACCACATCTCCCGCGGCCGGCTCGCGCTGAACATCGTCACCGGCTGGCACACCCCGGAGATCGAGATGTTCGGGGTCAAGCAGCTCGCGCACGACGACCGCTACGCGGTCGCGCAGGAGTGGGTCGACATCGTCCGCCGGCTCTGGACCGCCGACGAGCCGTTCAGCTTCGACGGGAAGTACTTCCGGGTCACCGACGCCGCGATCGCGCCGAAGCCGGTCCAGGGGCCGCACCCGGTGCTGATGAACGCCGGCGGCTCGGGCCCGGGCCGGCACTTCGGCGCCCGCAACTGCGACGTCGTGTTCGTCAGCGCCGATCTCGCCCAGCAGGACCCGCAGGCGATGCGCGCCAAGGTGGACGACTTCAAGCGGCTGGCCCGGGAGGAGTACGGCCGCGAGATCAAGGTCTGGACCAACGCCTACATCGTCCAGGAGGACACCGAGGCCGAGGCGAAGCGCTTCCTCGACCACTACGTCAACGAGCGCGGCGACTGGGAGGCGGCGCAGAACCTGGTCACCAGCATGGGCCTGAACTCCCAGTCGTTCGACCCGGAGACGCTGCAGGAGATGAAGTTCCACTTCATCGCCGGCTGGGCCGGCTACCCGATCGTCGGCACCCGCGAGCAGGTCGCCGAGACGCTGATCGCGCTGAGCACCGAGGGCGGGCTCGACGGGGTGCTGCTGTCCTGGCCGCGCTACGTCCAGGACATGGCGCGCTTCCAGGCCGAGACCCATCCGCTGCTGGTCGAGGCGGGGGTGCGCTGATGACGGTCGTCTCCCCGCCCGATGCGCTGGCCGCCAACGAGCGGCGGGCCGCCGAGCTGCTCGACCGGGAGTGGTCGCTGCTGATCGGCGGCGAGCTGGTCGGCGCGCAGAGCGGCCGGACGTTCCCGGTGCGCAGCCCGTACACCGGCGAGGTGCTCGCGCACGTGCCGGACGGCGGCCGCGCGGACGCCGACCGGGCGGTGGCGGCCGCGAGCGCGGCCTTCCCCGGGTGGTCGGCGCGCAGCGCGGGGGACCGGGCGGCGGCGGTGCACGCACTGGCCGACGCGATCGAGCAGCGGGCCCGCGACTTCGCGCTGCTGGACACGGTGGACGGCGGCTCGCCGATCGCGATCATGTCCGCCGACGTGCACGCCGCGGTCGCGGCGCTGCGCTACTTCGCGGGCCTGGCCCTCGAGCTCAAGGGCGACACCGTCCCGGCGAGCACCAACCTGCACTTCACCGAGCGGCAGCCGTACGGGGTGGTCGCCAAGATCATTCCGTTCAACCATCCGTTCATGTTCGCCGCGGGCAAGATCGCCGCGCCGCTGGTCGCCGGGAACACGGTGGTGCTCAAGCCGGCCGAGGCGACGCCGCTGTCGGCGCTGCTGCTCGCCGAGGTCTGCCGGGACGTGCTGCCGGCCGGGGTGGTGAACATCGTCGTCGGCGACGGCGTCGAGGTGCCGGACGCGCTGGTCCGGCATCCGGACGTGTTCCGGATCGGCTTCACCGGCAGCGAGCCGGTGGGCCGGGCGATCCAGCGCGCCGCGGCCGAGGTCGCGGTCAAGGCGGTCACCCTGGAGCTGGGCGGCAAGAACGCGCTGATCGCCTTCCCGGACGCCGATCTCGACGAGGTCGCCGAGGCCGCCGTGCGCGGGATGAACTTCACCTGGTCCGGCCAGTCCTGCGGGTCCACCTCGCGGCTGCTCGTGCACGCCTCGGTCGCCGACGAGCTGGTCGCCCGGATCGCCCGGCTGCTCGCCGACCGCGAGTACCGGCCGCCGCTGGACCCGGCGGCGGTGCAGGGCACCCTGGTCAACCGCACCCAGTACGACCGGGTGCTCGGCTACCTCGCCACCGCCCGCGCCGAGGGGGCCCGGGTGGTCACCGGCGGCGGGCCGCCGGAGGGGGCCGGGGACGCCCTGTTCGTCGCGCCCACGGTGCTCGACGACGTGCGCCCCGACCACCGGGTGGCGAACGAGGAGATCTTCGGCCCGGTCCTCACGGTGCTGCGCTGGACCGAGGAGGCCGAGGCGGTCGCGCTGGCGAACAGCGTCCGCTACGGCCTGACCGGCAGCGTGTTCACCGACGACGTCCGGCGGGCCCATCGCGTCGCGCGGGCGCTGGAGACCGGCTTCGTGTGGATCAACACGGCCGGTCCGCACTACCTCGGCCTGCCCTACGGCGGCTGGAAGAACTCGGGCACCGGCACCGAGGAGGGGCTCGACGAGCTGCTCAGCTACACCCGGGTGAAGTCGGTGACCGTCGCGCTGTAGTCCGCTCCCCGCGCAGCGAGGGGCCCACCGTCCGGCACGACGGTGGGCCCCTCGCTGCGTGCCGGGGGTCAGCGCAGGACGACCCGGGCGAGCAGCCGCAGGAAGTCCCGGGTCGCCGCGGCGTCCAGCGGGCGCAGGTGGTCGGCCTCGATCTCGGCGCGCAGCGCCTCCGACCGCACCAGCAGCTCCCGGCCCTGCGGGGTCAGCGCGAGCAGCCGCTGCCTGCGGTCGTCCGGTCCGGTGCGGACGGTGAGCAGGCCCTTGCGGCGCAGCCGGGACACCAGCCCGGCCACCGACGTCGCGTCGATCGCGAGACCGTCCCCGACCTCCCGCTGCGGGCGGTCCGGCCGGGCGTCGACCACCCGCAGCAGCGCGTGCGCGCTGGGCGTGTGGGTGCCGGCGCGGGCGGTCCAGGCCGATCCGTACCGCTGCAGCCCGACCCGGACGAGCCGGCCGAACGCGTGCGTCTCGCGCACGGCGGACGCCGCCTCCGGGGTCCCGTCGAGGGTGCCGGCGTGCCGGCCGCGGTCGCTGAACGCGGTGCGGTCGAGATGGGTCAGCAGCCGGTCCCGGGCCGGCGGGTCGAGCACCGCGAGCATCGCCTCCTCGGCGGCGTGCAGCCGCTCCAGGTAGCGCTCGACCTCCCGCGCGGCCGGGGCGGTGGCGTGGTGGAAGGCGCGGCGGCGGTCCTGCTCGCCGGTCACCGCCACCACCTTGCCCTCCCGGGCGAGGCGGGCCAGCTGCACGCTGCTCGTCGCCGGGCTGAGCGAGGCCAGCTCGCACACCTGCCCGAGCGTCGCGCCCGGGACCCGGACCACCGCGAACAGCACCGAGAACTGGGCCGGGGTGAGCTCCGCGGGCCCGCCGGCGTACCGGGCCTGGGCGGTCTGCACGGCGCTCTTGGCGGTGCGCAGGAGGAACCCGACGTCCGCGGCGAACAGCTCGTGGAGCAGGGCGCCCGCGGGGCCGGCACTGCCGGATGACTGCGACGACACCCGCCGAGACTAGCATGTTGTTCGTGTACGAATTAATTGTTACGGCCCTGGTAAGTCGCTAGGAGCCTGTTGACGACCTGGTGGCCTGCCCATACTGTCCACATCGCTACGTACACGAACAATTGGCAGGCGAACGGAGTTCACATGACAGCGGACGGGGCCCGGGTGGTGCTGGTGACCGGGGCCGGAGCCGGCATCGGGCGCGCGGTCGCGGATCGGTTCGCGGCGCGGGGCGATCGGGTCGCCCTGCTCGACGTCGACGCCGGCCGGGTGACCGCGGCCGCGGCCGAGCTCGTCGGCACCGGCGCCGACGCGGTCGCGGTGACCGCCGACGTCGCCGATCCGGCGTCGGTGTCCGCCGCGTTCGACGAGGTCGTCGCCCGGCTCGGCCGGCTCGACGTGTGCGTGAGCAACGTCGGCGTCGCCAGCAGCACCCCGCTGCTGGACATGCCCGACACCGAGTGGCGACGGGTCGTCGGGACCAACCTGGACGGCACCTTCCACGTGCTGCGCGCGGCCGCCCGGCAGATGGTCCGGCAGGGCGACGGCGGCCGGATCTGCTGCGTCACCAGCTTCGCGGCCCGGTCCGCGCGGCGCGGCGCCGGTCCGTACTCGGCGTCGAAGGCGGGCCTGGAGATGCTCGCCAGGGTGGCCTGCCTGGAGCTCGCCGAGCACCGGATCACGGTCAACCTGGTCTCGCCCGGCTTCGTCGACCACGGCCGGCGCGCGGGCATGGGGGAGTTCGTCACCCCCGAGTACGCGGCGGCGATCGCCGCGACGATCCCGTGGGGGCGCACCGCGACGACCGCGGACGTGCTGCCCGCGATCGAGTTCCTGTGCTCGGCCGAGGCCGGGTACGTCACCGGGGCGCTGCTCAGCGTCGACGGTGGCGGCAGCGCCGGCCGGTTCGCGCTGCCGCGCAACAACGGATGAACCCCCGAGAGGACGCCCCAGCGATGAGCGACTGGAAGTACACCACCGTCGACGGTTACCGGACGCGGTACAAGGACGAGGGCACCGGCGATCCGATCGTGCTGTTCCACGGCGGCGAGTTCGGTGCGGGCGGCGCGGACACCTGGCGCGACGAGATGATCGACGTGCTGGTCGCGGCCGGGCACCGGGTGGTCGTGGTGGACCGCCTCGGCCAGGGCATGACCGACAATCCCCGGACCGACGACGACTACCGGATGTCGGCGGTGGTCGCGCACGCGACCGCGTTCGTCCGGTCCCTCGGGATCACCGGCGCCACCCTCGGCGGGCAGTCCCGCGGAGCCTTCGTGGCCTCCCGGATCGCGCTGGAGAACCCCGATCTCTGCGCCCGGCTGGTCATCGTCAACAGCGCGACGATCTCGGTGAAGTACCCGGCCGAGGGGGTGCCCGGAACCCTCACCCACAAGACCTACGCGCAGACGATGACCGGCGACGTGCCGACCGATCTGCGCATCATGTCCTCGACCTTCGAGCACCTCACCGACGAGTTCGTCGCGTCCCGCGTCGAGATCTCCGCCCTGCCCAAGTCGCAGGAGGCCCGGACCGCGTTCAAGCGGGTCGCCGAGGAGATGTACGCCGAGTTCGAGGTGCTCAAGAACCAGGTCCTCAAGTGGTTCATCGGCGGTGGGCACCGCAAGCCGACCCTGATCCTGTGGGGGGTCGGGGACCCCACCACCCGGTCGTCGGACGCCCTGGACCTGTTCGACGTGATGCAGCCGCACGTCGACGCGCTGCGCCTGCACATGATCAACCGGTCCGGTCACTGGCCGCACCGCGAGTACCCGGTGGAGGTGGCGGATGAGATCCGCGACTTCGTGGCCCGCCATTGACCCCCGGGTCCGCTACCTCGGGTCGCGGATCCTGCAGGGCCTGTTCGTGATCTGGGCGGCGTTCTCGCTGACCTTCCTGATGCTCTGGTGGCTGCCCGGCGACGCGGTCGTCGCCCGGCTCGGCGGCACCGGCGAGGGCGCCGACGTCCCGCCGGAGCAGGTCGCCGCGCTGCGCGCCGAGTACGGGCTGGACCGCCCGCTCCCCGTGCAGTACGGCGAGCAGCTGCGCGGGCTGGCGACCGGTGACCTCGGGGTGTCGGTGCGCACCGGCGTCCCGGTGACCGAGGTGATCGGCGGCGCGCTGCCGCCGACCCTGCTGCTCGCCGCCACCGCGCTGGGCGGTGCGGTGCTGGCCGGCACGCTGTTCGCCCTGGTCGCCACCGCGGTCCCCGGCCGGGTGGCGCGCCGGGTGCTGATCGGTCTGCCCGCGGTCGGGATCTCGGTCCCCACCTTCTGGGTCGGGCTGGTGCTGCTCACCGTGTTCAGCTTCCAGCTGCGCTGGTTCCCCTCGGTCGGCGACGCCGGCCCGGCCGGGCTGGTGCTGCCGAGCGTGACCCTGGCCCTGCCGGCCGGGGCGATGTACACCCAGATGCTCATCGCGAGCATGCGGGAGTCGCTGGCCGAGCCGTTCGTGGAGACCGCGCGGATGAAGGGCCTCGGCCCGGTCGCCGTGCACGTCCGGCACGCCGCCCGCACCGCGCTCGTCCCGCCGGTGACGATGCTCGGCCTGCTGGTCGGCAACGTCGTCGCCGGCGCCGTGGTGATCGAGACGGTGTTCTCCCGCGCCGGGCTGGGCCGGGTCACCGTCGACGCCGTCGACCTGCAGGACATCCCGGTCATCCAGGGGCTCGTCGTCGTCGGCGCGGTGGTGTACGTGCTGGCGGGCCTGCTCGTCGACCTGCTGTACCCGGTGCTCGACCCGCGGGTGCGGCTCACCTCCGGGGCCGGCCGATGAGCGCCCCGGCGACGGCCGCGCCGACCCCGGCCACCGATCCGGCGCTCGCGGCGACCGCGGGCCCGCGCCGCGGCCGCCGGCCGCGGGCACTGACCGCGGTCGGCGTGGCGGTGCTGCTGCTCGCCTTCGCCGCGGCCTTCTTCCCGACCCTGTTCACCTCGGTGGACCCGCAGCTCGCCGTGCCGGCCGACCGGCTCCAGCCGCCGAGCGGACGGCACTGGTTCGGCACCGACCAGCTCGGCCGCGACCAGTTCGCCCGGATCGTGCACGGCGCCCGCGCCTCGCTCGGCAGCGCGGCGATCGCGGTCGCGATCGCCCTGGTCGCGGGCACCGCGCTGGGGCTGGTCGCCGGCTTCCTCGGCGGCGTGGTGGACGCCGCGGTGATGCGGCTGCTCGAGGTGGTGCTGGCGATCCCGCCGCTGCTGCTCGCCCTCGCACTGGTCTCCGCGCTGGGCTTCGGCACCGTGAACGTCGCGGTCGCGGTCGGGGTGGTGAGCACCGCGGCGTTCGCCCGGCTGGTCCGCGGCGAGGTGCTGCGGATCCGCTCGATGGCCTTCGTCGAGGTCGCCCGGTCCGCCGGGTTCGGCCGCGCGTCGGTGCTGCGCCGGCACGTCCTGCCGCACACCCTCGGCCCGGTGCTGGTGCTGGCCACGCTGGAGTTCGGCACCGCGCTGCTCGCGATCTCCACGCTCAGCTTCCTCGGCTTCGGCACCCCGCCGCCCGCGCCCGAATGGGGCTCGCTGGTGTCGGCGGGCCGCGGCTTCCTCGGCACGGCCTGGTGGATGTCGGCGATGCCCGGCCTGGTCATCGCGGTCGTGACGTTGACGGTCAACCAGCTCGCCCACTCGGTCGAAGGAGGACGTCGATGACGGCGGCCACGGACCCGCGTACCGATCCCGCCGCCGCGGGCACCGGCCCGATCCTCACCGTGCAGGGGCTGCGAGTGTCCTACGGCCGGACCGCGGTCGTGCACGGCGTGGACCTGACGGTGCAGCCGGGCGAGGTCGTCGCGCTGGTCGGCGGCTCCGGCTCCGGCAAGAGCACCGTCGCGACCGCGATCACCGGGATGCTGCCGGCCGGCGGCCGGATCGACGACGGCCGCATCCGGTTCGCCGGGCGCGACCTCGCCCGGGCGACCGAGAAGGAGTTCCGGCAGGTCCGGGGCTCGCAGATCGGGCACGTGCCGCAGGACCCGATGAACTCGCTGAACCCGGTCCTGCGGGTCGGCGACCAGATCGCCGAGGTGCTGCGGGCGCACGGCGCGGCCGGCCGGGCGCAGGCCCGGGAGGCGGCCGTCGCGCTGCTCGCGGACGCCGGGCTGAGCGAGCCGGCGGCCCGCGCCCGGCAGTACCCGCACCAGCTCTCCGGCGGCATGCGGCAGCGGGTGCTGATCGCGATGGCGTTCGCCTGCCGGCCGCGCCTGGTGATCGCCGACGAGCCGACCAGCGCACTGGACGTGACCGTGCAGCGGCGCATCCTCGACCACATCGAGGAGGTGCGGGCCCGGCACGGCACGGCGGTCCTGATGATCACCCACGATCTCGGCGTGGCCACCGACCGGGCCGATCGGGTGGTCGTCATGAACGACGGCCGGGTGGTCGAGGCCGGGACCAGCGCGGACGTGCTGCTGCGCCCGCGGGAGGACTACACCCGCCGGCTGGTCGCCGCGGCGCCGGCCGCGGTCCGGCGCCCGCCGGTGGACGGCCCGGACCTGCTCGAGGTGCGCGGGCTGACCAAGGACTTCGCGCTGCCGCGCACCGCGGGCGGCGCCCGCTCGGTGCGGGCGGTGGACGGCGTGTCGTTCGGCGTGCCGCGCGGCTCGACGTTCGCGATCGTCGGCGAGTCCGGCTCGGGCAAGAGCACCGTCGCCCGGATCGTGATGGGCCTGGAACGGCCCACCGCGGGCGAGGTCCGCCTCGCCGGGGAACCGGTCTCCGGGACCGGGCGCGACCGGGGCCGGCGGCTGCAGATGGTCTACCAGAGCCCGTACGCCTCGCTGGACCCGCGGTTCAGCGTGGGCCGCTCCATCGCCGAGCCGCTGGACGGCTTCCGGATCGGCACCCGGGCCGAGCGGTCCGCGCGGGTACGCGAGCTGCTCGACCAGGTCGGGCTGCCCGCGGCCACCGCGGCCGCGCACCCCCGGGAGCTCTCCGGCGGGCAGCGGCAGCGGGTCGCGATCGCCCGCGCGCTGGCCGTGCGGCCGGAGGTCGTCGTGCTCGACGAGGCGGTCTCCGCGCTGGACGTGCTGATCCAGGCCCAGATCCTGGACCTGCTGCGCGAGCTGCAGACCGGGCTCGGCCTCACCTACCTGTTCATCAGCCACGACCTCGGCGTGGTCCAGCAGGTCTCGGACCGGGTGCTGGTCATGCAGCACGGCCGGGCCGTCGAGACCGGGACCGCCGCCGACGTCCTCACCGATCCCCGCACCGCGTACACCCGCGAGCTCGTCGGCGCCATCCCCGGCCGGCGGCTCCTCACCCCAGCAGACGAGGACCCCCGATGATCATCGGTACCCGACGGCGGCCGGTACTGGCCGCCACCGCACTCGCGATCGCGATGCTGCTCACCGGCTGTGCCGGCGCGGCCGGGCCGGCCGGCCCGGCCGGCGGCGAGCCGGTCCGCGGCGGCACCGCCGTGATCGGCACGCCGGTCGATCCCGGCTGCATCGACCCGCACCAGCTCCAGCAGCGGGCGATGCTGTCCATCACCCGCCAGGTCACCGACTCGCTGGTGCACCAGGACACCGACACCGGGCGGATCGAGCCGTGGCTGGCCGAGTGGACGGTCGGCCCGGACGGCCGCAGCTACACCTTCGACCTGCGCGACGACGTCACCTTCAGCGACGGCACGCCGCTGACCGCCGAGGTCGTGAAGGGCAACATCGACGCCGTCCTGGAGATGGGCGCCCGGGCGATCGTCGCCGGCCCCTACCTGCGCAACGTGCAGGAGGTGACGGTCGACGCCCCGGACCGGGTCACCATCGCGCTCGCCGAGCCGGACGCGCAGCTGCTGCAGGGCCTGTCCACGCCGTCGCTCGGGATCGTCGGCGCCGCCACCCTGGCCGGCTCGCCGGACGACCGGTGCCGCGGCGGCATCGTCGGGACCGGCCCGTTCACGCTGACCGACTTCGTGTCCGGGCAGCGGGTCGAGCTGGCCCGCCGGGACGGGTACGCCTGGGCGCCCGCCGCCTTCGCCAACCAGGGCGAGGCGCATCTCGACACCGTCGAGTTCCGCCAGTTCCCGGACGCCTCGGTCCGGCTCGGCAGCCTGCTGTCGAACCAGATCGACCTCACCGTCGAGATGCAGCCGCAGGACATCGCGCAGGCCGAGGCCGCCGGGATGACGCCGGTGCTGCGGCCGAACCCCGGGTTCACCAACAGCCTGTTCGTCAACGCCGACCGGGCGCCGCTGGACGACCCGGCGATCCGCGAGGCCCTCCAGGTCGGGTTCGACCGCGCCGTGGTGGTGCCGACCGCGCTCGACGTCACCGACATCCCGTCGACCGCCGTGCTGTCCAGCACCACCCCGATGTACACCGACATGGCGGACCGGCTCGGGTTCGACGCCGCCCGGGCGACGCAGGCCCTCGACGAGGCGGGCTGGGTCCCCGGCCCGGACGGCGTCCGGGTCCGCGACGGGCAGCGGGCGAGCTTCGACGTCATGTACTTCACCCCCATCTACCTGCTCTACGTGCCGCTGCTGGAGCTGATGCGCCAGCAGTACGGCGAGATCGGGATCGAGATGAACCTCGAGCCGGTGCCGCTGGCGGTGGGCACCGAGCGGCAGCGCAACCTGGACTTCGACGCCCGCATGTCCGGCCTGACCCGGGCCGATCCGGGTGTGCTCGAGTCGCAGATCTACCGCGGTGACGACGAGCTCAACGCGGTGCTGACCGCGCAGCGGCAGGCGACCGACGAGGACCGCCGCCAGGAGCTGGTGGACGAGGCGAGCGGGATGATCCTGGACCGCGGCTACAACATCCCGATCCACGAGCTGATCCTGCCGATGGCGGCCAACCCGCGGGTGCAGGGCGTGGAGCTGGACGCGACCAACGGCCTGCTGCTGTCCGGCCTCTGGCGGGCCGGATGACCGCGGTGACGGTCGTGGGGTGCGGGGCCGTCGGCGGCACGCTGGCCCTGCACCTCACCCTGGCCGGCGCCGAGGTGACGGTGGTCGAGCGGGACACCGCGCACCGCGACGCGATCGCCGCCCGCGGGATCACCGTGACCGGCGCCGACGGCACCGCCACCACCGTCCGCCCGGCCGCCGTGGTCGATCCCGCCGACCCGCTCACCGGGGTGCGCTGCACGACCGTGCTGCTCGCGGTGAAGTCGCAGGACACCCTGGCCGCGGCCGGCTGGGTGGCACCCCGGCTCACCGCCGACGGCCACCTGGTGTCCTGCCAGAACGGCGGCAACACCGACGTGCTCGCCGGGGTGGTCGGGCCGGACCGGGTGCTCGGCGCGTTCGTGGACATCGCCGCGGACGTCGTCGGGCCCGGGACGGTGCGCAGCGGCGGCGTGACCCGGCTGGTCGTCGGCGAGCCCGGCGGCGGCCCGGGCCACCGGGCCGCCGCGCTGGCGGCGCTGCTGCCGGAGGTGGTGCAGACCACCGACGACGTGCGCGGACTGATCTGGTCCAAGCGGGTGCTCGCCGCGATGTACACGCTGACCGCCCTGGTCGACGCGGACACCGCGGACGTGATCGACCGGCACCGCGACCTGATGCTCGCCGTCGCCGCGGAGGTCCGCGCGATCGCCGCCGCCGAGGGCGTCACGCTGCGCGATCTCGGCTACTTCGACCCGGCCCGGCTGGCCGACGATCCCGGCGGCTGCCTGGACGATCTCGTCGCCTGGCAGCGCGGGGTGACGAAGGTCCGGGTCGGCCCGTTCCGGGACATCGCCGTGCGCGGGCGGCGCACCGAGGCGCACACCGAGCTGGCCGACCTGCGCCGGGCCGCCGCCGCGCACGGCCTGCCGGCGCACCACCTCGCCCGGCTGGACGGGCAGCTCACCGAGCTGGAGTCCGATCGCCGGTCCTTCACCCACGACAACCTCCGGCCGGCCGAGTGGCCGGCGCCGATCGGACAGGAGATCGCATGACCCAGCCCGCGACGACCCGCTACCGGGGCTACCGCTCCTTCGACTACCTGCGGCCCGGCGAGGACTTCCGGCGCTACGACCTGGTCCCGCAGCGCAACCGGGTCGGTGAGTACGTCGTCGAGCTCGACGACGCCGGGCGCGCCCGGTTCGACCGGCTGCTCGCCGAGCACCCGGTGATCAGCCTGCACGACCACGTGACCGTCTACCCGTCCCGACCGTCGGAGATCGCCGCGTACTGCCGCGACGGCCGGGTCGAGGTCGGCTACGAGGGGCTGAGCCGCTCGGGCCTGACGGCCGTGTTCGACAACCTCAACGGCCCCACCGGCTGTGTGACCAGCGCGCACGGCTGGAAGTGGTCGGACACCGTGCACGAGATCGGGCTGCGGCTCGCCGACCTGGCCAAGCAGGACTTCGTCGTGCTCGCGACGACCGTCGAGGACATCCTCGCCGCGCAGCGCGACGGGCGGGTGGCGATGGTGCTCGGGCTGGAGTCCGCCACCATGATCGAGAACGAGCTGGACCGGCTGGACATGCTCTACGGCTTCGGCATCCGGCAGATGGGCCTGGTCTACAGCGACGCCAACGGCCTGGGCGGCGGCCTGAAGGAGCACCGCGACGGCGGGCTCACCCGGTTCGGCCGGTCCGCGGTCCGCCGGATGAACCAGCTCGGCATGCTGATCGACGTCTCGCACGCCGGGGACCGGACCAGCCTGCAGGCCTGCGAGGTCTCCGAGACCCCGGTCGTCGCCACGCACGCCGGTGCGCGCGGCGTGTGGGGCTCGGAGCGGATGAAGCCGGACGTGGTGCTGCGCGCGATCGCGGACTCCGGTGGCGTGATCGGGATCGAGGCCGCGCCGCGGTCGACGGTGTCCCCGCAGCACCCGAAGCAGCGGATCGAGTCGGTGCTGGACCACTTCGAGTACTGCGTGGACCTGCTCGGCATCGACCACGTGACGTTCGGCCCGGACACCATCTACGCCGACCACTCGGCGTTCCACGAGGCGATGCCGATGGTCTTCCGCAACGCCGATCCGGCCGGGCCGCCCGCCGACGACGCGATCAGCCGCACCGGCGTCACCAACCCGGTCCCGGATCCGGTGTCCCACGTGGAGGGCGTCGAGGACCCGACCGAGGCGATGCGCAACCTGCTGGCGTCGCTGGTCGCCCGCGGCTACGCCGACGAGGACCTGCAGAAGGTGGCGGGCGGCAACACGCTGCGCGTCCTGCGGCAGGTCTGGCCCCGATGAACCCCCCGACGAAGGAGCAGCCGATGTCCACCACAGCCCGCCCGCTCGCCACCGGGCGCCGCACCCCGAAGCCCCGCCTGCACGACGGGACGATGCGCTTCGGCCTGATGTGGCCGAACTCGCCGTCGCCGTTCGTGACGTCCCGGACGATCGCCGAGGCGAACCCGGACGTGCTCGACGTCGACACGCACGTCGAGCTGGCCCGCACCGCGGAGGAGGCCGGCGTCGACTTCGTGTTCTTCGCCGACGGCTACACCCACCACGGCGAGCACAACGCCCGCGTCGGGCACGGCGAGCCGTGCGTGTCGGCGCCGATCTGGGCGCCCATCGTGATGTCCGCGACGCAGCACATCGGCGTGGTCACGACCATGCACGCCCGCTACCTGTCGCCGGTCGTGCTGGCCCGGCTCGGTGCCAATCTCGACGTGCTCAGCGGCGGCCGGTGGGGCTGGAACATCGTGCCCGGCTCCAAGGGCTCCGAGGCCGAGCTGTTCGGGATGGAGATCGGCGAGCACGACGACCGGTACGCCGCGGTGGCCGAGACGCTGCAGGCGGTCCGCGCGCTGTGGGGGGCGAAGGGGAGCCCGATCGAGTTCGAGGGCCGGCAGCACACGCTGCGCGGCACCCCGCGCGGCCCCTATCCGGTGCAGGACTCCCCGCTGATCTTCAACGCCGGGGTGTCGCCGGCCGGCCAGGCGTTCCTGGCCCAGCACGCCGACTACGCCTTCTACGCGGTGGTCGACGACCAGGAGAAGGTCCGCGCGACGGTCCGGCAGGTCGCCGACCGGGTCGCCGAGGCCGGGCGGGAGCCGGGCTCGGTGGGCATCGTCGGGTCGATCGGCGTCGTCCTGGACTCGACCACCGAGGCCGCCAAGGAGAAGCTGGAGTGGATCTCCGCCCAGGTGGACCTGGACGCGGCCCGCGGCTGGGCACGGACCTTCCTCGCGGGCAGCCAGTCCTACCGCAAGGACTTCGGTGACGACGTCGACCGGGTCGCCAGGCGGATCGGCCTGGCGGCCGGGGCGCGCATGCTGGTGGGCAGCCCGGCCGACGTCGCCGAGCAGCTGATCCAGTCCTATCGCGACACCGGCCTGGCGAACTACATGCTCACCTTCCCGCTGTGGGCGCCGTCCGAGGTGGCCCGGCTGCGCGAGGTGCTGCCGCATCTGGAGCGGGCCGGGGTGTGGCGGCCGCCGGCCGCCCGGAACTACTCATGGTAGCTACACCAACTATTCCGTTCGGCCGTTGACGAGCAGGTGAAAGCTCCGTAGATTTCCCAATCACTCCGTATACGTACAAACTCAGAGTGGTCGAGGAAGGACGTTGACGTCCATGCACATCGATGTGCTCGCCGGTCTCCTGCTCGTCGCGGTGTTCGTCCTCGGGACGACCACCCGCGCCAACATCGGGGTCCTCGGCCTGCTGGCCGCCTTCGCCCTCGGCGGGTTCGCCATGGGGGAGAGCACGACCGAGATCCTGGCCGGGTTCCCGGCGTCGCTGTTCCTGCTGATCCTCGGGGTGACCTACCTGTTCTCGGTCGCCAACAGCAACGGGACGATGGAGTGGGTGATCGGCGTCGCCGCGCGGGCGGTCCGCGGGCGCGCCGTCGCGGTGCCGACGGGCCTGTTCGCCGGGGCCGCCGTGATCACCGCCTTCGGCGCCCCGGCCCAGGTGGCCGTCGTGATGCTGGCCCCGATCGGGATCCGGCTGGGCCGGTCCTGCGGGATCAGCCCGTTCGTCGCCGGGCTCATGGTCATCCTGGGGGTCTGCGGCGGCAGCTTCTCGCCGCTGAACATCCTGGCGGCCATCGCGAACCAGAGCATGCGGGACAACGGGCTCGAACCGCAGCCGGCGGCGCTGTTCGCCGGGGTGCTGGCGGCGAACCTGGTGCTGGCGGCGTCGGTGATCGTGTTCGAGGGGTTGCGGGCCCGGCGGCGGACGGCCCGTCCGGTGCCCGCGGCGGTCGGTCCGGCCGGCCCCGCCGGCTCTGCCGGCTCCGCCGGCCCCCTCGGCTCTGCCGACTCCGCCGGCTCTGCCGGTCGGGGCGGCTCGCTCGACCCGGTCGACCTGCCGCCGCGCCGGCCGATCGACCTGGCGGTGGCGGCCACGCTGGCCGGCTTCCTGTTCGTGCTGCTCGGCTCGGTGGCCCTGGAGCTGGACCTCGGTGCGCTCGCGCTGGCCGTGGCGCTGCTGCTGCACCTGCTGTTCCCCCGCCCGGACGCGATGGACGGCATCAACTGGAACGTGCTGCTGCTGATCTGCGGGCTCGTCACCTACATCGCGGTGATGACCCGCGCGGGCACCTTCGACCGGGTCGCCGAGGGGCTCGCCGGTGTCGGCTCGCCGGTCGTCGCGGCCCTGCTGGTCTGCTTCGGTGCGGCGCTGGTGTCCGCCTTCGCGTCCAGCACGGCCACCATCGGCACCGCGGTGGTGCTGGCGGTCCCGCTGATCGCCGACGGCGGCCTGGGCGCCGTCGGGCTGGTGATCGCCATCTGCCTGTCCTCGACGCTGGTCGACGCGAGCCCGTTCTCCTCGGTCGGTGCGCTCACCGTCGCCGCGGCGCCGAAGGGCAGCGCGCCGCGGCTGTTCCGCGCCCTGCTGATCTGGGGCTTCAGCATGATCCTCGTCGCCCCGGTGCTGTCCGTGCTGGTCTTCGTGGCCCTGTAGCGCCACGAGATTCCGTCGCTGTTCCCCGTTCAGAGTCGAGAGGGTCCCCGTCACATGTCCACAGTCGACACGTCTGCACCAGGGTCCGAGTTCCGGCGGCACTGGCGCGCACTCAGCGCCGCGACGATCGGCACGGCCACCAGCATCGTCGTGCTGCCGTTCTACACGAACGGCCTGTTCATCCCCGAGCTCGAGGCCGAGTTCGGCTGGACCCGCGCCGAGCTCACCTCGCTCCCGCTGATCGGGTCGGTGATCCTGATCCTGACCGCCCCGCTGGTCGGCGTCGTCGTCGACCGGTTCGGGGCGCGGGTACCGGCCTCGCTGTCGCTGGTCGCGCTCGCGGCGTCGTTCCTGCTGCTCAGCCTGAACGGCGGGTCGTTCCTCGGGTACGCCGCCGTCTTCGCCTCGATGTACCTGCTGGCGTCCGCGTCGACCGCGGTGTCGTTCAGCCGGGTCATCAACGAGCGGTTCGACCGCAGGCGCGGCATCGCGCTCGGGATCACCTTCGCCGGTGGCGGCGTGGTCGCCTTCCTGGCGCCGCGGCTGCTCGGCACCACGATCGCCGAGAACTGGCGGGCCGGATACCAGATCCTCGGCATCGTCACCCTGGTCGGCGCGCTGCTGGTGCTGCTGCTGATGCCGGGCCGGGGGGACCGGGCCGGCGGACCGGCATCGACCGGCCCGGGCATCCCGGCGACGGTGATCCGCGGGTCGGTCTGGTCGGTGGTCCGGACCTCGCTGTTCGTCCGGCTGTCGCTGGTCTTCCT
The DNA here is from genome assembly GCF_039526905.1 of Pseudonocardia kongjuensis. Lineage (NCBI taxonomy): Bacteria > Bacillati > Actinomycetota > Actinomycetes > Pseudonocardiales > Pseudonocardiaceae > Pseudonocardia > Pseudonocardia kongjuensis. The sequence continues at coordinate 37,454 of NZ_BAAAJK010000005.1, read as the reverse complement.
CACGCTGTCGCTGGCGGTGGGCGGGATGACCTCGCACCTGGTGCCGCTGCTGCGCGACTCCGGTGTGGACGCCGGCTCCGCAGCGGCGACCGCGAGCCTGATCGGCATCGCCATCATCGTCGGCCGGCTCGGCGTCGGCCTGCTCGTGGACCGGTTCTTCGCCCCGTACGTCGGGATCGGCGTGCTCGTGCTCGCCTCGCTCGGCTATCTCGTGCTGCTCGTCGGCGGGCCCGGCTTCGCGGCGGCCGCCGCGGTCGGCATCGGCCTGGCGCTGGGCGCTGAGGTCGATCTGCTCGGCTACATCACCGCGCGCTACTACGGCATCACGCACTACAGCCGGATCTTCGGGATGCTGTACGCGGCGTTCACGCTGGGGATCGGCGCCGGGCCGCTGCTGCTGGCCGAGCTGCGGGCCGCCACCGGCGGCTACGGCCTGCCGCTGATCGTGTCGCTCGGGTTCCTCGTGTTCGCCGCCGTGCTGCTGGCCACGCTGCCCCGGTTCCCGGTCGCCGGGACGGGCGCGAGCGAGTCGCCCGTCCCGCAGCCGGCGACCCGGTGATCAGGACAGCCGGGCCAGCCACTCGTCGAGCAGCAGCCGCTCGCCGGGGCTGAACGTCGCGTCGTCGGGCAGCAGCCGGGACAGCGCGACCGCGTGCCGCGCGACGTCCCGGCCGGACTGCGGGGTGGCGCCGGTGGTGACGGCGGCGAGCACCGCCTCCCGGCACGTCACCGAGACGGACATGTCCCGCTGGTCGGCGGGCAGCGCCATTAGGGTGAGCGTCACCCCGCAGCCTGCCGAGTGGATGACCTGCGCGGCCCGGTCCACGTCCTGGGTCAACCGGCCGGCCTCGGCGACCCGTTCGACGAGGGTCCGCAGGATCCGCGCGGCGGCGTCCAGTGCGGGCTGCGGCACGCCGGGGGTGTACCGGCCGTAGGCCACGGCGTAGACCTGCGGGTGGTCGAGCCCGTAGCCGACGTGCAGGTCCCATCCCGCGCGCAGCGCGTCGACCGGGTCGTCGGTCGGCGGGAGATCGTGCTTCGCGGCGATGTACCGGTCGAAGCCGCGCGCCGTGGCGGCCCGGACCAGCTCGTCCATGTCGCCGAAGAGCCGGTAGATGGTCATCGGCCGGACGCCGGCCTTCGCGCTGACCGCCCGCGTCGTGACGGCGTCCGGACCCTCGGAGTCCAGGAGTTCCAGGGCGGCCGTCTCGATCGCCTCCCGGCGGCCGGCCGTCTCCGGTCGTGCCGGCCCCGGGGGTGCCTGCTCCACGTTCATGAGGTCAACGGTACCGCTTTTCTGTTTTCGTTGGTAACGTTGCCAGCGGCCACACGGAAGCGTGGTCGCTGACAACAAGGAGATGTGATGACCGAGAACCATCTGACGACCCGCGTCGCGATCGTGACCGGGGGCTCGCGCGGGATCGGCCGCGAGGTCGCCGAGCGGCTCGGCGCCGACGGGCTGGCGGTCGTCGTCGGGTACCGCAGCGACGACCGGTCGGCGGCCGAGACGGTGGCCGCCGTCGAGGCGAAGGGCGGCCGGGCGCACGCGGTCCGGGTCGACGTCGCCGACGAGACGTCGGTCGCGGCGCTGTTCGACGAGGCCACCGAGCGGTTCGGCGGGGTCGACGTCGTGGTGAACGCCGCCGGGGTGATGATCCTCGGCCCGCTGGCCGACTTCGATCTCGACGCCTTCGACCGCATGCACCGCACGAACGTCCGCGGCACCTTCGTGGTGGACCAGCTCGCGGCCCGGCAGGTCAGGCCGGGTGGCGCGATCGTCAACTTCTCCACCTCGGTGAAGAAGCTCGCGCTGGAGACCTACGCCGCGTACGCCGCGTCGAAGGGCGCGGTCGACGCGCTCAGCCTCATCCTGGCCAAGGAGCTGCGCGGCCGGGACATCACCGTCAACGCGGTCGCACCCGGTCCGACCGCGACCGAGCTGTTCCTCGACGGCAAGTCCGACGAGGTCGTCGCCCGGATGGCGAAGCTCAACCCGCTGGAGCGGCTCGGCACGCCCGGCGACATCGCCGAGGTCGTCTCGCTGCTCGCGGGAGCGGGCCGCTGGATCAACGGCCAGGTGCTCTACGTCAACGGCGGAATGGTCTGAGGACCCCCGCACGAGAAGAAGGAGGGCCACCACGATGGCTCGGGTACTGATCACCGGTTCCGGAACCGGGATGGGCAGGTTGGCCGCACGCACCCTCGCCGCCCGCGGGCACACGGTGTACGCGTCGATGCGGGATCCGCGCGGACGCAACCGCACGCGGGCGGCCGACCTCGAGGGCTGGGCCGGCGAGCACGGCCACGACCTGCGGGTGGTGGAGCTCGACGTGCTGGACGAGGCGTCGGCGGCCGCGGCCGTCGGGCAGGTCGTCGAACGGTCCGGCGGTCTGGACGTGGTCGTGCACAACGCCGCGCACCTGTACGTCGGGATCACCGAGGCGTTCGATCCGGAACAGGTGCTTTGCGCGTTCGACACCAATGCGGTCGGTGCGCTGCGGGTGAACCGCGCGGTGCTGCCGGTCATGCGCCGGCAGCGGTCCGGCCTGCTGGTCTGGGTCGGCAGCGGCACCAGCTTCGTCGTCCCGCCGTTCCTGGCGCCCTACACCGCGGCGAAGGCGGCGTTCGACTCGTTCGCCGAGTCGGTCGCGGTGGAGGTGGCCCGGTACGGGATCGAGACCTCGATCGTCGCGCCGGGGCCGTTCACCGAGGGCACGGAGCACTTCCCGAACGCCGCCGCGCCGCGCGACGAGCAGGTCGCCGACGCCTACCGGGAGCTCTACGGCGAGACCCTGGCGCGCAACGGCGAAGCGACCGAAGGGCTGTTCCCGGCCGGGGTGGAGCAGGACGTGCAGGCCGTCGCGGACGAGATCGCCCGGGTCGTCGGCCTGCCGCGGGGGAGCCGGCCGTACCGCACCTCGGTGGACTTCTCCGACTTCGGCGACGAGCCGGTGAGTGCGGTGTCGGTGGCGCAGCGGGCCCGGTTGCTCACCCGGATGGGGCTCGCCGACGTGCTCGACCCGGTTGGTCACGGGGCGGAGTGAGGCCGGCGGCCCGGACCGTCCCGCGTCGCGGCGGGCCGGGTCCGGGCCGGACGCCTATCCTCGCCGGGTGCCCTTCGACGTCCGCCCGGCGGTCTCGTTCGACGACGTCGCGACCCTGCTCGGTCCGCGGAAGAACCCGGACGCGAGCGTCTGCTGGTGCCTGTCGCACCGGCTCCCGGCGGCGCAGCACCGGTCGCTGGTGGGGCGGGCCCGCGGGGAGTACGTCCGGGAGCTCACCGGACGCGAGCCGGCGCCCGGCGTGCTCGCCTACGACGGCGACGACGTCGTCGGCTGGGCCGCGGTCGCCCCGCGGGCGGAGCTGCCGTTCGCCCGGTCCCGCACGATCCCGCGGATCGACGATCTCGACGTCTGGTCGGTGTGGTGCTTCCGGGTCCGCGCCGGGCACCGCGGCCGCGGGATCGCGCACGCCCTGCTCGACGGCGCGGTGGCGTTCGCCCGCGGGCACGGCGCGCCCGCGGTGGAGGGCTACCCGGTCGACAACGGCGGGCGCAAGGTCGACCTGACGATGGCCTACGTCGGCACCCGGGCGCTGTTCGAGGCGGCCGGGTTCACCATGGCGTCGCCGACGTCGGGGGTGTCCGGCGGGTTCCCCCGGGTGGTCATGCGGTTGCTGTCGCCCTCCTGATCTGGGCGGACGACACGGCGCCTGCCGATCGGGGGCCCCGGATCGGACCCGACGCTCCGCGCGTCACATCCGCGAGCACCTGACACCGGCGTCAGCTCCTGGCGTCGCGACGGTGACGGGAGAACCGCGGGCGGCCGAGGCGCTGGTGGAGTCGCAGCGCGCGTCCGGCAGGGTCGTCATCGACATGACGCTCTGACCCGGCCCGGATCAGCTCCGTCCGACGGCTCGGGCGACCCCGACTTCGGTCGGACGCGCTCGGGCCGCCCGGCCGATCCGCGGCACCGGCCGGCCGCCCTACCGTCCGGCCCATGTCAGGACCTCGCGGCGTGACCGCGCCGACGCCGGCCTCGGAACGCCTGCTCGCCCCGGACCTCGCGCGGGGGGTGATGCTGCTGCTCATCGCGCTCGCGCACTCGCGGATGCTGCACGCGGGCGGCAACTCGCTGACCACTCCCGCCGGGGGCGGCCCGGCCGACGTCGCCGTGCAGTGGCTGCTGACGTCCTTCGTGGACGGCCGGGCCGCGCCGCTGTTCGGGCTGCTGTTCGGCTACGGCCTGGTCCAGATGACCCGGCGGCTGACCGGGCCCGACGGCGACCCGGCCGGGGCCCGGCGGCTGATCCGCCGGCGCGGGATCTGGCTGGTCGTGTTCGGCGTCGCGCACGTGGTGCTGCTCTACGCCGGTGACGTCATCGGCGCCTACGGCGCGTTCGCGGTGATGTTCGCCGGTGCGGTGAGCTGGCCGGGCCGCCGGTTGTGGGTGGTCACCGGGGTGACACTGGTGGTCGGCGTGCTCGCCGCCACCGCGCTCCAGTTCGCGGCCGGTGCCGACGTGCCGCTGCCGGTCGGGCCGACCCTCCTCGACAGCGCGGCGCTGCGCGCGATGGCGCTGCCGGTGCTGCCGGTCGCCGCACTGGCGGTGGCGCCGTCGGTGCTGCTCGGGATCTGGGCCGGCCGGCAGCGCCTGCTGGAGGACGCCCGCCGGGTGCCGCTGCTGCGCCGGGTCGCGGTGATCGGGTTCCCGGTCGCCGTGCTGGGGGCGCAGCCGGTCGCGCTGCAGGCCGTCGGTCTGTGGAGCCCGGGCAGCGCCGCGGTCGGCGCCCTCGCGGTGGCGGTGTTCGCCGTGACCGGCATCGCGGGCGGGCTCGCGTTCATGGCGGTCATCGCGCTCGTCGCCGGCCGGATCGGGGACCGGCGCGGCCCGGTGACGACCGCGCTGGTGGCCTGCGGCCGCCGGTCCATGACCTGCTACCTCGCCCAGTCGCCGGTGTGGCTGGTGATGACCGAGCCGTCGCTGCTCGACCTCGGTGGCCGGCTGGGTGCGGCGACGGCCGCCGCGGTCGCCGTCGCGACCTGGATCGGCACCGTCGTCGTCGCCGACGTGCTGGGGCGGGCCGGGCGGCGGGGGCCGGCGGAGACCCTGCTGCGGTACCTGACCTACGGCGGCCGGCGCGGTGTCGCGGAATCCTCCCGGCTCGGCTAGACCCCGGGCCCGTCCTGCCGCTCAGCTCAGGTAGAACGCGACCGTCTTCCGGAGCGCGTCGGCGTGGTGGTAGATGTCCTGCGGCGAGTCGATGGGAAGGCGTGTCTCGCTCTTGTTCTCGTCGAACACGCCGAGGTACTTCTGCGCACGGTTGAACCAGAGCCGGGCGATCGGCCTGCGGTTGTTGTCGTCGAGGAGCACGCCGAAGTAGGTCTGGGTGTCGCGCGCCGCGACCCGTTCCACCGCGACCTCGCTGCAGACGATCGCGCGCACGATCTGGAAGCCCTCGATCTCCTCGTCGGTGGTGACCACGAGCCGGGTCGACCTGGTCTCCTCGGTCTCGTCGGCCGGGGCGGCGTCCTCGACATCGACGGCGGTGGCCGGCGCCGGTTCGGCCGACGCCGGGAGGGATGCCGCGGCGTCGTCGCCGAGCGCGGTCTTGAGCCGTGCGTTGACCTGTTCGTTGAGGAACTGCGTGGCAGCCTTGGGGACGAGTGTCTCGAACTGTTCGCGGACCTTGGAGGTCACGTTCTTCTCGTAGACCCGAGAGGCGAAGAACTTGATCCAGTCGGTGCTGGGGGTGCGGAACTCCGTGGCGAGGGCACGCTTGATCTGACCGATGTACTTGAGCTCGCCGGCGGCGTTGATCACCGAGTCGAGGTCGAAGGACTCCCTGGTCAGCTTCGCGAGCTCGGGTAGCAGGGTGACGTCGACGGCGGCCAGGTCGAGGACGAGGAACGGCTTGGCGTCCATCTTGTTGGGGGCGTCGAGATCGGTGTAGAACTCGTAGACCTCGCCGTTGGTCAGCACCGCGACCCGGGCGTTGGTGACCGCGAAGTACCGGAACAGCTGCGACGAGTGCTCGAGCCTGAGCGGCTGGCCGACCTTCTTGGCCTCGACGAGGATCTGCACCTGGCCACCGTGCACCAGGGCGTAGTCGATCTTCTCGCCCTTCTTGACGCCGACGTCGGCGGTGAACTCGGGGATCACCTCGGACGGGTTGAAGACGTCGTACCCCAGGACGGTGCCGATGAAGGGCATCACGAACGCGTTCTTGGTCGCCTCTTCGGTCTCGATGGCGGCCTTCTGCTGACGGACCTTGGTCGCCAGCTCGTAGACGCGGTCGTTGATGCTCAAGGCGGGGCCTCCTCGCGGTGCTGCCCCCGGGCGCGAGGGCCTGTCGCACAGGGCATCGGTTTCACGTCGACGGTCCGTTACGTCGTATTCCTCCCCCTCGTCAATTGTGATGAGGCGGTCACGGGAGGTGACCCGAGGGAGGGATCGGGGTGAGTGCGACCACGGTGGACGGGCTGCTCACCCCTGGCCCCGGGCCGGCCGCGACGCCGCACCGGGGCCCATCCTCCACGGATAGGCGGTCCCTATCGGCCACATCGGCAGCCGGTATTGGACCGGTCCGGCGGGCCGCGGCTTCACTGGCCGGAGCCCGAGATCCGACGAAGGAGTGTCACCGATGACCAGCCAGCCGACCGGCTCCCCACACACCTTCCGGATCGCCGCGATCCCCGCCGACGGGGTCGGGAAGGAGGTCGTCGTCGCGGGCCGGGCCGTGCTGGACGCGCTGGCGCAGCGCTCGGAGGGCCGTTTCGCGTTCTCCTGGACCGAGTTCCCGTGGGGGTGCGGGCACTACGAGCGCACCGGCCGGATGATGGACGACGACGGCCTGGAAACCCTGAAGGACTTCGACGCCCTCTACTTCGGCGCGGTCGGCTGGCCGACCGTCCCGGACCACATCAGCCTGTGGGGCCTGCGGCTGAAGATCTGCCAGAACTTCGACCAGTGGGCCAACGTCCGCCCGGTGCACTTCCACCCGGGCGTCGTCTCGCCGCTGCGCAAGGCCGACACCACCGAGCTGGACTGGGTGGTCGTCCGGGAGAACAGCGAGGGCGAGTACGCCGGGTTCGGTGGCCGGAACCTGTCCGGCCGCGGGCCGGGCAACGAGGTCGCGCTGCAGACCGCGCTGTTCACCGAGGCGGGGTGCGAGCGGATCATCCGGTTCGCCTTCGAGCTGGCGTCGACCAGGGCCCGCCGCAAGGTGTCGTCGGTGACCAAGAGCAACGCCCAGCAGTACGGCATGGTGCTGTGGGACGAGACGTTCGAGCGCGTCGCGCAGGACTACCCCGACGTGGAGACCGAGAGCGTGCTCGTCGACGCCATGTCGGCCAAGTTCGTGCTGCACCCCGAGGACCTGTCGGTGGTCGTCGCGTCGAACCTCAACGCCGATATCCTCTCCGACCTGGGCTCGGCGCTCGCCGGGAGCCTCGGCCTCGCCGCCTCGGCGAACCTCAACCCGGAGCGCCGGTTCCCGTCGATGTTCGAGCCGGTGCACGGATCCGCCCCGGACATCGCGGGCCGGGGCCTGGCGAACCCGATCGGCGCCGTCGGCAGCGCCGCGCTGATGCTCGAGCACTTCGGGCTGCCCGACGAGGCCGCGCGGCTGCAGAAGTCGATCGAGGCGACCACCGGCGCCGGGATCCTGACCCGCGACGTCGGCGGCGACGCCTCCACCGACCGGGTCGTCGAGGCACTGATCGACAACCTGGCGCTGTGACGCGGTGACGCCCGGTCCGGCCCGCCGGGCCGGACCGCGCTCACCCGTCCGCCGGGTCGGTGGCGACGTGCGCCGCGGCGAGATCGGCGAACGCGCGCGCCCCGGGCGTCAACCCGTCCGGCCGGTGCACCAGCGCCACGTCCAGACAGGACTGCGGCTCGATCCGCCGCACGGTGCAGCCCGCCCGCAGTGCCAGCTCCCGCCACGACTCGGGCACCACGGAGTGCCCGACGCCGGCCAGCACCAGCGGGAGCAGCGACGTGCGGTGGGCGACCTCGGCGACGACGCGCACCGGCGCCCCGGCGGCGAGCACGTCGTCGATCATCTGCCGCATCAGGCTCCCGCGGTGTGAGATGACCACGTCCAGCCCGGCCAGGTCGGACCGGGAGACGGGCGTGTCGGGGGTCGTTCCCGGCGGGGAGATGAGCACGAACGGCTGCCGCTCCAGCGGGAGGACGACCAGCTCGCCGGTGTGCGGCCGGCCGGACGCGCCCAGCAGGCCGATCTCGGCGGAGCCCGAGTGCACCGCGTGCACCACCTCCCCGGGGGTGAACGCGGCGGCGACCGTCGTCGTCATCGCCGGATGCCGTTCGTGGAACGCCCGGATCAGCGTGGTCAGCGGCTCGATCCCGGGCGAGGGCATCGAGACGATCTCCACCGTGCCGCGCTCCAGCTCCCGGGTGGACAGCACCGCCGCCCGCGCGGTCTCCAGATCACGCAGCACCCGCCGGGCCGGGCCGACCAGCTGGCGGCCCGGCTCGGTCAGCTGCACACCGCGCCCGACCCGGTGGAACAGGTCGGTGTCCAGCTGCCGCTCCAGCTGCTTGATCGCCTGCGACAGCGACGGCTGGGAGACGTGCAGCGCCTCCGCCGCCCGGCCGAACCCGCCGTGGTCGACGACGCCGAGGAAGTACACCAGCTGGCGGGTGTCCAGCGGATTTCCCATAGGCAGAGCCTATGCGAGCCAGAGGAAAGATGCGTTGGACCCATGAGTGACGGGCTACCACAGTGATCCCACACGACCGAGGGAGTTCGTTATGGCCGCAGTGACCGGGAGCGGGGAGCGGGTCCCGCCGGCCCGCACCGACGTGAACGCCGTCCTGCTCAAGGGTGGCGCCTACCGCAGCCTGGGCGAGCAGCAGCTGTCGCCCGCGGAGCTGCGGTTCGAACGGGGCAGGCGCACCGCCGGACTGTTCGTCGCACCGCTCGCCGCCCTGCTCATGTGGTTCGCCCCGCTGCCGCTCGATCCGGACCAGCAGGCGATCGCCGCCGTGCTCACCGGCGTGATCGTGCTCTGGTTCTGCGAGTCCGTGCCGATCCCGGTGGGCGGCCTGATCGGCGTCGCCGCGCTGGTGCTGGTCGGAGCGGCTCCCGCGGCGGACGTACTCGCCCCGTTCGGCTCGACGACGGTGTTCACCTTCATCGGCGCCTTCATCCTCGCCCAGTCGATGCTCAAGCACGGCGTGGCCCGCCGGGTCGCCTACTTCGTGCTCGCGCTGCCCGGCGTCGGCAGCTCCACGGTGCGGATCATCGTCGCGTTCGGGCTGGTGACCTGCGGGCTGTCGTTCTTCGTCTCGAACACCGCGACGGTCGCCATGCTGGTGCCGACGGCGCTGGGCATCCTCGCCGTCATCGCCACCCTGATGCAGGACCGCGGCCTGGTGAAGCCGGACTTCGACCCGACCCGCCTGCGGCTCTCCGCGGCGCTGCTGCTGATGCTGGCCTACGGCGCCGGCGTCGGCGGCCTGCTCAGCCCGGTCGCGACGCCGCCCAACCTGATCGGCCGCGGGCTGATCGAGGAGATGACCGGGGAGCGGATCAGCTTCGCCCAGTGGGTGCTCGCCGCCGCACCGCTGGCCGCGTCGATGTTCGTGGTTCTGGCCGTCGTCGTGCTGCTGGTGAACAAGCCCGAGGTGCGCCGGATCGAGGGCGTCGCCGAGTACATCGCCGAACGCCGGGCCGAGCAGGGCCCGATGACGCGGGCAGAGTGGAACACCGTCGTCGCGTTCGGTGTGACGGTGTCGCTGTGGCTGCTGCCCTCGGTCGTCGGCGGCATCGCCGGCTCGGAGTCCGCGATCTACGAGGCCGTCGACTCACGGTTGAACGAGGGCGTCGTGGCCGTGCTGGGAGCCTCGCTGCTGTTCGTGCTGCCCACCAACTGGGCCCGCCGGGAGGCGACGATCTCCTGGTCGGACGCCGCCCGGATCGACTGGGGCACGATCCTGCTCTTCGGGGCCGGCCTGGTGTTCGGCGCCATGCTCAACCAGAGCGGGCTGGCCGAGACGATCGGGCAGGGCCTGTTCGCCACGATGGGCGTGTCCAGCGTCTTCGCGATCACCGCGGTCTCGGTGCTCGTCGCGCTGCTGATCTCGGAGACGACGAGCAACACCGCGACGGCCGCCGTCGTCGTACCGATCGTGGTGCCGCTCGCCGCCGCGGCCGGCGTGGATCCGGTGCTGCCCGCTCTCGCGGCGACCTTCGCCGCGTCGTTCAGCTACATGCTGCCGATCGCGACGCCGCAGAACGCGATCGTCTACGGGACGGGCTGCGTGCCGATCCTCAGCATGGTGCGCACCGGGCTGGTGCTGAACCTGCTCGGGTTCCTGCTGCTCGTGACGATCCTGCCGCTGTCCGCGGGGATGGTCGGGATCGGTTCCTGACCGTCGAAATATTGACTGTACCGTCAATTCGAGGCAGGGTGCTGTCCGACGCGGATCCCCGAGGAGGAGAGATGACCGCACCGGCAGTCCCGCACCACCGGATCGGGCTCGTCGTGCCCAGCTCCAACGTCACCGTCGAGACCGAGATGCCGGCGCTGCTCGGCCGGCACGCCGGCGCCACGTTCTCGTTCCACGCGAGCCGGATGCGGATGCACACGGTCTCACCGGAGGAGCTGCGCGCGATGAACGCCCAGCGCGGCCGGTGCGTCGACGAGATCGCCGACGCCGGGATCGACGCCGTGCTCTACGCCTGCCTGGTCGCGCTGATGGCCCAGGGGCACACCGACGGGCGCGGCGAGCACGACCACGTCGAACGGGCCGTGGTCGATCAGCTCGCCGACCGGGGACTCGCGGCCCGGGTCACCTCCAGCGCCGGTGCGCTGGTCACCGCGCTGACCGCGCTCGGCGCGTCCCGGATCGCGCTGGTGATGCCCTACCTGCGGCCGGTCGCCGAGCTCGTCGTCGGCTACCTGGAGGCGGAGGGGTTCACGGTCGCCGACTGGCGTGCGCTGGAGGTCGGCGACAACGCCGAGGTCGGCTGCATCGCCGGGGACCGGGTGCTCGGTGCCGCGCGGTCGCTGGACCTCACCGGGGCCGACGCGCTGGTGCTCTCCGCCTGCGTGCAGATGCCGTCGCTGGATCTGGTCCAGCGCGCCGAGGACGAGCTGGGACTGCCGGTGCTCTCCGCGGCGACGGCGGGCGCGTTCACGCTGCTGCGCAGCCTGGACCTGCCGGTCGACCTGCCCGGGGCCGGCGGGCTGCTGCGGCTGGACAGTCCGGTCGGGGCGCGCTGAACGGCGGATGTGCCGGGCGGGGGAGAACCGGAGGTCCACGGCGACCGAATGTCTGTGAATGGAGGACTCGAGCGCCCTGGACGTCGCGGCGGCGACGCTCGCGCTGGCCACGACGGACGCCCGGGATCCCGCACCCGCCCTCGGCAGGCTGGCCGAGACCGCGCACCTGCTCCTCGGGGTGACCGCCGGTGCCGCGCTGATCTCCGAGGGCGCCGTGCACGGTGTCGCCTCCGCCGGACCCGACGGCCCGTGCGGGGCGGTCCCCGCCGCCTTCGGCCAGGGCCCCGGCGGGGAGGCCGCGCGCAGCGGCCGCCCCGTCCTGTGTGCGGACCTGACCCGCGAACGCCTGCGCTGGCTGGCGTTCGTGGCGAAGGCGGTGACGGCCGGTGTCACGGGGGCGTGGGCGCTCCCGATCCGGTCCGGCTCCGGGACGACCGTCGGGGCGCTGCTGCTGCTCGGCGGGCGGGACACCGTCCCGGACCTGCGCGCCGCCGATCTGCTGGCCGGTGCGACGGGCGGTGCGATCGGCTACGCGGCCGAGCTCGACCGGATCGACCTGGAGCGCAGGCAGCTGCAGGACGCGTTGCGCAGCCGGATCCCGATCGAGCAGGCCAAGGGGGTCCTCTCGGCGCAGACCGGCCTGGGCATCGACGACGCCTTCGGGCTGCTGCGTGCACACGCCCGTCGCGGCGGGCACTCGCTGAGCGAGGTCGCGGCGGCCGTCGTGGACCGGCGGATCGGCCCGGCCGAGTTCACGCCCGAGTAGGCCCCGGACGCACGGATGCCCCGCCGCCCGGAGCGGGCGGCGGGGCATCCCGGGCGTGCAGCCGGGTCAGACCTCGGTGGGCACGGTCCGGGCGGACGTCGGCTCGCGGCCGGTGTCCGTCCGCTCGGCGGCGGGCAGCTCGCCGGAGCGGGCCGCCTCGTCGTCGCGCAGGCCCCGCATCTCGCCCTTGAGCACCCGGGTGGACTGGCCGAGCGACCTCGCCAGCTCCGGCAGCTTCTTCGCGCCGAACAGCAGCACGAACACGGCGATGACGATCAACCAGTGGGTGGGACTCATGGCGCCCATCGGCGTCTCCTTCGGAACAGGCGATTCGGTGTGCGGGACCCGCGCGGACTCAGCCGTTCGCGTCGCTGGTGTTGACCTCGCCGTTCACCCCGGCCGGGAAGAACCCGCCGGAGGTGACCGAGTCGGGGTTCAGGTAGGCGATGTTGAGGACCTGGCCCGGGGTGCGCGAGAAGGCGATCGAGTTCTCGTCGGCCGGCACGATGTTGGCGTTGCCGTTGCGGTCCACGATTCCCTGGTCGAGATCGGACGGGCCGTCGAGCGAGTCGCGGGCGTCGGAGATCTGCCCGACGACGTCGGCGGTGCCGCCCTGCAGCAGCAGCGTGCGGACCAGGCCGGCGTGGTAGGCCTCGACGGCGAGGATGCCGGCCGCCGCCTCCAGGAACGTCTTGTTGTCGATCAGCGGCGCCGCGCCCTTGTAGGCGGTGACGCCGACGTCCTCGAAGATGAAGGCGCCGAGCAGGAAGCTCGTCTCGTCCTTGAACGGGTCGAAGGTCTGGCCCGGCTTGATCACGCCGGCCGCGGTGGCCGCGGCGGTGAAGGCGTCCTGCAGGTCGATCGCCGGCCGGGAGACCTTCGCGTCGCCGAGGGCGGCCCGCAGGAAGTCGACGTGCGCCCGCTCGTCCTGGGCGATCTCCTCGGCGTACTGGCGGCCGATCTTGGTCTCGAAGGCGACCTGGTAGCCGCCGGTGACCCCGCCGAGCTCGCCGCGGCCGTCGATCTGGGAGTCGGCCAGGCCGGCACCGGTGACCGCGCGCAGGTAGAACTCGGCCTCCAGGTACTCCAGGTTGAGCGCGAAGTTGAGCACCGCGGCGTCCGACACCTGGGACTCGCTCCCGGAGCCGGATCCGGAGCCGCCGAGGACGCCGCCGAGCAGGCCACCGTCGGAGGCCGACGCGACGCCGGCACCCAGGACGCCCAGGCCGGCGACACCGGCGCCGGTCAGCCCGGCGGCCCGGAGGAACCGGCGACGGTCCATCGCGTTCTCGGAGCTGCGCTCGATCGAGTCGTGCAGGAACTTCTTGGTGAATCCGTGGAACACGAGGTCTCCTCGTGCAGGCCCGGCGCGGGGGACGACCGGGGTCCGGGGTCGTCGCGTGTCGGCCGGGCGGGGGACGGGCACGTGCGTGATGCCCGTCCCCCCACAACGACTCGGCCGCGCAACGGTTACGGATCTACAGCGGGCAGCGGGCGGCGCCAGGTCCTGGATGCGGGTGGGCGGCCTGCGGCCCTCCGTCCATGATCCCTGTTTCGGGAGTGTGGGAGCGCTGTCGCGGCACGAGGACTCCCGAAACAGGGATCATGAACCTGGGGGCGGGTCGGCGGAGAGGTGCTGGTGGCGGAGCAGCGGTGCCTCGGGGCTCGGTCGCGAAGCGGATCGACCGACCCGGGACCGTGATCGGGCTGCTGGTCGCGCCCCTGCTGCTCGCGCCGCTGCAGGCCGCGGGGGAGGAGTTGCGCGGTCTGGTCCTCCGGGTGGCCGACGGTTGGGCCCGTGGGGCGCGGGCCGGTCCGGTCGTCGGCATCGCCGCCGCGCTCATTCCCACGGGCGGGTGGCCGTCACGCCGTGAGCTCGCGGTATCCGGTCGGGCAGTCGCACGTGGTCGGACGGCCGTCCCGCACCACCCCGCCGTGGCACCGGTCTCCGGTGGCGGGCCGGCCGGTGCGCGAGTCGTGGCACCAGGCCATGCAGCCGCAGGTCCGGCACTGCGGGAGGTGTCCTTCCGGGATGTCGAGCAGGCGGTGCTCGCCGCGCAGGTCGGCGAAGAACTGTTCGACGGCGGCGCGGAAGTAGATGCCGCGGCGTACCGGGGCCGGGAACTCGTCGCGTTTCATGTAGCGGTACGCCATCGCTCGCTTGACCCCGCCGATCTCGCAGATCTCCTCGATGCCGACGACGTCGGGGAATCGGCGGATCGCGAGTCGACGATCCATCGCGGCGACGGTGAGGCACTCCATCGCCGCGACGTGCCAGCCCTCGCCCTCGGGGCCGAGGTGCCGCTCGGCCGCGGCGGCCAGCTCGGTGAGCAGGTGCGGAACCCTGGTGTGCCCCGTGCGGGCGGCCGGGGGATGGAACGGCACCAGCAGGTCGACGGTGGAATACGGCCCGGTGAGGGACCAGGTGCCTGCCCCGGGTGCGGCGCCCGGTGCGAACTCCTCGATGACGCCGTCGATCAGGGCTCGGGGATCGCCGTCGAACGGTGGGTCGAAGTCGAGCGTCATCGACAACGACACCGGGCGCGGGGCGGGAGCGGTCATGTTCCGAGACGCTAGCGAGGAGTAGACAATTCGTCTACTCCGGCGAGCGCGGCTCGGTCGGGGGTCGGGCCCGGGTGCCGGCGCGCATTTGCGAGACATGCTCATCAATAGTGACGACGCTGTTCGGCGGCCCGTAACGAGGCGAACGGCCCCTCGATCACATCGGCGAGCGCGGCGACCGCCGCCCCACCTGACACGCAGGGACCGCAGCCATGAACTCGATCGCCCGAACCCTCGCAGCCACCGCCGTCGGCGTCACCCTCGCCGCCGGGGTCCTGACCGCCTGCGCGACCCCGCACACCGAGCAGGGGTTCGTGTCCGAGATGCGTGCCGGCATGAGCGACACCGAGAACGCCGCCGTGTCCGACCAGCAGATGATCGCGGCCGGTCGGATGCTGTGCTCGTTCCCCGGTGCACTCGAGGCGGCACGCACCGAGCACTCCGACCGGATCGCGACCGTCGAGACCTACTGCGACGTCCTCCGCACGGAGATCCCCGCGGCCGATCCGATGGCGTGGGTGCCGGAGGCCGGGGCCACGGCGGCCGAGCCGATGCCGCCCGCCGAGGTCCCGGTCACGACCGGGACTCCGTTCTCGGTGAACTACGGAGGGACCGAGAACGCCCTCGACGTGACGATCACCGGGGTCAGTCGCTGCTCGTCGTACCTGATCCTGGACGTGCGCCTGGTGACCGGCTCGATCTACAGCGAGAACGACTCGTGGGCGAGCGGCTCCGGGATCGAGTGGCTCGACTCCTCGGGTGTCACCCGCCAGGCCTCCGACGCCTTCGTCGGGGACCAGTGCTTCGGCTACGACGAGCAGCTGCCGTACGCGTACGACCGCAAGCCGGGGCGCACCTACGTCGGCAAGCTCGCGTTCGAGATCCCGTCGACGGCGACGCAGCTGATGTTCGACGGGACCGACGGGGTCACCCGCACCCTGGCGATCTCCGGCACCTGAGCAGCCGTCCCCGGCGCCGGCGGCGCAGGTTCATGATCCCTGTTTCGGGAGTCCTCGTGCCGCGACAGCGCCCCCACACTCCCGAAACGCGGATCATGAACGCAGGTGGGCGGCCCGCTCAGGCCGCGCCGGTGGACGCCAGGACCGCAACGGTCATGACGAGGTTGTGGACGGCGTGCGCCGTGACGGCCGGCCACAGCGATCCGCTGCGCCGGCGCAGTTCCGCGGTGACCAGGCCGAGGACCAGCGCGGTCACGGCGGCGGGCGTCGGGCCGTGCGCGGCGGCGAACACCAGCGCGCTGCCCAGCACCCCGGCCACGGCGCCGTGGCGCAGCAGGACCGTCGTGACGATCCCGCGGAACAGCAGCTCCTGCCCCACCGGCACGACGAGCACCACCAGCAGCAGCGCCGCCGCGGCCGGGAGCCCGCCGGCACCGGCGGCGGGTCCCGGACCGAGCGCGGCGGCCACCCCGATCGAGACGAACGAGCAGACCAGGCCGGCGGTGGCCGCGACGACGAGCTGGTCCCGGGTCGTCCGGACCAGCCCGAAGGCCGCCCACGGGCGGACCCGGACCCGCGCGGCCGCGGCGAAACCGGCCAGCCCGGCGACCCCGGGGAGCGCCACCAGGACCAGGTCGTGCAGCACGGGACCGAGCGCGATCTGGTGCTGCGCGAGCAGCGGCGGCACCCGGAAGGCGACCACCCCCGCGATCACCAGCGCGACGACGGTCTCCGGCCATCCCGGTGGCGGGGCCTGCGTGCGGAGGAACGTCGAGCCGGACATGGCGCCGACGGTAGGGGCGCCGCCGGGTACCACGGATCGGCTGAGCGGCGAGGCCGTTCCGACCGAAGTCGGAGTGCCGAGAGCCGTGCGACGGAGGAACCGGCCCGGCCGCGCGGCCTAGGCTCGGCGCCGTGGAACCGGATCCGGACCGACGGCGCGGCGCCTGGCGGCCACGGGTCACCGACGTCGCGCTGATCGTGCTCTGCGCGCTGGTCGGGCTGTACGCGGCGGCCCTGCGGCTGGCGGTCCCGGGAGCGGTGCCGCCCGCCCTGGTCTACGCGGACATGGCGATCGGGCTGCTCGGCTGTCTCGGCCTGTGGTGGCGGCGGCGCCACCCGCTGCACGTCGCCACGGTGCTGATCGTCCTGTCCACGTTCTCGGAGGTGGCGTCGATCGCGGCGCTGGCCGCGGTGTTCACCGTGGCGAGCCGCTGCCCCACCCGGACGGCGGCGGCCACCGCGCTGGCGAGCCTGCTCGCGCTGGGCCTGTACTTCGTGCTGCGCCCGGAACCGGCGGTGCCGCTGTGGGCGCTGGTCGTGCTGCTGGTCACCGTGCACGCGGCCGTGGTCGGGTGGGGCATGCTGGTCCGCAGCAGACACGAGCTCATCGAGTCGTTGCGCGAGCGGGCCGCCGCCGCCGAGATCGAGGCCGCGCTGCGCTCCGAGCGCGCCCAGCACGAGGCGCGCGAGACCCTCGCCCGGGAGATGCACGACGCCCTCGGGCACCGGTTGTCCCTGCTCAGCGTGCACGCGGGGGCGCTCGCCTACCACCGGGGCGCCTCGGCGGAGGAGGCCGCCCGGGCCGCGGACGTGATCCGGGAGAACGCGCACCGCGCCCTGCAGGACCTGCGCGAGGTGATCGGCGTGCTGCGCGCCCCGGTCGGCGAGGTCCCGCTGCCCGACGTCGGGGACATCGGTGAGCTGGTCGGCGAGACCGTCCGCGCCGGGACGCCGGTCGAGCTGCACGACGAGCACGGTGTGACGACCGGGGGACGGCCGGTCCCGGCGACCGCGGGCCGCACCCTCTACCGGTTCGTCCAGGAGAGCCTGACCAACGCCCGCAGGCACGCCCCCGGCGCCCCGGTCGTCGTGCGCATCACCGGCGCACCCGGCGACCGGATCGAGGCCGAGGTGGAGAACGGCGCGCCCACCGGTCCGGCTCCGGCCGCGCCGGCCGGCTCCGGCGCGGGCCTGCGCGGCCTCGCCGAGCGGGCCACGCTGGTCGGCGGCGCGCTCGAGCACGGGCCGACCGGCTCGGGCGGCTGGCGGGTCGGGATGCGGCTACCGTGGCCGCCGTGACCGACGGTGCCGGGCCGACCATCGACGTGCTCGTCGTCGACGACGACCCGGTCGTCCGGTTCGGACTCACCATGATGCTGCGCGGTGCGCCCGATCTGCGGGTGGTCGCCGAGGCGGGCGACGGCGCCGAGGCGATCGAGCTGGCCCGGCGGCACGCGCCGCACGTGGTGCTGATGGACATCCGGATGCCCGGCACCGACGGGCTCACCGCGACCGAGACGCTGCGCCGGCACCCGGGGGCGCCGCAGGTCGTCGTGCTCACCACCTTCGACGCCGACGAGCACGTGCTGCGCGCGCTGCGCGCCGGTGCGGCCGGGTTCCTGCTGAAGGACACCCCGCCGGACGAGCTGGTGCTCGCCGTCCGGCACGCCGCGCAGGGCCGCCCGGTGCTCTCGCCGCAGGTGACCCGGCGGCTGATCGACCACGTCGCCGGGTCCACCCGCGACAGCGCGCGGGAGACCGCGCGCCGGCGGCTGGGGCTGCTCGCCGACCGGGAGCGGGCCGTCGCGCTGGAGCTGGGCGCCGGGCGGTCCAACGCCGAGATCGCCGCGCGGCACCACATCAGCCTCGCGACCGTCAAGACGCACGTGTCGGCGATCCTGACCAAACTGGACCTGAACAACCGGGTCCAGGTGGCGCTGCTGGTGCACGACGCGGGGATCGAACCGCCCGGCTGACCGGACGCCCGCGCCGGGGGTCAGCCGGCGAGCCGCCGCACCGGCCCGGTGACGACCGGGGCGCCGGACCGCGACCGCAGGTCGGCCAGGATCCACTCGGCGACGATCGGGAGCCGCCCGTCCCGGCCGGTGACGGCCGGATCGGACTGCAGGCCGCAGGCCCGCACCCCGCCGACCGGGCGCAGGTAGGTGATGATCCCGCGACCCTCGGCGGCGAACCGGGCCATCGCCTCGGTGAGCGACCGCCCGCAGTCGCAGGAGCTGGCCCGCAGCACGTCGCCGCTGAGGCACTCGACATGCACGTGCACCGGGGTGTCCTCGGTGACGTCGTCGAGCTCGCCGGCCAGCAGCGCGACGTGCTCGGCGCCGTCGGTGGCCCGGTACCCGACGGCCCGGAAGTGGCCGTGCTCGGTCGGCAGCGCGGTGGTGACGACCCGCTCGACCTGCGCCTCGGTGCGCAGCCGGTACCGGATGATGTCGTCCACCGACACCAGCGCCAGGCCGTGCTCGTCGGCGAAGCGGTTCAGCTCCGCGCCGCGGGCCATCGTGCCGGGCCGCTCGGTGGAGACGATCTCGCAGAGCGCGCCGGCCGGCGGCAGCCCGGCGAGCCGGGCCAGGTCCACTGCGGACTCGGTGTGCCCGGGCCGGGTCAGCACGCCGCCGGGGCGGGCCCGCAGCGGCACCACGTGCCCGGGCCGGACGAAGTCGCGCGGGACCGACGTCGGCGCCGCGAGCGCCGCGATCGTCGCTGCCCGGGCGGTCGCCGAGATCCCGGTCCCGGTGCCGGCCCGGTCCACGGTGACCCGGTAGGCGGTGCTGAACCGGTCGCCGTCGCGATGGTGCATCGGCGGGAGGTCGAGCCGGTCGCACTCGTCGTCGGGCAGGGCGACACAGATGAATCCCGAGGTGTGCCGCACGGTGAAGGCGACCAGCGCGGGGGTGGCGAGCGCGGCGGCGAAGATCAGGTCGCCCTCGTCCTCGCGGTCGGCGTCGTCCACGACGACGACGGGCTGACCTGCGGCGATCGCGACGAGCGCGGCGCGCACGCGGGCTTCGGCGGGATCGGTGCCGGGGGAGACGGTGTCGAGCGGGTGCACGGGGGGCTCCGGTGTCAGATCGCGGCCAGGCGCCGGAAACGGCTGCCGTGGAAGACCAGGGGAGGGGTCGCCGGATCGGCACGGATCCCGTGCACGTTCAGCAGGATGATGTCGTGGTCGCCGCTGGGGACCTCGGCGTGGACGGTGCAGTCCAGCCAGAGCGTCGCGCCGTCGACGAACAGTGCGCCGTCGGGGGCGACCGTGGTCGGGGTGCCGGCGAACCGGTCGCCCTTCTTGCTGGCCAGCCGGCCGCAGGCGTCGTCCTGGCCCTCGGCGAGGACGCTGAGCCCGAGCCGGGGGAGCCCGCGCAGCTTCGGCCACGTGGTGGAGCTGTGCTGCATGCACACCGACACCAGCGGCGGCTCGATCGAGACCGAGGTGAACGAGCTCGCGGCCAGCCCGACCGGGACACCGTCGACCTCCGCGCACACCGCCGTCACGCCGGACGGGAAGCAGCCGAAGGCCTGGCGGAGCTGTTCACCGGCGGTCACCGGCTCGATCACGGACATCGCTGCCTCTCCCTCCGGTGCCGGCGGCGGTGCCTGCACCCGTCCGCCGACGCTAACCGGGCGACCGGCGGTGTGACTGTCCTGAAAACGTACGGTCGTATCCATTCAACGCCGGATGACCTCCGTTCACGCTGTGACGCAGGTGTGACGAGTGTCCCGGAAGCGCTGGGGCAAGGGGGTTGACTCCGGTCAGCCCGCCTCCACCGCGGCCTTCATCGCGGCGTTGTCGCGGCCCACCCGGGACGCCGCCAGGAACAGCCCGACCGCGGTGATCGCCATCGAGATCGGGACGATCACGGCGAGCGCCTGGCGCAGCCCGGTCGCCGCCGCCTCGGCCTCCCCGGCCCCGGCGGCCAGCGCGGTCGCGGCGAACGAGTCGGACAGCGCACCCGCGATGACCGGGCCGA
This sequence comes from Pseudonocardia kongjuensis, assembly GCF_039526905.1. NCBI lineage: Bacteria > Bacillati > Actinomycetota > Actinomycetes > Pseudonocardiales > Pseudonocardiaceae > Pseudonocardia > Pseudonocardia kongjuensis. The sequence goes on along the minus strand of NZ_BAAAJK010000005.1, from coordinate 17,141 downwards.
TCGCGCCGCCCAGCAGGTAGAAGGCGGCGAAGAAGACGGCCGTCGCGGTGGACCGCAGCCGCGGCGGGACGACGTCGGCGACCGCCGGGTAGGCGGAGGTGTAGTACAGGTACTGCAGCAGCCAGCCGGCGCCGAACAGCAGCACGAACAGCCCGGTCGCGTCCGGGCCCAGGGTCAGCGCGGTCCAGGTGAGCGGCACCGACAGCAGCGTCGCGACCGCACCGACCATGACCCGGGCCCCGGTGGACCGCCCGGCCGCCCGGTCGGACACCCAGCCGCCGACCAGCAGCCCGATCAGGCCGGTGATCCCGACGACGACGCCGGTCAGCACCGCGGCGGTGGTGAGCGAGACGCCGAAGTAGCGCTGGAACAGCGGGACGGTGAACGTGTTGACCGAGTAGGCGGCCAGGTTGGCGCCGATCCCGGCGATGATCAGGCACCACATCGTCGGCACCGCGAGGATCCGCCGGAACGGCCGGTCGACCTTCTCCGCGGTGGTGGGCGCCGCGATCTTCTCCGACGCGCCCCGGCGCGGCTCGCGGACCAGGAAGAAGCCGATCGCGATCAGCAGGCCGGGGATCGCCGCCAGCACGAACGGGGCCCGCCACGAGTCGAACGCCTCGGTGATCGCGCCGACCGAGAAGTACGCCAGGATCAGCCCGACCGGCAGGCCCAGCTGGAACAGGCCGAACGCGCGGGCGCGCTTGTGGGCCGGGTAGAGGTCGGCGATCGTCGAGTTGGCGGCCGGGGCGTAGCTCGCCTCGCCGATGCCTACCCCGACCCGCATCAGCAGCAGCGAGACGTAGTTCCAGGCGGCGCCGCTGGCCGCGGTCAGCAGGCTCCAGGCGACGATGCCCCAGCCCATGATCCTCGCCCGGGACCGGTTGTCGGCCAGCCTGCCCAGCGGCAGCCCGAACAGCGCGTAGACGACGGTGAACGCCGCCGCGAGCACCCCGATCTGCAGGTCGGACAATCCGAACTCGAGCTTGATCGGCTCGGCGACGATCGCCGGGATGGCCCGGTCGTAGAAGTTGAAGGTGTTCGCGGCGAACAGCAGCAGCAGGAACCGGCCGGCGTTGGACGCCTGCGCCCCCTGCTCGTCCTTCTCGGTGGGCAGGAAGTCCTCGCGTGGGCGTCCGCTCGTCATCGACCCCTCCGTTACCGGTGTCCACATCCTTGTGGTCGGGGACAGCCTGCCCGAACCGGACGGATCCGTCACCGGGGTGCGAGCGGCTCCCCGGCGTGTCCGAGCAGCGCGTCGGCCGTCGCGGCGTCGCAGACCAGCGTGTGCACCAGGCCGGACCGGAGCACCGCGTCGGTGGCCGCGGCCCGCTCCGGGTCCCGGACCAGCGCGACGACCTCGCCCGCCGCGCGCAGCTGGGCCTCCCCGATCGCGACCAGGTGCCGGGACAGCCCGGTGTCGAGCACCCGGCCGTCCGGATCGACGAGCAGCCCGACGATCTCGCCGCACGCCCCGCGCCCGCCGAGCCGCCTGCGCTCCTGCGTGCTGAGCACGTTGTGCACGGTCGAGCCGCCGTCGCGCCAGGCGCCGATCCCGACGACGGCGGTGCCGAGCTCGCCGAAGCGGGCGTAGGCGTCGGCGACGCCCGGCTGCTCGCGCAGGGTGCGGGCGGTCTCCGGGTCGGGGAGCACGAGCGGGGCGTAGATCGGGTACGCCTCACCGCCGCAGAGCGCGGCCGCCCGGAACACCGCGGTGGCCGATCCGTCCCGCCGCCACGGCAGCGAGTAGGCGCCGCACAGCTGGACGACCGTGCAGCGGGCGAGCCGGTGCAGGTGCCCGACGACGTCGTTGACCGTCCGGGACCAGGCCAGTCCGAGCACGTCGCCGGGCCGCACGGTCTCGCACAGCAGGTCCGCGCCCAGCGCGGCGACCCGGTCCGGCGCCGTCCGGGCCGGGCCCTCGGCCGTGACGAGCGCCCGCCGCAGCCCGTAGGCGGCGCCGAGCCGCGCCGACCGGGCGGCGTCGAGATCGGCGCCCGGGTCGATCGCGACGCGGACGATCCCCCGCTCCTGCGCGGCCTCCAGCAGGCGCGCCACCCGGAACCGGCTGAGCCCGGTCTCGGCGGCGATCGTCACCTTCGTCTGCTGCCGCCGGAAGTACCGGTCGGCGATCTCGGCGACCTGCAGCCGGTGGGCCGGACCCCAGTCGAGCGCGCTCATATGAGCACAGTAGTGCGGGCCATCGGTGCCCTCGCTGTCGCGGAATCGTCGGTGACGTCTGATGGAGGGAGTGCGACGACGCTCATCCGAGAGCATCACGCGCCGGTCGTCCCGATCGCCCGGGCCACAGCGGTCCGGCGGATGTCGCGTTCCCCAGGAGCCGTCGGAGCACGCCGACCGCGATGAGGATCCGGTCCGCGCCGATAAACCGTGTACGGATGGTTCGGTCACGATGCTCGGGTTGTCGGCACCGGGAGTGCCCGCCGACGACCAGTCTTGACTCGTCCGCGGAGGGGACGTACGTTCGGCGCGAAATAGTTGGTATACGTACTTATCGAGCTGGTTCTGGTCGACCGTGGGGTGACCGGCAGTGCTGCGTCCCCGGCACCCGGCCGGATGCGGACGGCCGAGCAGCCGTCCGACGGGTTCACCGGAGGAAGGGCGTCATGACCTATCCCAGGACGTCACCGGCCGCCGTGCTGCCCGCGTTCGGTGGGCCGACCGAGATCCGTGAACTGCCCGTACCTCCGCTGGAGGACGACGCGCTGCTGGTCGAGGTCGAGGCCGCGACGCTGTGCGGCACCGACGTGCACATCGCCGACGGCGACCTCGCCGGCCCCGGCTTCGCCCAGGTCCCCCTGGTGCCGGGGCACGAGATCGTCGGGCGTGTGGTCGCCCGCGGACGGGACCGGCGGACCGACTCGCTCGGCCGCCCGCTGCGGGAGGGCGACCGGATCGCCTGGGCCTACGCCTGGTGCGACCGGTGCTACTGGTGCACGGTCGCCAAGCAGCCGACGCTGTGCGCGAACCGGATGATGTACGGCTGGGGGCCCTCGGACACCGCGCCGTACCTGACCGGCGGGTTCTCCCGGTACTGCTACGTGCGGCCGCGCTGCCGGACCGTGCTCGTCCCCGAGTCGCTCCCCGCACCGCTCGCGGCGTCGGCGACCTGCGCCCTGCGCACCGCGATCCATGCCTTCGAGGCGCTCGGGCCGCTGCACTCGTCGGACACCGTCGTGATCCAGGGGGTGGGGCCGGTCGGGCTCTACGCGCAGGCGTGCGCGGTCGCGGCCGGTGCGGGGCAGGTCCTCGCGTTCGGCGCGCCCGCCGGCCGGCTGGACGTCGCGTCCCGATGGGGTGCCACCCGGGCGGTCGACCTGAGCGCCACCAGCGCCGAGGAGCGGCTCGAGACGGTCCGCGCGCACACCGACGGGCGCGGCGCCGACGTCGTCGTCGAGTGCGCCGGCGTGGCCGACGCCTTCACCGAGGCCGTCGACCTGGTTCGTCGCGGTGGCCGGATCGTCGTCGTCGGCGCCGCCGATCCGCGGCCGAGCCTCGTCCCGGCGACCACGTTCAATCTCCGGCAGGTCTCGGTCGTCGGGACCGTCTCCGCCGACATCTCCCACTATCACCGGGCGTTCGCGTTCCTGGAACGGCATCGGGACCGCTTCGACTTCCCGGCTGTTCTCGGCGATCCCTTCCCGCTCGACCGCGTGGACGCGGCGCTCGACTCGGTGCGGACGGGCGGGATGAAACCCGTCGTCCTGCCGAGCGCCGCCTGACCGAGCGCGCCGGAACCGTGCACATCCGATCTCGACTCGACGAGGAGTGGCCATGACAGCACCTGGGACGGGAAAGGATGCGGTCGAGGGCGGACGGTGGTCCGCACCGAAGATCGCAACGGTGTCCCTGGTCGGCACCACGATCGAGTACTACGACTTCTTCATCTACGGCACCGCCGCCGCTCTGGTGCTGGGCCCGCAGTTCTTCCCGAGCGAATCCCCGGTCGCGGCCACCCTCGCCGCGTTCGCCACCTTCGCGGTCGGCTTCCTGGCGCGTCCGCTCGGTGGCGTCGTGATGGGCCACTACGGCGACCGGGTCGGCCGCAAGCACATGCTGATGATCTCGCTGCTGTTGATGGGAGTGGCGACCGCGCTCATCGGGCTGCTCCCCAACTACGCCTCGATCGGCGTGCTCGCCCCGGCGCTGCTGGTGTTCCTCCGGTTCGTCCAGGGGTTCGCCGTCGGAGGCGAGCTCGGCGGCGCCGTGCTGATGTCGTTCGAGCACGCACCCGCCCGGCGGCGTGCGCTCTACGGCTCCTTCCCGATGATGGGCCTTCCGCTCGGCATCGTCCTGTCGACCCTGGTGTTCCTCGTCGTGCAGGCGCTCGTGCCGGCGGAGTCGTTCGACACCTGGGGATGGCGGATCCCGTTCCTGCTGGCCATCGTCATCGTGGGTCTCGGTGCGGCGCTGCGCGCGAAGGCCGCGGAGAGCCCGGAGTTCGCGGCCGCCAAGGCCCGGGGAGACGTGCGCCGGGCACCGATCGTCGAGATCTTCTCGACCTCCCCGCGGGAGGTCGCGCTCGGGGCGGTCGCGATGATCGCAGGGCCCGCGCTCGGCTATCTCATCCTGGTCTACCTGCTGTCCTACGGCACGACGGAGCTGGGGCTCAGCAACGCGACCATGCTCTCGGTGATCGTCATCGCGGCCCTGATCTGGGTCGTGATGGTGCCGCTGACCGGCGTGCTCGCCGACCGCTTCGGTCGCAAGCCGGTGTTCGTCGTCGGCTGCGTGGTCGCCGGCGCATGGGCCTTCCCGCTGTTCGCGCTCGTCGACACCGGCGACTTCGGTCCGATGGTGCTCGCGGCATCGATCGGCGCGGCCGGTGTGGCGATGATCAACGGCGTGCAGGGGGCGCTGCTGTCCGAGGCGTTCCCGGTGCACCTGCGCTACAGCGGCATCTCGCTCACCGTCCAGATCGGGACGATGCTCGGGGGTGCGATCGCGCCGCTGGTGGCCACCGCGCTCCTGGCTGCCACCGGCAGCTCGTCGTCGATCGCGCTGTACATGGTGATCGTCGCGGTGATCAGCCTGGTCGCCGTCCTCCGGCTGAACTCCGCACCGGACCGGTTCCGGAACCAGGCGGACCCGACGCCGAGGGCCGGACGGGCCACCGAGACCCCAGCCTCGTGAGGGCCGCACGGGTCCGCTGCCCTCCGGTGCCGGGGACACCGGTACCTGGCGGTCCATATAGTGTGTACACCGATCATATCTAGGGACGGCATAATCCCAGTTCAGAGCCGACCAGTGGGCATGTTAGTCCGTATGCTAACCTTTATCGATGGAGATCACCGGACGCACTGTCTTCATCCCCGGATCGACGAGTGGGATCGGCCGCGCTCTCGCTGTCGCCCTGCACGAGCGCGGCAACACGGTCATCCTCGGCGGACGCCGCAGGGACCGCCTGGACGAGCTCACCGCAGCGCACCCCGGCCTCGACGCGGTCGTGATCGACACCGCTGATCCGGAGAGCATCCGGAAGGCCGTCGCCGAGGTTCTCGACCGGCACCCGGATCTCGACGTTCTCATCGCGATGGCCGGGATCATGAAGGCCGAGGACTGGCGAACCCCGGAGGGCTTCCTGTCCTCCGCGGAGGACGTCCTCACCACGAACCTGCTCGGCCCGATCCGGTTGATCGCCGCACTGGTCGAGCACCTCCGGGGCCGGCCGCAGGCTGCGATCCTGACCGTGTCCTCGGGGCTGGCCTTCACCCCGCTGGCCGTGACCCCCAGCTACAACGCATCGAAGGCGGCGGTGCACGCACTGACCGAATCGCTGCGGTTGCAGCTCGCCGACACGTCGATCGCCGTCCGCGAGATCGTCCCGCCCGCGGTCCGCACCCCGCTGATGCCCGGCCACGAGGACAACGAAGCGGGGATGCCGCTCGACGAGTACGTGGCCGAGACGATCGCCCTGCTCGAGGGGGACGACCGCGAGATCCTCGTCGAGCGGGTGAAGCCCCTGCGCTATTCCGAGGTGCGCGGCGAGTACGAGCAGACCGTCGCGCTGCTCAACGGCGGTCACTAGATCTCACCCACCGATGCGCCGATCTCGGCCGAGAGCGCTCATATGAGCACCACAGCCCGCCGATTTCGGCGCTTCGTTGACCTCGTCGCGGGTCGGATCATCTACTGGACCGCGAGCACACCGCTCATCTGAGCCGAGGGGAGCGCCGCGACCGTGACCGACGTCGTCTGCTCCCGGGCCCGGACGGAACCGGCCACGCCGGGCGGCCTGCTGCTCGTCGGCCCCGACGACGGCTACGGCGACATCGCCCTGGAGCGGCTCACCCTCACCGGCACCTGGCACGGCGGGGCGCGCGCGGCGGACCGGCTGCTGGTCGTGCTGACCGGGACCGTGCGGGTGCTCGTGGCCGGCGGCCCGGTCGTGACGCTCGGGCCGAACGAGGTCGTGCACGTCGGGCACGGGCGCGGCGTCGCGGTCGAGTTGCCGGACGGCGGCACCACCGAGCTGATCCTGCTCGCCGCGCCCGCCTCGTCGTCGGGCTGACGCCGCCGCGCGTTCCCCCGGGGCTGTCCCCGCAGGACAAGTGTCACCAACACTTTTGTCCGCGGGTTCCATCGGACAGCGTGGTCGTTGACGGCACTGTGACCCACGCAACGTCGTGATGCCGACGTCCGGCAGATCCTCGGGCAGGCGACAGTCCCACAGAGTTCAAGGAGGAACTTCCATGGCCGAAGTGCTGGCGGAGGGCTACAACGTCTTCGACACCGCCAAGTCACCCAGCGGGACCGTGAAGTACCTGTCCTCGCCGGCAGACGTGATCTCACTGATCCAGTCCGGCAAGCTGGGCGAGCACATCCTGCTGGTCCAGGGCGGGACGACGACCTTCCTCGCACCGGCGCTCAGCATGGGCGCACTCGGCGTGATCACCATGTCCGGCGCCCCCGAGTCGCACCTCGGGATCCTGTCCCGCGAGTTCCAGACCCCCTGCGTGATGACGGCCTACCTGACCTCCAGCGAGTCCCGCTACGTGGTCGGCGCGACCGATCCCTCGCACTTCGAGGAGATCGCCACGGCGCTCGACGGCCGCAAGGTCCGGCTGGACTGCACCGACCACGAGGTCGGCCGGGTCGTCGCGGACGACTGACCACCTCCCCTCCCGCACGCCGCCGATCCGGACAGGAGCACAACGCAGTGACGACCACCGAGGGCAAGAAGGCGACCTACAAGAAGCGCTACGAGGAGGGCGACGACGGCCTCCGGTTCCAGGACCTCACCTACACCGGCAACTTCGTCGGGCTGGAGCCCGTCACCGACGGCATCAAGGGCGACAAGATGCTGAAGGCCCGGGCGAAGTCGGGCGTGCTGGAGAAGGTGTCCAAGGACGACGTCCTGAACCCGCAGTTCAGCATCGACGAGCTCAACGACCTGAACAACTACCTCGCCTGGAACATCTGGGACGTGCTGGTCATGCGCGCCACCGAGGGCGTCAGCGGCATGATCCCGCGCCAGGAGTACGAGATCCTGGCCTTCATGCACGAGTTCTACCGGTGGCCGGAGATCCTGCGGATGACCACCCGGGAGGTCGGCGCGCAGGGCGTCATGGACATCGGTGCGTCCGCCCGGCGGGAGATCGGCACCAAGGTCAACTCGGTGCACGACTGGTGCATCGGCGCGGTCGGCTTCGGGATGGGCCGGTGCGGCCTGCTCGCGCTGGAGGCGATCGGGCCGGACGACTACGTCGCCGAGTCCAACGAGATCCTCAAGTTCATGCAGCGCGTGCTGTGGGGCAAGCGCCAGGACGGCTTCATCCTCAACTCCCAGGACCGCTACCGCTGCCGGATCCACGAGGAGGACTTCCTCCAGCAGCTGACCGCCCAGGTCGAGACGCTCGAGCCCGGCAGCCCCAAGCACGGGGCGTTCACCCAGTTCAACGCCGCCACCGAGCTGCTGGCGTTCCTGCACCACTACGACAACCGGCTCGGCCTCGGCGACACCGGCCCCTACGAGCTCCCGGACGGCAACCTGCTGATCCTGCGGGACCTGTTCGTCAACGAGGAGATCTACCACTGGTCCGACGTCAGCGAGGACGCCCGGCTGCCGCACGCCTACACCCTCGCGATGATCATCGACCCGGAGCGGATGGGCCTGGAGGAGATCCGGGTCAACGACATCTCGACCACCTTCACCCGGCCGAAGAACTACATCGAGGCGATCATCGGCGGGGCGGTGTTCGCCCGCGAGAAGTGGGACACGCCGATGGGCGAGGTCTACCCGATCAAGATCGACGAGCTCGGCGACCACCTCGGGCGGGTGCAGCAGGCGACCCTGAAGCTCTACACCAAGACGTCGAAGATGTGCCGGCGTGACCTGATCTGGAACGGCCAGTACGTCTACTACATCGACATGATCCTGCCGCACCTGCGCAAGGCCGGAACCTACGAGAAGGCCTGCCGCGACTACGACCTGTGGGAGATCGACCAGCGCGTGTCGAACTACTACTACGACATCACCAAGCGCGGCTTCGCCCAGGAGACGGTGCCCAGCAAGATCTTCTCCGGGGCCGGTTACCTGCCCTTCTCCGACGACGCGGACCTGCGCAGCTCCAAGGGCCGCTGGCTCTGACCTCCGGGTGACCGCGCCGCCCCGGCGGCGGTGCGGTCCGACCACCACGAGCCGACCCGGCCGGGGGG
>NZ_BAAAJK010000005.1:0-8439 GCF_039526905.1 Pseudonocardia kongjuensis | reverse complement strand
AAGGGAGCCCCATGACCGCAGTCGTGCTGGACAAGACCGACTACGACGTGCTCGACGTCGTCGCGCTGAAGAAGATGGCGACCACCCAGGTCGTCGCGACCGCCTCCGGGGTCGCCCCGGACCGGGTCGACGCGGTGCTGGAGCGGCTGACCGGCCTGGGCCTGGTCGTCGTCGCGGGCGGATCGGTCCTGCCCACCGACGACGCCGAGCCGGCGCTCACCGCCGCCGCGGCCCGGTTCTACGCCGGGGTGCGCTCCGACGCCGACGTGCTGGCGCTCGTCGAGCGGTTCGAGACGACCAACGCCCGGTTCCTGACGACGATGTCGTCCTGGCAGCAGATCGACGTCGGCGGGCGGAAGGTCACCAACGACCACTCCGACCCGGACTACGACGACAAGGTCGTCGCCCGGCTGGAGAAGCTCGTCGCCCGGCTGACCCCGCTGCTCGACGCGCTCGCCGGGCACGACGCCCGGTTCGCCCGCTACCCGGAGCGGTTCGCCGCCGCACTCGGGTCGATCGACCGCGGGCAGCACGAGTTCGTGTCGTCGCCGACGATCGACTCCGTGCACAACATCTGGTTCGAGTTCCACGAGGACCTGCTGCGGACGCTGGGCCGGGAGCGGGCGGAGTGACCGGGCCGGGCACCGTGACCGCATCCGCGGGTCTCACCCGCACCGTCGCCGAGGCGGACCCGGCCGACGTCGACTGGCTCGGCGGCAAGGGCAGCGGACTGGCCCGGATGAGCCAGCAGGGGCTGCGGGTCCCGCCGGGATACGTCATCGGCACCGCCGCCTGCCGGAGCTACCTGCGCGAGGGCGCGCTGCCCGACGGCCTGGCCGGGGAGATCACCACCCGGCTGGCGGAGCTGGAGCGGCGGACCGGGAAGACGTTCGGCGCGGGGCCGGTCCCGCTGCTGCTGTCGGTGCGCTCGGGCGCGCCGGTCTCGATGCCCGGGATGATGGACACGATCCTCAATCTCGGGCTCGACCGGGCCGCCGCCGTCGCGCTCGGCGCGGCCACCGGGGACAGCCGGTTCGTCGCCGACCTGACCGCCCGCTTCCACGCGATGTACGCCGAGACCGTGCTCGGCGCGCTCGATCCCGGGGAGGGCATCGACGAGATCGTCGCGCAGGTGCGCCCCGGCGACGACGCCGGCGAGGTCCACGACCGCATCTGGCGGGCCTGCGAGGAGGCGCTCGCCGCCTCCGACGGCGAGTCCGTCCCGGCCGATCCGCGCGCCCAGCTCTTCGGCGCGGTCGAGGCGGTCTTCCGGTCCTGGAACACCCGCCGGGCCCGCACCTACCGCGAGTTCCACGCGATCCCGCACGACCTGGGCACCGCCGTCGTCGTGCAGTCGATGGTGTTCGGGAACCTCTCCGACGACTCCGGCTCGGGCGTGGTGTTCACCCGGAACCCGGCCACCGGTGAACCGGGGCTGTTCGGCGAGTACCTGGCGCACAGCCAGGGTGAGGACGTCGTCGCCGGCACCCGGACGCCCGATCCGGTCGACCGCGCGCTCGCCCCGGGGCTGCTCGACGAGCTGCGCCGGACCTGCGCCGAGCTGGAACGCAGCCAGGGCGACGTGCTCGACATCGAGTTCACCGTCGAGCGGTCGGTCCTCTACTTCCTGCAGGTCCGCAGCGCCAAGCGGACCCCGGAGGCCGCGGTGCGGATCGCCGCCGACTTCCTCGCCGAGGGCGAGGTGGGCACCGCCGCGGCGCTGCGCCATCTCACCCCGGAGCACGTCCGGCAGGTGCAGCGGCCCGGGTTCGACACCGACGAGATCGATCGGGCCCGCGCCGCGGGCCGGGTGCTCACCACCGGCATCGGGGCCTGTCCGGGGCAGGTGAGCGGCGTGCTCGTGCTGGATCCCGACCGGGCGAAGGAGCGGGCCGACGCGGGGGAGGACGTGATCCTCGCCCGCGCCGTCACCAGCCCCGCCGACCTGCACGGCATGATCGCGGCCCGCGGCATCGTGACCGCGACCGGCGGCTCGACCAGCCACGCGGCCGTCGTCGCGCGGGCGCTCGGGACGGCCTGCGTGGTCGGCGCCGGGGCGATCGTCGTCGACGGTGCGGCCCGCACCCTGACGATCGACGGCCGGACCGTCGCCGAGGGCGACGAGGTCTCGCTGGACGGCGCCGGCGGCGAGCTCCTGCTCGGCCGGATCAGCACCGCGACGCCGGCCGTCGCCACCGGCGCGCTCGGTTCGGTGCTCGCGACGGCGGCCGAGTCGTCCGGCTGCGAGGTGCTGGTCCGGGTGACGCTGCCGGCCGACGTGCAGTACGCCCGGGAGGCCGGCGCGCACGGGCTGGTCACCGCGGTCGACGACGTCCTCGCGGCGACCGGGCACATCGACGGCCTGGTCCGCCGGCTGCTCGACGACGCCGAGATGGACGGCCCGTTCGACCGGGTCGCCGAGCTCGTCGAGCAGGAGTTCACCCCGCTGCTCGCCGCCGCCGGGGATCTCGAGGTCGGGGTCCGCGCGATCGATCTGGTCGCCGACGAGGCGCGCGAGATGCTGCAGCAGACCGCGGTCACCACCCGGCACCCGGAGCTGGCGATGCCGCTCGGCCGTCCGGCGCTGGTCCGCGCCCAGCTGCGGGGACTCGCCCGGGCCGCGGCCGCCGCGGGCCGCACCTCGGGGGTGCATCTGGCCCTGCGGCACGTCTGCGACCCGGCGGAGGCCGCGGCGCTGCGCGCGATCGCCGGCGAGGCCGCGCAGGAGTCCGGCGGCGGGTCCGGCGGCCCGGTCGCGGTCTCGGTCGGTGCCTACCTGACCAGCCCGCGGGCCGTCGCCGGCGCGTCACGGATCGCGGCCGCCGTCGACGTCGTGTGGGTGGAGGTCCGGGCGCTGCAGGCCGCCGTGTTCGGGATCCCGGCCCGCCAGCTGCTCACCGCCGAGCCGCTCGACGGGTACCTCCGCCGCGGCCTGCTCGCGGTGGACCCGCGGACCGAGCTCGACCAGGTGGTGCGGGGGCTGCTCGACGGCGTCGCGGGCGCGGTGCGGGACGGCCGGACCGTCGGGATGCGGCTGTCCGGTGAGGTCCCCGAGGAGGCCGCCGCGCAGCTGTTCGGTCTGGGGTTCCGGCGCTTCGCGGTGGACGCCGACGGGGCACGCCCGCTGGTGCTGGCGCTGGGCAAGGCGGCGCAGGCCGGATGAGCCCGGTGGCCGGGCCCGGGAGGTACCCGGGTCCGGCCCGCTCCTGCTTCAGCCGGTGGGCACCAGCAGCCCGTCGCGCAGCCGTTGCAGCTCCGCCGCTCCGATCCCGCGCCGCCCCGCCCAGCCGGCTGCGCCGCCGTGGTCCCGGTCGAGGGCCGTGAGGAACCCGCGGATCGTGTACTCCTGCGCCTGGTAGACCTCGGACGGGACGGTCCCCATGTGATCCCGGTAGCGCGGCCAGGTCCGGAACCGGTCCATGACGCGTGCCATGTTCGGCCCGGATCGCAGGTAGTCGGCGACGATGTCGTCGTCGTCCACGCCGAGCAGGCGCAGCGTCATCGCCGACACCAGGCCGGTCCGGTCCTTCCCGGCGGCGCAGTGCAGCAGGGTCGGGCGGCCCGCCATCGCGCACAGCACGCGCACGATCGTCGCCAGCGGCGACGCGGGCGACGACAGGTGTTCCCGGTAGAAGAACAGCGACTGCTCGCGGGCCGGCAGGTCGGAGACCGGCAGGTCGCGCAGCGGGGCGTTCAGGTAGCTGACCGGGCGGGCCGCGAGCGGGCCGCGGCCCTCCTCGACGGCCTCGGGGCCGATCCGCAGGTCGACGACGAGCTCCAGCGCCAGCACGTCGGTGAGGTGATCGACGTCGGCCGGGGTGAGCGCCTGCAGGGTGTCGCTGCGGAACAGCACGCCGGGCCGGACCCGCCGGTCCGGCCCGGCGTGCAGTCCGCCCAGGTCCCTGAAGTTGAACGCGCCCTCCAGTTCGTGCGCGCTCATCTGCGCATCACCCGCCGCACCGCGTCGAGCATCTCGTCCGGTGGGCCGGGCCGGGCCGCGGTCGGGCCAGGGGCCTCGGGTCCCGTGGCGGCACGGGTGCCGGCCGCGGTCCGCCGCCGGTCGCGGCGCACCCGTCCGGCGGCCGCCGGGTCGGGTTCCCCGGCGCAGCCGCACCCGCAGCCGCCGGTGGCGACCGGGCCCGGGTCCGCGGCGGTGCCGGCCTGAGCCCCGGCCGCCGGGATGGCGCAGGCTCCGCCCGGGGGCAGGGTCGCGGCGTCGCCGAGCAGGTGTGCGGTGAGTTCCTGCGGCCACAGCGCGACGAACTCGGCGCCGGCCGCGAGGAGCTCCTCGGCCGGGTGCATCCCCCAGGCGACCCCCACCGCGCGGATCCCGACCTCGACCGCGTCCCGGACGTCCCCGGCGGTGTCGGTGACCAGCACCGTGCTGGCGAGATCGGGGGCCTGGCGCAGGCCGCCCTCGTCGTAGTCGGCGGAGCAGCGGCGGCCGAAGGTGTTCGCCGAGTCGGCGAGGAAGGTCCGCACCGCGGCCCGCTTGTCCGGGATCACGTCGCCGCCGAACACGTGCGCGAAGCAGAACGCCAGGTCGTTGTCGGTCAGCACGCGGCGCATCACCTGCATCGCGTTCGACGACATCACCGCGAGCGTGCAGTGCCCCGCCAGCCGCCGCACCACGTCGCCGACGCCGGGCACCAGCGGCGGCGAGTACTCCGCGCGCAGCAGCGCCAGGAACGCCTCCTTGACCTCGGCGGCCTGCTCCTCGTCCCGGCAGAGCTTCGCGATCGAGTCGTAGACGTTGCCGCGGAACAGGTCGAAGTACTGCTCCGGGCCGTCGACGCCGAGCCCGAACCGGTCGTTGATCGTCGAGAACACCGTCCAGGACGCGATGCGGGTCTGGACCAGCGTGCCGTCGAGGTCGAAGAGCACCGCCTCGGCCCGGGGCGTCGCGGGGGGCGCGTTCATGCCGTGCTCACGAGCCGCCGTGCACCCGGTCGTAGATCGCACCGAGCTCGCCCATGCCGATGAAGTCCATGCACTCGCCGTACCCGGTCCGCCCGTCGAGCGTCCAGCGCAGCAGCGCGTTGTGCCCGACGACGCCCGGCTGGGACTGCCACGGGAACGACGTCAGCGCCTGCCCCTCGGCCTCCCACACCCGGTCCGCCGAGTCGGTGACGCTGATCGAGATCTGCTCCGGGTAGAGCCGGGACCGCTTGGTCAGGCCCGAGCCCGCCTTGAGGCCGCGCAGCTCGCCGTCGTGCAGGACGTAGCCGTGGGTGAGCCGCAGCGGCGACTCGCCGTCCGGCCCGTTCTCGGTGCTGAAGTCGAACAGCCCGTGCAGGGCCAGCTCCGGGCCGACGTGCGCGTGCAGCCAGCTCAGCCGCGAGGTCTGCCGTTCCGCCCGCACCCCCCAGCTGTGGTCCATCGTGGACACGCAGTCGATCGGCGTGGTCCGCCCGCGCAGCCGGATCTCGCCCTCGTAGTGCCCGGTCTGGTCGAAGTGCCCGGCGTAGGCGTGCCCCCAGGTCTTCGCCATGTCCCGGTCGGCGGCGAGCGGGTCCTGGTCCGGGTCGTTGATGTCGTACGGCTCGTGCAACGCCGTGTACCGGAACCGGATCTCCAGGTCGGCGGCCGGGTCCGAGTAGGACACGTCCCAGATCCGGTGCGGGTCGGTGGCGACGACCTTCAGCCCGTTCGCCAGCTCGTAGTCGAGCAGGTTCGACGGCTGCGGCACGACCAGGTGCTCCCAGGCGTCCCAGTACTCGGCCTCCCACGGCGCGGTGACCCGGCGGCTGTTCACCGAGACCGTCGACCCGACGACCCCGAGCGGCTCCCGGAACAGCCCGTACAGACCGATGTTGAGCGGCCGGTCGGTGTCCTGGCCGGCGTACAGGCCGAAGTAGTTGGTCTCGGCCCAGAGCGGGTCGTCGCTGGTCGGGGCGTGGAACTGTGCGTCCTCGGGGCGGATCACCGGTGAACCTCCTGGCGCGTGCGGGCCCGGCCGCCGGGCGACGGGGCTGTGCCTGACATCCAGCACGCTCCCGTGCGGACCCCCGCCCGGCCACAGCGCCGATGGACAACGACCGGCCGTGACGTTGTCCCGGACGGATAAGGCCCGCGGGAACGTGCCGGACCTACTGTCCCGGCCAGCGGTGGTCCGGCGCACGCCCGGCCACCACGTGTCTACCGACGGAGGTGGCCCGGGCATGCGGCTGGCCAAGGTGCTCGGGCAGGTCGTCTCGACGATCAAGGGCCCCGGGCTCGAGCGGTTCACGCTGCTGCTCGTGCAGGAGGCCGCCGCCGACGATCCCGAGCGGGACGGCGGCCCGACCCTGGTCGCCGTCGACACCGTCGGTGCGGGGGTCGGCGAGATCGTGCTGGTGGTGACCGGCGGGGCGGCCCGGGTGGCCGCCGGCGCGGACGTGCCCACCGACCTGGCCGTCGTCGGGATCGCGGACACCGTCGTCCGCTCCGGCACCGTCAGCTACCAGAAGACCTGAACCGAATCACACCAGGAGGACGCCATGGCTCCGACGACTGCGACCCCGGCCGCCCCCGCCCTGCGCGGCGCGCTGGGCCTGATCGAGACCAAGGGGCTGGTCGGTGCCATCGAGGCCGCCGACGCGATGGTGAAGGCCGCCAACGTGCAGGTGCTCGGGCACCGGGAGATCGGCGGCGGTCTGGTGACGGTGATGGTCCGGGGCGACGTCGGCGCCGTGAAGGCCGCGACCGACGCCGGCGCGGTCGCCGCGGAGAAGGCGGGCGAGGT
Organism: Pseudonocardia kongjuensis; assembly: GCF_039526905.1. Classification (NCBI taxonomy): domain Bacteria; kingdom Bacillati; phylum Actinomycetota; class Actinomycetes; order Pseudonocardiales; family Pseudonocardiaceae; genus Pseudonocardia; species Pseudonocardia kongjuensis. Next base: position 1,715 of record NZ_BAAAJK010000005.1, on the reverse strand, counting down.
GGTGTCGGTGCACGTCATCCCGCGGCCGCACGACGAGACCGAGGGCATCCTCGCCGTCCTGACCCGGCCCAAGGGCTGAGCCGCTCCCACCCCCGTCCGTCGCACCGCCCCGGCGTCCCGCCGGAGCGGCGGCCGGGCGTGCCCACGTCGACCACTGACGAACCCGAGGTGTGGAGATGACCGCAGCCACCGCCCCCGATCCACGGCTCGACGCCGACCTGGCCGGAATCGCCGACGTGCGGGCGAAGGTCCGCGCCGCCGCCGCGGCGTTCGCCGAGCTGGAGGGGACCGACCAGGAGACGCTCGACCGCTACGTGCGGGCGATGGCACTGGCCGGGACGAAGGCCGCCGAGGAGCTCGCCCGGCTCGCCGTCGACGAGACCGGGTACGGCGTCTACGAGCACAAGATCTACAAGAACCGCTACAACACCGGCTTCGTCGCGAAGTGGATGCTCGAGCGGCGGGCGGTCGGCGTGCTCTGGGTCGACGACGACGCCCGGGTCACCGCCGTCGGGTCCCCGATGGGGGTGCTCGCCGGGATCATCCCGGTCACCAACCCGACGTCGACGGCGCTGTTCAAGTCGCTGGCCGCGGTGAAGTCGGGCAACGCGATCGTGCACGCACCGCATCCGCGGGCGGCGCGCTGCACGCTGCGCGCCGTGCAGGTGATGGCCGAGGCCGCGGTCGCCGCCGGTGCGCCCGAGGGGCTGGTGTCCTGCCTGGAGAACCCGACCCTGCCGGCCACCCGCGAGCTGATGAGCCGCGACGAGATCGCCCTGGTGCTCGCCACCGGCGGCCCGGGGATGGTGCGGGCCGCGTACTCCAGCGGGAAGCCGACCATCGCGGTCGGTGCCGGGAACGTGCCCGCCTACGTCGGTGTCAGCGTGCCGGACCCGGCCGAGGCCGCCGAGATGATCATCACCTCGAAGTCCTTCGACAACGGGACGGCCTGCGTGGCCGAGCAGTCCGTGGTCGTCGTCGACGCGGTGGCGCCCGCGTTCCTCGCGGCCTTCGAGGAGCGCGGCGCCTACTGGATGAACCCGCCCCAGCAGGCCGCGCTGGCCCGGGTGCTGTTCGACGACCGAGGCGCGATGCGACCCGCCTCGGTCGGGCAGACCGCGGTCCGGCTGGCCGAGCTGTCCGGGTTCACCGTGCCGTCGTCGACCCGGGTGCTCGCCTGCCGGCTGGACACGGTCGGCGCGGACACCCCGCTGTCCCGGGAGATCCTCGGCCCGGTGCTGTCGGTGTACCAGGTGCCCGACGCCGCGGCCGGATGGCGGCGGTGCCGGGAGATCCTGGCGCTCGACGGCGAGGGGCACACCACCGCCGTGCACGCCGCCGATCCGGCCGAGATCGCCCCGTTCGGCGCGCTGCCGGCCGGCCGGATCGTGATCAACACTCCGGCGCTGTTCGGCGGGATGGGCTACTCGACCGAGGTCGACCCGTCGTTCCAGCTCGGTACCGGCACCTGGAGCGGTTCGATCTGCTCGGACAACGTCACCCCGCTGCACCTGATCAACATCAAGCGGATCGCGCACGAGGTGCGCCCGTGGCGGACCGTCTACGACCCGGTGGAGCTGTAGATGGCCGCCGCCACCACCACTGCCGGCACGACCGCGGTCGGCACCGCCCGGCGGCGGACGCCCCGGGGCTCGCGGGCCCGCCGCCCGGGGCCGGCGCCCGGCCCGCGGGTGCTGCTCGCCGCGGTGGTCGGG
>NZ_BAAAJK010000004.1:333605-469286 GCF_039526905.1 Pseudonocardia kongjuensis | reverse complement strand
TGGCATAAAAACGCCAAAACAATAAATAGCTCGACACACTGTTGAGTTCTCAAAAGACACCCGCGCTCCGGCTTCCCGGCCCGATGGCCGTTGCACCCGGGGGCGTTCGAGTCGCCCCTGCGAGGGGGCAACTCTCTTATGCTACTTGGACCGAAGCTCAGGGTCAACCCTTGCTCCGGGCGGCCGGATCTTCACCGAGGTGAACATCCGAGGTGGTCGCCCTGGCCGGTCGCGCGGCCCGGCCTCTCGGCCTGCCCTGCGCTCTCCGTCCCGTCTCGGCGACGAAGAGAAAGTTACAGGACCCGCCCGGGGCCCTCTGCAGGGGGGTCCCCTTTCGGCGTCGTCGCAGGTCAGGAGCCGTTCTCAGCGGCCGAGCCGGACACCGGCCAGGTTCCGCTTGCCGCGGCGCACCACCAGCCAGCCACCGTCCAGCACGTCACCGGCGGCCGGAACCCAGTCCTCGTCGGTGACCTTGACGTTGTTGACGTACGCCCCGCCCTCCTTCACGGCACGGCGGGCGGCGCCCTTGCTCTCGGTCAGCCCGGTCGCCACGAGCAGGTCGACGATCGTGTCGGCGCCACCGCTGTCGGTGTGCGGGACCTCGGCGAGGGCCGCGTCCAGGGTGCGCGCGTCGAGGTCGGTGAGCTCGGCGCGCCCGAACAGTGCCTGGCTCGCCGTCGTCACCTGCCGGGTCTGCTCCTCGCCGTGCACCAGGGTGGTGAGCTCCGCGGCCAGCCGGCGCTGCGCGCTGCGCAGGTGCGGCTTCTCGGTGAGCTCGGCGCCGAGCGCCTCGATCTCCTCGCGGTCGAGGAAGGTGAACAGCTTCAGGAAGCTCAGCACGTCGCTGTCGGCGACGTTCACGAAGTACTGGTACCAGGCGTACGGCGAGGTCCGCTCCGGATCGAGCCACACGTTCCCGCCGCCGGTGGACTTGCCGAACTTGCGTCCCTCCGAGTCGGTCACCAGCGGCGTGGTCAGCGCGTGCACGTGCGCGCCCTCGACCCGCCGGATGAGATCGACGCCGCCGACGATGTTGCCCCACTGGTCGGAGCCGCCGATCTGCAGCCGGCAGCCGAGCGTCCGGTGCAGGTGCAGGTAGTCCTGCGACTGGAGCAGCAGGTAGCTGAACTCGGTGTAGGACATGCCGTCGGCGGCGAGCCGGCGCTTCACCGTCTCGCGGGCCAGCATCGTGTTGACCGGGAAGTGCTTGCCGAGGTCGCGGAGGAACTCGAGCACCGTCTGCTGCCCGGTCCAGTCCAGGTTGTTGACCGTCAGCGCGCCGGTCGGCGAGTCGTCGAACCGGACGAAGCGCTCCAGCTGCCCGCGGATCAGGCCGGTCCACTCGGCGACGGTCCGCTCGTCGTGCAGGGACCGCTCCCCCACGTCCCGCGGGTCGCCGATCATCCCGGTCGCGCCCCCGGCGAGGATCACCGGCCGGTGCCCGGCCTCCTGGAACCGGCGCAGCGTGAGCATCTGGACCAGGTGGCCGGCGTGCAGGCTCGGTGCGGTCGGGTCGAACCCCGCGTAGAGGGTGACCGGCCCGTCACCGGCGAGCTCCTTCGCGAGCGCGTCGCGGTCGGTGCTCTGCGCGATCAGCCCGCGCCACTCGAGGTCGTCCAGGATGTCCGTACTCACGCCCCCATCTTCGCCGCCGCGCGACGCGACGCGCACCCGGGTTCCGCTCCCGGCCGTCGCCGGTGCGGCGGCAGGCGGCCCCGGATCAACCGGTGCGGCGCCGGGAGCGCTTCGTACCGGCCCGGTAGCTGCTCACCGCGCGCGACCCGTCGATCCAGAACCGCCAGGGCAGCTCGGCCGCGGCCGCCACCCCGACCCGCGGCCCGCTGCGGATCGACGCGCGCGGGACGGGCTCGCCGGCCAGCAGCCGCACCCGGGAGGCCGGATCGGTCAGGTCGGTGCCGTCGTCGTCGCGCCCGAGACCGAGCAGTGACGCCAGCCGGGCCGGCCCGCGGGCGAGCTCGGCGTCGTTGCGGGCGGTCGGGCGCCGGACCCGGGCCACCCCGGGATCGCCGAGCACCTCACCGGCCCGGAACAGCACCGCGCCCGGCTCGCCGTCGGTCAGGCAGGAGACGTTCGCGCAGAAGTGCATGCCGTAGACGAAGTACACGTAGAGGTGACCGGCCGGGCCGAACATCACGCCGTTGCGCGGGGTGCGGCCGCGGTGGCTGTGCGACGCCGGATCGTCCGCCCCGCGGTAGGCCTCCACCTCGACCAGGCGCACCGCGACCGCGCCGTCCGGGGTGTCCGCCGCCAGCACGCAGCCGAGCAGGCGCTGCGCGGCCGGCAGCACGTCGACCGCCAGCTCGGACCGGCCGAGCAGCGCCGACGAGCCCGTCCGGCCACCCGCGCGGGGCGGCCCGACGGGCCCGTCGGTCGTGCGGTCCGCCACTCAGCGGCGGGACAGGGCGAGCTGCACGCAGGTGACCACGCCGGCCATCGCCTTCTCGACCTCGTCCTGCGGGGGCAGGGTCGGGGCGAGCCGGATGGTCGCGTCCTGCGGGTCCTTGCCGTACGGGTGCGTGGCGCCGGCCGGGGTCAGCACGACGCCGGCCTCCTTCGCCAGCCGCACGACCTCCGAGGCCAGCCCGTCCGGCACGGTGAGGCTCACGAAGTAGCCGCCCTTGGGCGTCGTCCAGCTGACGCCCTCGGTGTCGGCGAACGCCTCGGTCAGCAACCGCTCGACGGCGGCGAACTTCGGCGCGATCAGCGCGCGGTGCGCGGCCATGTGGGCCCGCAGGCCCGCGGCGTCCTTGAGGAACGCGGCGTGCCGCAGGTGGTTGACCTTGTCCGGGCCGATCGACTTCTTCGAGGTGAGCGCGAGCCACCAGCCGATGTTCGCCTCGGACCCGCCGAAGAACGCGACGCCCGCACCGGCGAGGGTGATCTTCGACGTGGAGCCGAACACGAACGGCCGGTCCGGGTTGCCCGCCTCGGCGGCGAGCGCCAGCAGGTCGGCGATCTCGATCTCGTCGGAGGTCAGGTGGTGCACCGCGTAGGCGTTGTCCCACATGATCCGGAAGTCCGGTGCGGCGGTCGGCATCGCGGCCAGCCTGCGGACGACCTCGTCGGAGTACACGACGCCGTCCGGGTTCGAGTACTTCGGGACGCACCAGATGCCCTTGATCGACGGGTCGTCGGCGACCAGCCGCTCCACCTCGTCCATGTCCGGGCCGTCGGCCGTCATCGGCACGGTGACCAGGTCGATCCCCAGGCGCTCGCAGACGCCGTAGTGCCGGTCGTAGCCGGGGACCGGCGCGATGAAGGCGACCCGGCCGGCGTCCACCCAGCGGGCGGGGGCGCCGGGGACCGGCGAGAGCAGGGCGTGCACCAGCACGTCGTGCATCAGCTCGAGGCTGGAGTTGTTCCAGGCGACCAGCTGACCGACCGGGACCTGCAGCGCGGGCGCGAAGATCTCGCGCAGCTCGGGCAGGCCCTGCAGGCCGCCGTAGTTGCGGGTGTCGGTGCCGTCCGCGGCGCGGTACTCGCCCGCGCCCGGCAGGCCGAGCAGGCCGTGCGCCAGGTCGAGCTGCTCCGACGACGGCTTGCCCCGCGTCAGGTCCAGCTTCAGGCCGGCGGCCTTGAGCTCCTCGTAGGCTGCGGCAGGGTCGGTCATGCGGTTCCTCCGGTGAACTCTCTCGCTGCGGCCGCGTCGGTGCGCAGGTCGGCCAGCTGCTCGGCGACCCGGTCGCCCGCCGTGCCGCCCCGCGCGTTCCGCGACGCGATGGAGCCTTCCACGGTCAGCACGTCGCGGACACTCGGGTCCAGTGCCGGGTGCACGGCGGCCAGCTCGGCGTCGGTCAGGTCGGCCAGTCCGACGCCGCGCGCCTCGGCGGCCCGGACGCAGCCGCCGGCCGCCTCGTGCGCCACCCGGAACGGCACGCCCTGCCGGACGAGCCACTCGGCGACGTCGGTGGCCAGCGTGAAGCCGGCCGGGGCCAGCTCGGCCAGCCGCCCGGTGTGGAAGGTCAGGGTCGCCACCATCCCGGCCACCGCCGGCAGCAGGAGCTCCAGCTGCGCGACCGAGTCGAACAGCGGTTCCTTGTCCTCCTGCAGGTCCCGGTTGTACGCCAGGGGCAGGCCCTTGAGGGTGGTGAGCAGCCCGGTCAGGTTGCCGACCAGGCGCCCGGACTTGCCGCGGGCCAGCTCCGCGACGTCCGGGTTCTTCTTCTGCGGCATGATCGAGCTGCCGGTGGAGTACGCGTCGTCGAGGGTCACGTACCCGAACTCGGCGGTCGCCCAGAGGATGATCTCCTCGGACAGCCGGGAGAGGTCCACCCCGATCATCGCGAGCACGAACGCGGCCTCGGCGGCGAAGTCCCGCGACGCCGTCCCGTCGATCGAGTTCGCCGACGACCCGGCGAACCCGAGCTCGGCGGCGACGGCCTCCGGGTCCAGCCCGAGCGACGAGCCGGCCAGCGCGCCCGACCCGTAGGGCGAGTACGCGGTGCGCCGGTCCCAGTCGCGGAGCCGGTCGACGTCGCGCAGCAGCGCGTGCGCGTGCGCGCCGAGCTGGTGGCCGAGCAGCACCGGCTGCGCGTGCTGCAGGTGCGTCCGGCCGGGCATCGCCGCGCCCGGGTGCGCCTGCGCCTGCGCGACCAGCGCGTCGACGACGTCGAGCACGCCGTCGGCGACCCGCCGGGTGGCGTCCCGCAGCCACATCCGGAACTGGGTCGCGACCTGGTCGTTGCGCGACCGGCCGGCGCGCAGCTTCCCGCCCAGGTCCGGACCGGCCCGCTCGATCAGGCCGCGCTCCAGCGCGGTGTGCACGTCCTCGTCGCCGGGCTCGGGCCCGAACGCGCCGGACCGCACGTCGGCGGCCAGCTCGTCGAGCGCCTTGTGCATGCCGGCCAGCTCGTCGTCGGTCAGCAGCCCGGCGCCGTGCAGCACCCGGGCGTGCGCCTTCGAGCCGCGGATGTCGTAGGGCGCCAGCGCCCAGTCGAAGTGCGTGGACCGGCTCAGCGCGGCCAGCGCGTCGGCCGGGCCGGACGAGAACCGGCCGCCCCACAGGGCGGAGCCGCCGGCCATCAGTCGGTGCCCGCTTCCAGGGCGGCGTCGTCGAGCAGCGTCTCGTTGCCGCCGCTCCCCTCGCCCGCGCCGGCGATCCGGTCGAACCCGCCGGAGGGCAGCTCACCGAACAGGGTGCCGTGCTCGACGAGCACCGTGCCCTGCTCCTGCGGCTGCCCGGCGTAGGTCTCCAGCTTCGCGCGCGAGTCGGCGATGTCGAGGTTGCGCATGGTGAGCTGCCCGATCCGGTCGGCGGGCCCGAACGCGGCGTTCTCCACACGCTCCATCGAGAGCCGGTCGGGGTGGTAGGAGAACCCGGGACCGTCGGTGTCGAGGATCGTGTAGTCGTCGCCGCGGCGCAGGCGCAGCGTCACCGTGCCGCTGACCACCGAGGCGATCCAGCGCTGGATCGCCTCGCGCACCATCAGCGCCTGCGGGTCCAGCCAGCGGCCCTCGTAGAGCAGCCGGCCCAGCTTGCGGCCGTCGGCGTGGTAGTTGGCGACGGTGTCCTCGTTGTGGATCGCGTTGATCAGCCGCTCGTAGGCGATGAACAGCAGCGCCATCCCCGGCGCCTCGTAGATGCCGCGCGACTTCGCCTCGATGATCCGGTTCTCGATCTGGTCGGACATGCCCAGGCCGTGCCGGCCGCCGACCGCGTTCGCCTCGCGCACCAGGTCCACCCGGTCCGCGAACTGCTTGCCGTTGATCGCCACCGGGTAGCCGGCCTCGAAGGTGACCGAGACGTCCTCGGTCTCGATCTCGACCGACGGGTCCCAGTACTTCACGCCCATGATCGGCTCGACGGTCTCCAGGGACACGTCGAGCTGCTCGAGCGTCTTGGCCTCGTGGGTGGCGCCCCAGATGTTGGCGTCGGTGGAGTACGCCTTCTCCGCCGAGTCCCGGTACGGGAGGCCGTGCTCGGTCAGCCACCGGCTCATCTCGTCCCGGCCGCCCAGCTCGGAGACGAACGCGTCGTCCAGCCACGGCTTGTAGATCCGCAGGCCCGGGTTGGCCAGCAGGCCGTAGCGGTAGAACCGCTCGATGTCGTTGCCCTTGAACGTGGAGCCGTCGCCCCAGATGTTCACGTCGTCGGCCTGCATCGCCCGGACCAGCAGCGTCCCGGTGACGGCCCGGCCCAGCGGCGTCGTGTTGAAGTAGGTCTTCCCGCCGGAGCGGATGTGGAACGCGCCGCAGGCCAGCGCCGCGAGGCCCTCGTCGACCAGCTGCGGCTTGATGTCCACCGCGCGGGCGATCTCCGCCCCGTACTCCCTGGCCCGCGTGGGCACCCCGGACATGTCCGGCTCGTCGTACTGGCCGAGGTCGGCGGTGTAGGTGCACGGGATCCCGCCCTTGTCACGCATCCAGGCGACCGCCACGGAGGTGTCGAGCCCTCCGGAGAACGCGATGCCGATGCGCTCGCCCCGGGGGAGGGAGCTGAGGACCTTGCTCACGGGATGGATGCTCCTTCGTCAGACGTCGGGCTCGGTGTTCGTTCAGAGCTCGCGCAGCAGCGCGAGGAGTTGCTCGCCGGTGAGCGGCTCGCGGGCCACCACCAGGAGCGTGTCGTCGCCGGCGATCGTCCCGACGACGTCGTGCAGGGCGGCCCGGTCCAGCGCACTGGCCAGGTAGTGCGCCGCGCCCGGCGGGGTGCGCAGCACCGCCAGGTTCCCACTCGCGTCCGCGGAGACGAGCAGCTCCCCCAGCAACCGGGACAACCGCCCGGTACCGCCCTCGACGCCGCGCACCGGGCTGCCGTCCTCCGGGATGAGGTAGACCGGTGCGCCGCCGTCCGCGCCGCGCACCTTGACCGCCCCCAGCTCGTCGAGATCGCGCGAGAGCGTCGCCTGGGTCGTCTCGATCCCGCTGGCGCGCAACAACGCCAGCAGCTCGCTCTGGCTGCGCACGGCGCGCTGGGTGATCAGCTCGACGATCCGGGCCTGCCGTGCGACCCGGGTCGCCGCGCCGCCGCGAGCCCCCTTCATCGCTCCAGGAGCCACGTCAGCAACGCCTTCTGTGCGTGCAGCCGGTTCTCCGCCTCGTCCCAGACCGCGCTGGCCGGGCCGTCGAGCACCTCGTCGGTGATCTCGTCGCCGCGGTGCGCCGGCAGGCAGTGCAGCACGATCGCCCCGGGTGCGGCGTGCCGCAGCAGGGCGGCGTTGACCTGGTAGGGCCGGAACGGGGCGACCCGGTCGAGACCGTCGGCCTCCTGCCCCATCGACGTCCAGGTGTCGGTGACGATCACCTCGGCCCCGGCGACGGCGGCCGCCGGATCGGCGACCAGCGCCACCGAGCCGCCGGTCTGCTCGGCGCGGCCCTTCGCGTCGCGCAGCACCGCGGAGTCGGGGGTGAACCCGGCCGGCGCGGCGATCCGCACGTGCATCCCGGCGGTCGCACCGCCGAGCAGCAGCGAGTGCGCGACGTTGTTCGCGCCGTCCCCGAGGTAGGTCAGCGTCCGGCCGGCCGTGCCGCCGAGCCGCTCCCGGATCGTCTGCAGGTCGGCCAGGATCTGGCAGGGGTGGAACGAGTCGGTCAGCGCGTTCACCACCGGGACGGACGCGGCCGCGGCCATCTCCTCGATCCGCTCCTGGCCCGAGGTGCGCCAGACGATCGCGTCGACGTAGCGGGACAGCACCCGGGACGTGTCGGAGATCGTCTCGCCGCGCCCGAGCTGGCTGGCGTTGCCGTCCAGCACGATCGCGGTGCCGCCGAGCTGGGTGATCCCGGCCTCGAAGGACACCCGGGTGCGGGTGGAGGACTTGTCGAAGACGACCGCGACCGCCTTCGGCCCGGCGAGCGGGCGTGCCGCGAACCGGTCCGCCTTGAGCCGGTCGGCGAGGTCGAGCACCTCGGCCTGCTCGGCGGGCGAGAGGTCGTCGTCGCGCAGCAGGTGGCGGACCATCAGCTGCCCTGCCCTTCCACCGCGGCCGCGGCGTCCAGGATCGCCGGCAGCGCGGACAGGAACTCGGCCGACTCGTCGTCGCCGAAGGTGAGTGCCGGGGCCAGCCGGAGCCGCTCCGGGGTGGCGTTGTTGACCAGGTGGCCCGCGTCCCGGGCGGCCGCGGCGACCTGGGCCGTGACCGGGTGCCGCAACCCGATGCCGATGTGCAGGCCGTCGCCGGAGACGTCGGAGACCAGCGGATGGCCCAGCCCCTCGATGCCGCTGCGGAGGTCCTTGCCGAGCCGGTCGACGTGCTCCAGCAGGCCGTCGGTGGCGATCGTGTCGAGCACCGCGAGCGCCGCGGCACAGGAGATCGGGTTGCCGCCGAAGGTGGTGCCGTGCTGGCCGGGCCCGAGCAGCGTCCCCGCGTCGCCGATCCCGATGCAGGCGCCGATCGGCAGGCCGCCGCCGAGCCCCTTCGCCAGCGTGACGACGTCCGGCACGATGCCGTCGGCCTGGTGGGCGAACCAGCGGCCGGTGCGGCCGATGCCGGTCTGCACCTCGTCGAGCACCAGCAGGGCGCCGCGCTCGGCGGTGATCCGGCGGGCGCCGGCGAGATAGCCGTCCGGCGGCACCACCACGCCGGCCTCGCCGAGGATCGGCTCCAGGAACACCGCGGCGGTGTCGGCGGTGACGGCGGCGTCGAGCGCGTCCAGGTCGCCGTACGGGATGTGCACGACGCCGGGCGGCATCGGCTCGAACGGGGCCCGCTTGGCGGGCTGCCCGGTCAGCGCGAGCGAGCCCATGGTGCGACCGTGGAAGGCGCCCTCGCAGGCGACGATGCCGGGGCGGCCGGTCCGGCGGGCGATCTTGAAGGCGGCCTCGTTCGCCTCGGTGCCCGAGTTGCACAGCAGGGTGCGGGCGTCGTCGCGGCCGAGCAGCCCCTGCAGCCGCTCGGCGAGCTGCAGCGCCGGGTCGGTGATGAAGAAGTTCGAGGTGTGCCCGAGCGTGCGGACCTGCTCCGAGACGGCCTCGACGATCGCCGGGTGCGCGTGCCCGAGCGCGTTCACCGCGATCCCGGAGTACAGGTCCAGGTAGGCGCGGCCCTCCGCGTCCCACACCCGGGAGCCCTCGCCGCGGACCAGGGTCAGCGGCGGGGTGCCGTAGTTGTCCATCACCGCGGCCTGCCACCGCGCCGTGTACGAGCTCATGCCGTTCCCCCAGCAGCCGGGTCGGGATCGGGAAGCACCATCGTCCCGACGCCCTCGTGTGTGAAGACCTCCAGCAGGACCGAGTGCGGCACCCGGCCGTCGATCACGTGCGCCTGGGCCACCCCCGACCGGACCGCGCGCAGGCAGGCCTCCATCTTCGGCGCCATCCCGCTCTCCAGCCGGAGCAGCATCGGCTCCAGCTGGCCCGCGGTCAGCGAGGTGATGATCGAGTCGGGATCGGGGTAGTTCGCGTAGAGCCCCTCGACGTCGGTCAGCACCACGAGCTTGGCGGCGTCCAGCGCCCCGGCCAGCGCGGCGGCCGCGCTGTCGGCGTTGATGTTGTGCACCTGCCCGTCGACGTCCGGCGCGACGCCGGCCACGACCGGGATCCGGCCGGCCGCGATGATGTCGAGCACCGCGTCCGGGTTGACCTTCGTGACGTCGCCGACCAGGCCGATGTCGACCGGCTCGCCGCCCACCAGCGCGGTCCGCTTCTCGGCGGTGAACAGCCCGGCGTCCTCACCGGACAGTCCGACGGCGAGCGGGCCGTGCGCGTTGATCAGGCCGACCAGCTCCCGGCCGACCTGGCCGAAGAGCACCATCCGGACGATCTCCATCGTCTCCGGCGTGGTGACGCGCAGGCCGCCGCGGAACTCCCCCGGCATGCCGAGCCGCCGGAGCATCGCGCTGATCTGCGGGCCGCCGCCGTGCACGACGACCGGATGGATGCCGGCCAGGCGCAGGAACACCATGTCCCGCGCGAACGCCTGCTTGAGCTCGTCGTCGATCATCGCGTTGCCGCCGTACTTGACGACGACGATGCGGCCGTGGAAGCGCTGCAGCCAGGGCAGCGCCTCGGCCAGCACGCCGGCCTTCTCGCCGGCCCGCTTCAGCCGGTCCGGGGCGGCGAGCGGTTCAGGAGGAGTAGGCACTGTTCTCCTCCACGTAGGCGTGCGACAGGTCGGTGGTCCGGATCTCGGCGGTGTTGCCGTCGGCGCCGCCGGTCAGGCCCAGCTCGACCTCGATGGTGACGTCCTCGCCGGACAGGTCGCAGTCGGCCCGGTCCCCCGCGACGACGGCGCCCTTGCAGAGCAGCACCCCGTTGATCGTCACGTCGAGCCGCTCGGGGTCGATCTGCGCGTCGGCGCAGCCCACGGCGGCGGCGATCCGGCCCCAGTTCGGGTCGGAGCCGAACATCGCCGTCTTGACCAGGGAGTCCCGGGCGACGGTCCGGGCGACGGTCACCGCGTCGTCCTCGGAGGCGGCGCCGGTGACCCGCACGGTGATCCGCTTGGTGACGCCCTCGGCGTCGGCCTGCATCTGCTCGGCCAGGTCCCGGCAGACCCGGGTCAGCGCGGCGGTGAACACGGCCGGATCGGCCGGCACGCCGGACGCGCCGGAGGCGAGCACCAGCACGGTGTCGTTGGTCGACATGGAGCCGTCGACGTCGAGCCGGTCGAAGCTGTAGCGGACCGCCTCGCGCAGCGCCGCGTCCAGCAGCGGCCGCTCGACGACGGCGTCGGTGGTGAGCACGGTGAGCATGGTCGCCATCGACGGGGCGATCATCCCGGCGCCCTTGGTGGTGCCGCCGACCGTCCAGCCCGCCGGGTCGGTCACGTGCGCCTGCTTCGGGACGGTGTCGGTGGTCATGATCGCGGTGGCGACGGCGGTCGCCGCCTCGGGGGTGGCGGCCAGCTCCCCGGCCGCCTTCTGCACCCCGGCCAGCACGGTGTCCCTGGGCAGCTGATCGCCGATCAGGCCGGTCGAGCAGACGCCGACCTCGACGGCCCCGCAGCCGAGCACCTCGGCGACCTTCTCGGCCGTCGCGTGCGCGGTCCGGAAGCCCTCCGGGCCGGTGCAGGCGTTCGCACCGCCGGAGTTCAGGACGACCGCGCGCAGCGCACCGTAGGTGAGGACCTGCTGGGTCCACAGCACCGGCGCGGCCTTCACCTTGTTGCGGGTGACGACGCCGGCCGCCTCGGTGCGCGGGCCGTCGTTGACCACCAGCGCCAGGTCCGCCCGGCCGGACTTCTTGATCCCGGCGGCGATCCCGGCGGCCCGGAAGCCCTGAGCGGCGGTCACACCGGTCGGCTCGCTCACGGTGCCACTCCCGTCGTCGGCAGTCCGGTCGTCTCGGGCAGGCCGAGCGCCAGGTTCATGCACTGCACGGCCCCGCCCGCGGTGCCCTTGGTCAGGTTGTCGATGGCGGAGACGACGACCAGGCGGCGCGCGTCCGGATCGACGGTCAGCTGCAGCGCCACCAGGTTGGAGCCCAGGGTCTGCGCGGTCGTCGGCCACTGCCCCTCGCCGAGCAGCCGCACGAACGGCTCGCCGGCGTAGGCCTTCTCGTAGGCCTGCCGCACCGTCGCGGTGTCGGTGGCCGGATCGGCCAGCGGCGCCGAGCAGGACGCCAGGATGCCGCGCGGCAGCGGCGCCAGCACCGGCGTGAAGCTCACCGAGACCGGCGAGCCGAGCGCGGCCGAGAGGTTCTGCGCGATCTCCGGGGTGTGCCGGTGCACGCCACCGACCCCGTACGCGGACAGCGAGCCCATCACCTCGGCGCCCAGCAGGTGCGGCTTGAGCGACTTCCCGGCGCCGGAGGTGCCGGTGACGGCGGTGACCACCACGTCCGGCTCGACCAGGCCGGCGACCAGCGCCGGGAACAGCGCGAGGCTGATCCCGGTCGGGTAGCAGCCGGGCACGGCGACCCGGCTCGCGCCGACCAGGCGCTCCCGGGCGCCGGGCAGCTCGGGCAGCCCGTAGGGCCAGTGCCCGGCGTGCTCGCCGCCGTACCAGCGGTCCCAGGCGGCCGGATCGGTCAGCCGGTGGTCGGCCCCGCAGTCGATCACCAGCGTGTCGCCGCCGAGCTGCGCCGCGAGCTCGGCCGAGCGGCCGTGCGGCAGCGCGAGGAACACCGCGTCGTGCCCGGCCAGGCTCTCCGCGGTGGTCTCGGCGAGGACCCGGTCGGCGAGCGGCGCCAGGTGCGGCTGATGCTCGCCGAGACGGGTGCCGGCGTTGCCGCCCGCCGTCAGCGTGCCGATCTCGACGTCCGGATGGGCGAGGAGCAGCCGGAGGAGCTCGCCCCCGGCGTATCCGCTGGCTCCCGCCACTGCGATGCGTACCACGGTGAATGATTATGCAGACCCGCGAGAGTTCATGCAACGCGGTTCGCGATCGCGATCAGGCTTCCGGAGCCGGCCGCGCAGCTGCCGGGCGAACCCTAGCCTCCCGCCGGTGCGGACGGAGCGGACGGTGCGGTGTCGACGGAGCAGGACCCGCGCGGGCGGTCGCGCCCGGCGGGCGGGGTACGCGCTGGTGGCCGCGGTGCTCGCGCTGGCCCTGCCGGGGTGCGCGACGACCGTGCCCGGGACCGCGTGGCCGGCCGGTGCCGGTCCGGCCGCACCCGCCGCGCCAGCCGCACCGGACGCGCCAGCCGCACCGGATGCGCCGGACGCGCCGGTTGCGCTGGATGCGCCGGATGCCGGGGCGCCCGGCACGCGGCCGGGCCCGCCGACGTCGTTCACCGGGCCTGCGGACCGGCTCCCGGCACCCGCCGGGCCGTCCCCGGGCCCGGGAGCCGACGGCGGCCCGGTGGCCGTCCCGACCCGGACGGTTCCCCCGGTCCCGGCCGGTCCCGCCCCGGATGGCAGCACCGACGGCACCCGCGGCGCCGTCGCGCCGCTCACCGCCGACGTGCTGACCGACGAGTGCCTGGTCGGGGCCGAGGCGCTCGCCGGGCTGCTCGGCGCCGAACCCGCGGTGCCGGCCGCCAACGCCGAGATCGCCCGGCCGGACGGCGCCCGGACCCGGGCCTGCTTCGCGGTCGGCGGCTCGTCGACCGCCGCGGTGAACGTCTACACCACGAACCGGGGCACCCCCGCCGATCACGTCCGCTCGGCGGGCGGCGCGCGCGGGATCGACGGGACCGGCGACGGGACCGTCGCCGTGCTGCTGGAGACGGTCGCCGGGCCGACGGTGCAGGTCGGCGCCGGGCGCTACCTGGTCACGATCGCGGTGGCCGGCCGGAACCCGACCGACGAGCAGTGGAGGACCGCCGTCCGCAGCGCGGTCGCCGCGCTCCCCCGCTGACCGCATCGCCGGCGGGCGTCGGTCATCCTGGGGGCCGATCCACGACGGGCCGGGAGCGGGGTGAGGGGTGGGACAGCTGCTGCGGGCGTGCGTCCCGTCGGCCGACGCGGCCCCGCTGGCCCGGCTGGACGCGGAGCTCGCCGACGTCCTCGGGGCGTCCGGGCCGCGCTGGCACGACACCGTCGCGGCCGACCCGGGCCGGGCCCACCTGGTACTCGACGACGGCGGGGAGCCGGCCGGCTACCTGGTCCTGGCCGCGCCGCGCGGGCCCGAGCCGGGGATCGAGCTGCACCGGCTGGTCGTCGCCGCCGACCGGCGCGGCCGCGGCCTGGGCCGCGCGCTGCTGCGCACCGCGCTGGCGCTGGCCGCGGTGCCGCACCCGCCTGCCGGGCTGGACCCGGACCCGGCCTGGGTCCGCCCGGACTGGCTGCCGGCGGGCCGGCTGTGGCTGGAGGCGCACCCGGCGAACAGCGCCGCGGTGCGGCTCTACCGGTCCGAGGGACTGCTCACCGAGGCCCGGCTGCCGTCGGTGCCCGGCGACCCGTCGTCACCCGCGCGGCGGCTGGTGCTCGCCCGCGGGTGAGCGGGATCAGGAGTCGTCGCCGCCCTTGGGCAGGCCCTCGAAGATCTTCTTGCAGTCCGGGCAGACCGGCGAGCCGGGCTTCGGCGACTTGGTGACCGGGAAGGTCTCGCCGCACAGGGCCACCACCATGTTGCCCAGCACCGCGCTCTCGGTGATCTTGGACTTCTGCACGTAGTGGAACATGTCCGGCGTGTCGTCGCCGGTGGTCTCGGTGCCCTCCGGCCGGGTGTCGACCTCGGGAAGAGTCGTCGTGGTCATGCGCACATGATGCACCACGGCGCCGGTCAGCCGGTCGCACCGCGGGGCCCGGCGTCGCGGCCCCCGTCACCGCCGGTGTCACCGGCGGGCTCCCGGCCCTCGTCACCGCCGGTGTCCCGGCGCTCGTCACCGCCCTCGACGACCGGGTGCGGGCGCTCCTCGATCGCCCGGTGCTCGTGCCGGTAGCGGTTCGGCTTCTCCGCCTTGCGCGGCAGCCGGTCGTTCGCCACGAGCACCGCGATCCACGGCAGCGGCACCGAGATCGCCAGCAGGGTCACCGCCAGCCAGGGGATCTGGTAGAAGACCCCGGCCAGGATCATGCACGGGATCCGGAGGCCCATCGTCCACTTGTAGCGCCGCTTACGGACCTCCAGCTCCTCGTCGTAGGACATCTGCGCGTCCGTGATGAGCACGGGGTCCTCGCGTCGCTGGTCGCTCACGTGACCACCTCCGATTCCATGGTGACACCTGCGGCGCGACTTCGCGCAGCGCCCTCACCCGTGATCATGAGGGGGTGTCGCGACGGACGCCGGCCCGGCGTCCGTCGATGTGGTTCGGCGCGGCGGCGCCGCGCGGTTCGGCCGGTCAGGCGCCGTCCGGCCCGTTGCCGAGCAGCGGCTCGTCGGCCGAGCGCACCTCGGAGCCGGGCAGCCCGTCCGGGTGCTCGGTGCGGACCCGCTCGACGGCGTCGAGCGCGATCCCCAGGTGCTTGCGCTTGCTGGCCTCGTAGAACGCCCGGGCGCCGCCGGCCAGCTTGGGCTCGGCGTGCAGCGGCTTGTCCGAGACGCACAGCAGGGTGGCGTTCGGGATCCGGTAGCGGAACCCGTTGGCGGCGATCGTGGCCGACTCCATGTCCACCGCGACCGCCCTGGCGAGCCGCATCCGGTGCAGCGTCGCGGCCTGGTTGAACTCCCAGTTCCGGTTGTCCGTGGTGTGCACGACACCGGGCCGGTAGGTGGTGCCGGCGCGCTCGAGGGCGTCCATCAGGTAGCCGTTGAGCCGCAGGCTGGGGATCACCGGGACGTCCGCGGGCAGCACCTCGTCGAGCACGTGATCGGCCCGCTGGTAGGCCGTCGCCAGCACGAAGTCGCCCAGCTCCTGCCGGTTCCGGAGGCCGCCGCAGTGCCCGATCATGATCATCGTGTCCGGCCGGAGGACGGCGAGGTGGTCGGTGACCGTCTTCGCGTTGGCCGGCCCGACCCCGATGTTGACCAGGGAGACGCCGTCGCCGTCCGGGCGCGGATGGTGGTAGGCGGGCATCTGCACACCGGCCCGGTCCGGCCGTTCGGCGTCCGGGAAGCGCTCCAGGAACGACTCGACGTGCATCGCGTAGTTGGTGAACAGGACGTGCCGCTGGAAGGACTCGGCGGGCGTCCCGGTGTAGTGCGACAGCCGGTCCAGCGACAGCGCCATCCGCTCCGGCCCGAACAGGAACAGCTTCTTGACGCGCAGGTCGAAGCGGTCCTCGTCGAGCGCGGCGAAGAACGCCGGATCGGTGAAGGCGCGGGCCGGGCGGGCGCCCCGCGCGGTGACCGTGGCGCCGGCGGCGACCAGGCCGCGCAGCTCGCGGTGCAGGTAGCGGCGGATCGCGCTGGGCCGGGCGAACTCGCCGGAGATCCGCGGGTTGTGCGCCGACCAGGGGCGCACCACCTCGAGCTCGGGGTACCAGCCGTCCCGGTGCACCGCGTCCAGCGCGTCCAGCAGCCGGTCGATCTCCAGGTCGAGCTTGTCCTCGGGGACCGGCGGACGCACCTGCTCCACCAGGGCCGGGGTCATGCGGAGTCCGACCGGTCGGCGGCGGGCTCGGCGTCGGTGCCGCCGTGCGCGTGCAGGTGGCCGGGTGCGACCGCCACCGACGACACCACCTCGAGCAGCCTGCGGGGCAGCCCGTCGGCCAGCCGGTAGCGGACCAGCCTGCCGTGCCGGTGCGCGGTCACCATGCCGTGCGCGCGCAGCAGCCGCAGCGCGTGCGACACCGCCGAGTCGCTCATCCCGACCGCCACCGCCAGGTCGGAGACGCAGAGGTCCCCGGCGTGCTGCAGCGCGAGCAGGATGGACAGCCGGTTGACCTCGCCCAGGACGTCCAGGACGGTGGCCGCCTCGGCCACCTTGTCGCCGTCGGACAGCACCGCGACGGCGTCGCAGACCTGGTCCGGGTCGATCACACGAGCGCCGCTGAGTGCCTCCGGAACCTTGTGCACGGCACCGATGCTAGCCCTACGCCGGCACTCACCCCGCCGCTGCGGCCTTCTTCTCCCGTGCGGCGGCCTTCAGCGCCTTCTTGGTGTCCCGTACCTCGGTCAGTGTCTGCGCGTCGACGACGTCGGCGGCGGAGAGCCGGGTGTCCGCCGCGCCGTAGTCCCCGGCGGCCTCCCGCCAGCCGTCCGGGGTGACGCCGTACTGCTTGCCGAGCAGCGCAAGGAAGATTTTCGCCTTCTGCTCGCCGTAGCCCGGGAGGGCCTTCAACCGGCGCAGCACCTCCCGGCCGTCCGGCTCGCCGCGGGTCCAGATCGCCTCCGGGTCGCCGTCCCAGTCCTCGACGATCGCGCGGCACATCTCCTGCACCCGGCGGGCCATCGAGCCGCCGTAGCGGTGGATGGCGGGCGGCGTGGTGGCCAGTGTGGCGAACCCGGCCGGGTCGTGGTCGGCGATCACCCGGACGTCGAGCCCGCCGAGCCGTTCGTGCAGCTTGAGCGGACCGCGGAACGCGACCTCCATCTGGATCTGCTGGTCGAGCAGCATGCCGATCAGCAGCGCCAACGGCTCGCGCTCGAGCAGCGCGTCGGCCTCGGGATCCTGGGCGATGCAGATGCCGGTCATGCCGGACAGGATGGCACGGGACGGCCACGGGACAATGGGGTCGTGCCCAGCTCTCCCCACCCCAGCACCGAACCCGGCCTCGATCCGGGGCAGACCGAGCGCGTGCGCGGCTGCCTGCTCGACGCCGGCTACACCCCGGACGGCGTCCGGGCCCTGCTGGGCCGCGCCGCGCACGACGCGCTCACCCGCGGCGAGCCCGAGCCCGCCGCCCGGGCCAGCCGGGACGGCGACGAGCTCGGCACCCTCGTCCGGCTGTTCCTGCTGGAGGACACCGAGCCCGAACCGGCGGTGACCGCCGCGCTGGGCGATCTCGATCCGCTGCTGGCCGGCCGGATCCTGCGCCGCACGCCGGACGGGATCCGGGCGGCGCTCGACGTCCGGCCCTACGGCGAGGGCCCGGGCGACGACGGCGAGCCGGGTGCGGACTGGTGGGTGGTGTCGGACCTGGACAGTCCGGCCTCTCGGCAGGACCGCGAGCACGTGACCGGGGTGGGCGGGGCGTCGCTGTCGCTGGCCGCCGCCGCGGTCCGCCGCCCGGTCGGCTCGCTGCTCGACCTGGGCACCGGCTGCGGCGTGCAGGCCCTGCACGGGTCCCGGCACGCGGTGCACGTGGTCGGTACCGACGTGCTGCCCCGCGCGCTGGCGCTGGCCCGGCTGTCCTGCGGCCTGTCCGGGGTGCCGGTGGACCTGCGGGAGGGGCCGTGGTTCGCCCCGGTCGAGGGCGAGCGGTTCGACCAGATCGTGTCGAACCCGCCGTTCGTGCCCGGCCCGGAGCGGATCGACTACGTCTACCGGGACTCCGGGCAGGCCGGCGACGCCGCGCTGGCGGCGCTGCTCCGCGGGCTCCCCGACCGGCTCAACCCGGGCGGGATCGCGCAGCTGCTGGGCTCCTGGCTGCACGTGCGCGGCGAGGACTGGCCGGACCGGGTGCGGTCCTGGCTGCCCGACGGCGTCGACGCGTGGGTGCTGCAGCGCGAGGTCGTCGACCCGGCGATGCACGTCGGCACCTGGCAGCGCGACGCCGGGCTGGTCCCGTCCTCGCCGGCCGCCCGGGAGCAGGCCGGCGCCTGGCTGGACTGGATGGCCGCCGAACGCGTCGAGGGCGTCGGGTTCGGCTTCCTGATGCTGCGGCGCACCGACTCCGAGCCCACCGTCGTCGTCGAGGACCTGCCCGGCGAGCTCGGCGAGGGCCTGGGCCGGGAGATGACCGGCTGGCTGGACCGGATCGACTGGCTGCGCGCCCACGAGCGGGACGACGACCTGCTCGGCGCGACGCTGCTGATCGCCCCGGAGACGGTGCTGGAGAGCGCCTCCGCGGTCGATCCCGACGGCGGCTGGTCGGAGCTGTCGACGACGGTGCGCCGCTGGGGCGGGCCGGGCTGGGAGCACCAGATCGACGGCCCGGCCGCCGCACTGCTCGCCGGGTGCCGCGGGCACCTGCCGCTGTCCGAGCTGGTCGCGCTGCTGTCCTACGCGCACGACCTGCCCACCGACGCGCTGGTCGCGGCGACCCTGCCCGCGGTGCGCGAGTTCGTCCGGCACGGGCTGCTGCTGCCGGTGGACGGCTGGCCGCACCCGGTCGCGCAGCGGGTGACCGCGGCCGACCCGGCCGGCCCGGTCGGATGAGGGCGGTCGTCGCCCGGGTGCGGCGGGCGTCGGTGACCGTGGAGGACGACGACGGCACCCCGCTGCGGGTGTCCGGCCGGATCGGGCCGGGGCTGCTGGTGCTGCTCGGCGTGCACCGCGACGACGTCGGGGACACCGACCGGCCCGTCACGATGGCCCGGAAGCTGCACGAGCTGCGGCTGCTGCGCGGCGCCGACGGGACCGAGGCGTCCTGCGCAGGCACCGGCGCCCCGCTGCTGGTGGTCAGCCAGTTCACGCTCTACGGCGACACCCGCAAGGGGCGCAGGCCGAGCTGGTCGGCGGCCGCCCGGCCGGCCGACGCCGAGCCGGTGGTGGACGCCGTCGTCGCCGCGCTGCGGGAGCGCGGCGCGACCGTCGGGACCGGCGAGTTCGGCGCGAACATGGCCGTCGAGTCGGTGAACGACGGTCCGTTCACGGTGCTGGTCGAGGTGTGAGCGCCGTGCCGCCCGCGGCCCGCCAGGACCGGGCGTAGGGCCCGTCCGCGGCGAGCAGGTCGGCGTGCCGGCCGTACCCGGCGACCCGGCCCCGGTCGAGGACCAGGATCGCGTCGGCGGCCCGGGCCTGCTCCAGCCGGTGCGCCACGACGACGCCGGTCCGCCCGGCCAGCACCGCGTCGACCGCCGCGCCCAGCGGATCGGCCGCACCCGGCGCGACCGCCTCGGCGCTCGGCTCGTCGAGCACCACCACCGGCGGATCGGCCAGCAGCACCCTGGCCAGCGCGATCCGCTGCGCCGCGGTGGCGTCCAGCGCCGCTCCCGCCGGGCCGACGTCGGCGGCCAGGCCGCCGGGCAGCTCCAGCAGGTCCTGCCCGCCGACCGCGGCCAGCGCGGCGGTCATCTCGGCGTCGGTCGCGCCGGGCCGCGCCAACGTCAGGTTCTGCGCGAGGGTGCCGGAGAACAGGTGCACCTCCTGGGTCACCAGGAGCACCGTCGGCGGCCGGTGGGCGCGGTCGGCGGGCTCCCCGCCGACCAGCACCCGGCCCCGGTCCGGGCGCAACGCCCCGGCGACCAGCCGGGCCAGGGTGCTCTTGCCGGAGCCGCTGGCCCCGACGACGGCGAGCCGCCGGCCCGCCGGGAGCTCGACGTCGACGTCGTGCAGCACCGGCCGGTCCGGTTCGTAGCCGAACCGGACGCCCTCGATCCGGATCCCGGGCGGCTCCCGGCCGGGTGCGGCGGGCACCGGTCCGGGAGCGCCGGGGGCGCCGGCGTCCAGCACGCCGACCATCCGGGCCAGGCCGACGCCGGCCCGCTGCAGGTCGTCGAGGCTGATCAGCAGCGCGCCGACCGGGTCGAACAGGCGCAGGAAGTACAGCGCGGCCGCGGTCGCCGCGCCGAGGGTCACCCCGCTCGCCGGGTCGCCGACGAGCACGAACCCGACCAGCAGGATCAGCGCCAGACCGACGTACTCGGCGGTGTTGAGCACCCCGAAGAAGCCGGTCCGCAGCCGGGTCGCGATCCGCTGCAGATCCACGGTGCCGAACCCGACGGCGTCCACCGCCCGCTGCCACCCGCCCTGGCTGCGGTGGGCCCGGATGCCGTCGGCCCCGCGGACCGCCTCCAGCACCAGCTGGCCGCGGGCGGCCTCGCTGCGCCGCAGCTGCGCGTAGACCGGGCCCGAGCGGCGCAGGAAGCGCCGGGTGCCCCACACGTGCAGCGGCAGGCAGGCGAGCACGGCGAGGGCGAACCAGCCGTCCAGCACGGCCAGCCCGGCCAGGGTCAGTGCGATCGCGAAGGTCGCCGTCAGCACCCGCGGCACGGTGTCGGCGGACGCCTCGGTGACCGCCTCGACGTCGCGGGTCACCCGGGACACGACGTCGCCGGTGCCGGCCTCCTCCAGCCGTTCCACCGGCAGCGCGACGGCGGCGGCGAACACCTGCTCGCGCAGCTCGGCCAGCAGCTCCTGGACCAGGACGACGAGGCTGCGCCCGCCGGCGTACTGCACCGCCGCGGCGAGCAGCCCGGCGACGGCCACCGCGCCGACCAGTGCGGCGGCCGCACCGCCCGCGCGGGCGGTGACGGCGTCGACGAGCGCACCGAGCAGCGGCGGCACCGCCACCCCGGCGGCCGTCCCGGCCAGCAGCAGGAGCAGGGTCGCGGCGAGCCGTCCGCGCCGCGCCCGCAGCAGCCGGGCGACCGCGGACCAGGTGCGGCGGCGATCCGCGACGGGCAGGACGCTCATCGCAGGTCCTGCACCCGGTCGCAGGCCGCGAGCAGCGCGGGCGATGCGGTGACCAGCACGACCGCCCGGTCCGTCCCGGCGCACCAGCTCCGCAGCCCACCGGCGATCCGGTGCTCGGTGACCGGGTCGACCGCGGTCGCCGGCTCGTCCAGCACGACGACCGGGATCCCGGCCTGCTCCGCACCGTGCAGCGCGCGGGCCAGCAGCAGCCGGCGGCGTTGCCCGCCGGAGAGCCGGCTCCCGGCCTCGCCGACCGGGGCGTCCGGCCCGCCGGGCCGGTCCAGCACGTCGTCGAGCACGGCGACCGCGGCGATCCGCGGGTCGATGTCCGGCCCGCCGACGGCAGCGGCCGGGTCCGGGTCGGCCGGCACCCGCCCCCGGACGTTGTCCCGCACGGTCCCGGTGAACAGCACGTCGTGGTGCGGTACCGCCAGTACCCGGCTGCGCCAGGCGTCCGCGCCGAGATCGAGCGCGTCGCCGCCGCCGGCCCGCAGCTCGCCGGGCTCCGGCACGACCCGCAGGGCGAGCCGGTCGGCCGCGGCGCGGGCGGTCGCGGTGTCCGGGGCGCGCAGCCCGACCAGCTCGCCGGCCCGCACGACGAGCGGCGCGCCGCCGGCCGGTGCCCACTCCAGCACCGGCGCGGCCGGATCGGCGGGTGCGGCGTCCGCCGTGCCGCCGGGCACAGCGGGCGGCTCGGCGATCATCGCGTGCATCCGGCGGGCGGAGGCCCGCTTGTGCATCCAGTTGGCGCCGAAGGTGCCGACGTGGTCCAGCGACCCGCGCAGGAACTGCCCGAGCCCGACGACGGCGATCAGCTCGCCGACGGTGATGTCGCCCCGCCAGGCGAGCAGCCCGGCCCCGCCGGCGAGCACCGCCAGGAACAGCCCGGACACGGCCGTGCTCAGCGCCGAGTAGAGCTGCAGCGAGCGGGACGCCCGGACGGCCCCGCGGCGGGCCTGCTCGCTCGCCTCCCGGTACCGGCGGGCGGCCTCGTCCTCGCCGCCGAGGCCCTGCACCGTCCGCAGGCCGGTCATCAGGTCGGTGGCGACCGCGCTCGCGGCGGCCGCCGAGCGCTGTTCGGCCAGCCCGCGGATCTCCAGCGGGCGGGCGACCCGCTGCATGAGCACCAGCACGAGCACCGTCGTCACCAGCACGCCGATGCCCAGCGGCACCGAGATCCACAGCAGCGCGGCGGTGCCGGCGAGCACCGCGGCGAGGGTGGCGGTCTGCTCCACCACGCTCCACGCGATGCCGGCCACCCGGAACGAGTCCGAGGACACCAGCGAGAGCACCTCGCCGCTGCTGCGCGCGGTCGGCGCACCGCGCGGGTGCAGCAACCGTGCCGTCCCGATCCGGCGCAGCGCGTGCTCACCGATCCCGAACACGTCGACCATCGCCCGCGACGCCCAACGGTAGGACAGCGACAGGACCAGGAAGGTGACGGCGAGCGCACCGAGCCCGGCGGCGAGCAGCAGCGGGTCCCCCGGCGCCAGCGCCCGGTCGACCACGATCCCGACCAGCACCGGCACCGCGGCCTCGCCGAGCTGGTGCAGCACGAAGCCGGCGGTGGCGGCGGCCAGCAGCCGCCACCGGCCGTCCCGCAGGAGCGCGGCGGACACCACGTCGCGGACGGTGACGACCGGGGGCGGGACGGTCGGGTACTCGGCAGACCCGGCGGGCGCCGTGGGCCCGGTCGGCGCTGTGGGCACTGGGGACACGGTCGCCGACGCTAGGGAGCCGGCCCCCGCCGTGGCGGGCAGCCGCTGTCGCCGATCGGTCACCCGCGTCCCGGATCTGTCCGGTTCGCGACAGTCGTGGCCCGGCGCCGACGCCGGAACGATCTAAGGTGAGCCTTGCATTACCGGCCCGGCGGGTCGCCCGGGCCCGACAGGAAAGGAGCCGCCGTGCTGCAGCCACCGATCGAACCGCAGGCGTCGGTGATCCCGGAGCCGTACCTGCTGACCACCCGCACCGTCACCCCGGACGCCGCCGACCGGGGCGCCTGCTCGGTCGACCACCAGGTGGTGTGGCCGCACGCCGGCACCTGCACGGTGACCGTCGCCGGCCGCTCCTGGTCACTGACGCCGGGGCAGGGGCTGTGGCTCCCGGCGGAGACGCTGCACCGGGTCCGGGCCGATCCGGCGGCCGAGGTGTACCGCACCTACCTGGCGCCGTTCGCCTGCACCGAGGTCCGCACCGAGCTGCGCTCGGCCGGCGTTGCCCGGGCCGTCCGGGAGCTGCTGTTCTACCTCGCGTTCAACGGCATGGACCGGCAGCGCCGGTTCGACTCCCAGCGGCTGTGCATCCGGCTGATCGACGACGAGGTGACCTCGGTGCTGGAGGTGCCGCACCCGGCGGACCGCCGGATCCGGGGCATCGCCTCGGCGATCCTGGCCGACCCGACCGACGACCGCACCCTGGACTACTGGGCATGGCGCACCTCGACCAGCTCGCGCACGATCGCCCGGGCCTTCCGCGCCGACACCGGGATGAGCTTCTCCCGGTGGCGCACCTCGGTGCGGATCAGTGCCGCGCTGGAGCTGCTCGGTGCCGGAACCCCGGTCACGACCGTCGCCCACCGGGTCGGCTACGCGACACCGAGCGCGTTCAGCGCCGCGTTCCGCCGGGTGGTGGGCCGCTCCCCGCACCAGTACCTGCCGCACCGGCAGGCCCTCTGACCTGCACGACCACCGATGAGGAGAGCAGTGAGTCCGACGAGCACAACAGACACGGCGGGACCGGCGACCGGGTACCGGCCGCGCATCCACCGGGCGGTGGTGACCGGCGTGCGCCGGCTCGGTCCCGGGATGGTCCGGGTCGGCTTCGGCGGCGACGACCTGGCCGACTACCCGACGACCGGGATCGGTGACGAGTACGTCCGGGTGTTCTTCCCGGACACCCCGGACGAGCCGGTCCGGATGCCGTTCGTGAACGACAACGGCTGGGACTTCCCGGACGGCGTCGAGCCGTCCGAGATGCGGACCTACACCATCCGCGGGCACCGGCCCGGCACCGATCCCCGGATCGAGATCGACTTCGTGCTGCACGACGGCGGGATCGCCGCGGCCTGGGCCGAGCAGGCCCAGGCCGGGCAGGTGGTCGCCGTGAACCCGCCGCGCGGGCTGTACGAGCGCCCGGCCGGCGCCCGGCGGCAGATCGTGGTCGCCGACGAGCCCGGCCTGCCCGCCGCGCTGCGGATCGCCGAGCTGACCGCGGGCGAGGTCCCGACCGTCCTGCTCGCCGAGGTGCGGGGAGCCGGGTTCGAGCTGACCGCCGATCTCCCGGACGGCACCGGGATCGAGTACGTGTGGCTGCGCGGCGGCAACGGGCACGGCCCGAGCGGGCTGGCCGGGGCGCTGCGCCGGCTCGCCCTGGACGACACGACCTACGTCTGGGCGGCCACCGAGGGCCGGATCAACCGGGAGATCCGCCGGCTGGTGCGGCACGAGCGCGGCCTGCCGGCCGGGTTCTACAAGTGCGTCGCCTACTGGACCGACCGGGCCGAGGAGTGGACGGCCCGGTTCGACGCGCAGGGCACGGACTTCCGGGCCCGGGTGGAGGCCGTGTACGCCGGTGACGGCGACCTGGAGGACATGATCGACGAGGTGCAGCGGATGTACGACGCCGCGGGGCTGTAGCGCCGGGGCGGTGCGGGCCGGTGCCGGAGGGCACCGGCCCGCAGCCGTTCAGGCCAGGGTGGCGAACGTGTCGTCCCAGCCCTGCAGCACGTAGGCCGAGGTGTAGCCGCCGCCGAAGTAGGTGTCGCCGTACTGCACCGCGACCCGGCCGGCCCGCACGGCGGGCAGCTGCTGCCACAGCGGCTGGGTCCGCAGCCGGTCGAGCAGCGGGTCCTCCCGGGAGTCGGCGAACAGGATCGCGTCCGCCGCCTCGAGCACCTCGATGTTCTCCATCGCCAGCGACGTGTCGTCGGCGAACAGGGCGGTGTCCAGGGTGCGTCCGCCCAGGTCCCGCAGCACCGCTCCGGCGGGCTGTTCGAACTCCACCCCCTGCAGGCTGGTCCCCCACAGCCGGCCCTCCTCCGGGGAGTAGGTCACCCCGATCACGGTGGACCCGGAGATCGCGTCGGCGTGCCGGGCGCGGACGTCGGCGACGGCGGCGTCGTACTCGCCGATCGCGGTCTCGGCGGCGTCCGGCCTGCCCAGCCAGCCGGCGATCCGGCGCAGGTTCTCCTGCCAGGTCAGGCTGTACTCGACGGGCAGCACCGGGGCGACCTCCTGCAGCCGGGAGATCGGCCAGTACTCGCTCTCCTGCTCCAGCTTGGTGCAGATGATCAGGTCCGGTTCGAGGCCGAGGATCTGCTCGACGTCGGGGATCTGCGACAGCAGCGGCACCCCGTCGGGCAGCGGGATCCAGGGCTGGGCGGTCCGGTTGGTGTAGCCGATCAGCGGCAGGCCGAGCGCGACGGCGGGCTCGAGGTCCACCCGGGAGTCGATCGCGACGACCCGCTGCGGATCGACCGGGATGTCGTAGTCCCCCTGCGGGGTGCTCACCGCGCGCCGGTCGCCGGACGGCGCGCCCGGCGCCGCGGGCCCGGTGCCGCCGGCGCAGCCGGCCAGGGCCAGCGCGGCCGCCGCGGTGCCGGCGAGGAAGCCGCGCCGGGTGAGGTCGGCGACGATCCGCGCCCACTGCGCGTCGGTGACGCCGGATTCGCGGGTGGGCAGGACGGTCGGGGCGGTCACGGGATGTTCCTCCAGGTAGCGGGATGGGCGGGGCCGGTCAGGGGCCGGTCAGGGGCCGGTCAGGGGCTCTGCCGGACGGTGAGCCCGGTGTGCTCCGGCGCGGGTGCGCGCCCGAGCGGCAGGACGAGCGGGCGCCCGGTCACCGGGTCGTCGGCGATCACGTTGGGCAGGCCGAACACCCGCTCCACCAGCTCGGCGGTGAGGATCTCGGTGGGCGGGCCCTGGGCGACCACCTCGCCCGCCGCCATCACGACGAGGTGGGTGGCGTAGCGGGCGGCGTGGTTGAGGTCGTGCAGCACCGCGACGAGCGTGTGCCCGTCGCGGGTGTGCAGGTCGTGGCACAGCTCGAGCAGCTCGATCTGGTGGGCGACGTCGAGGAAGGTGGTCGGTTCGTCGAGCAGCAGCAGCGGGGTCGACTGGGCGAGCGCCATCGCCACCCACACCCGCTGGCGCTGCCCGCCGGAGAGCTCGTCGACCCGGCGGGCGGACAGCTCGGTCACCCGGGTCGCGGCCATCGCCGAGACGACCGCCTGCTCGTCGGCGGCGGTCCACTGGCGCAGCAGCCTCTGGTGCGGGGTGCGGCCCCGGGCGACCAGATCGGCCACGGTGATCCCGTCCGGCGCGAGCGAGGACTGCGGGAGCAGCCCGATCCGGCGTGCCACCTCCTTCGACGGGTACGAGCCGATCGCCCGCCCGTCGAGCAGCACGGTGCCCGCCGCCGGGCGCAGCAGCCGGGCCAGGGCGCGCAGCAGCGTCGACTTGCCGCAGGCGTTCGGCCCGATGATCACGGTGAACCCGCCGTCCGGGACCGCGACGTCGAGATCGCGGGCGACCACCGTCGCGTCGTATCCCAGGGTCAGGCCCTCGGCACGCAACCTGCTCACGACGTCCGTGCCTCCCGGATCAGCAACCACAGCAGATACCCCCCACCGATGCAGACGGTCACGACGCCGACCGGGAGCTGGTTCGGCGCGATCACCCGCTGTGCCGCCCAGTCGCTCGCGGCCAGCAGGGCCGCGCCCATCGCGGCCGCCGACCCGACGCCGACGCCGGTGCGGCCGGTCAGCCGCCGGGCGAGTTGCGGCGCGGCGAGCGCGATGAACGAGATCGGCCCGGCCGCGGCGGTGACCAGCGCGGTCAGTGCGACGCCGACGACGACCAGTGCGAGCCGCAGCCGTTCCACCCGCAGGCCGAGCGCGGCGGCGGTGTCGTCGCCCATCTCCAGCACCCCCAGCCGGGGGGCGAGCAGCGCGGTGAGCGGGACCAGCACGGCCAGGCAGGCCAGCACCGGCCCGACCTGCTCCCAGGACGACCGGGCGAGGCTGCCCGCACCCCAGATCGCCGCGGACATCGCCGCGTCCAGCTCGGCGCGCAGGATCAGCCAGGCGTTCGCCGCGGCCAGCATCGCCGACACCGCGATCCCCACGATGATCAGCCGGAAGCCGGAGACACCGCGGTTCCACGCCAGCAGGTACACCACCGCGGCGGTGGCCAGGCCCCCGGCCAGCGCGCCGCCGGCCACCATCGCGTAGCCGCCGCCGGTCAGCAGGATCACCACCAGCGCCCCGGTGTAGGAGCCGGTCGCGAAGCCGATGATGTCCGGCGAGCCCAGCGGGTTGCGGGTCAGCGACTGGAAGATCGCGCCGGAGGCGCCGAGCGCCGCACCGAACAGCAGGCCGAGCAGCACCCGCGGCAACCGCCACTCGACGACGACCATGTGCACGCGCCCGTCGGCCCGCCCCAGCAGGGCCCCGGCGACGTCGCCGAGCGGGATCTCGTAGCTCCCGCTGCCCAGTGCGGCCAGTCCGGTGCCGACCGCCACCGCGGCCAGCGCCACGGTGACGGCGACCGGGCGGAGGCCGATCCGGACCGCGACCGGACCGCGGCGGAGCACCCGGACCGGGTGCCCGAAGTCCACCCCGCCGGGGCCGCCGCGCACGGCGCTCACAGCCCGGTCGCCTTCCGCCTGCGGATCAGCGCGATCAGCACCGGCGCCCCGACGAACGCGGTGACGATGCCGACCTGCAGCTCCCCCGGGCGCAGCACGACCCGGCCGAGCACGTCCGCCGCGAGCAGCAGCACCGGCGCGAGCAGCACGCTGTAGGCCATGATCCACCGCTGGTCGGGGCCCACGATCCAGCGCGCCACGTGCGGCACCATCAGCCCGACGAAGCCGATCGGCCCGGCCGCGGCGGTGGCCCCGCCGCAGAGCAGGGTGATCGCGACGACGCCGACCGTGCGGGTCCGCGCGACGTTCGTCCCCAGCGTGGCGGCGAGGTCGTCGCCGAGCGCCACCGCGTTGAGCGGGCGGGCCAGCGCGAGCGCCGCCACGATCCCGATCCCGAGGAACGGCGCCACCTCGACGACGACGTCCATCGGGCGCCCGGCGAGCGTGCCGACCGTCCAGAACCGCAGCGCGTCGAAGGTCTGCGGGTCGAGCAGGGTGAGGCCGGATCCGATGCCGCCGAGCACGGCGCCGAACGCGACCCCGGCCAGGGTCAGCCGTTCCGGCGTGCCGCCGCCGCGGCCCAGCGAGCCGATCGCGTAGACCACCACGGCCGCCGCCGCCGCGCCGGCGAACGCGAACCACACGTAGGCCCGCAGGCTGGTGAGCCCGAGCAGGCCGACCGCGAGGATCACCGCGAACGCGGCGCCGGCGTTGACCCCGAGGATGCCGGGATCGGCGAGCGGGTTGCGGGTGAGCGCCTGGATCAGCGCACCGGCCAGGCCGAGCGCCGCGCCGGTCAGCAGCCCGAGCAGGGTCCGCGGGATCCGCAGGTCCCGGACGATCAGCAGGTCGTTGCCGCCGGCCGGGTCGTCGAGCCGGCCGAGCAGGTCGAGCACGGTGCCGAGCGGCAGCGGTTTCGCCCCGACGGCGACGCTGAGCAGCACGCACAGCACCAGTGCGCCGGCCGCGAGCAGCAGCCCGGCCCATCGGACCGTCGCGGGGCGGGCCGCGCGCGGTGGGACCGGCACCGGTGCTGCGGCCACCGCCGCGCGCCCGCCGGGGGCCGGATCAGGCACCGGGCAGGGGGCGGTGGAGCGGAGCGGGCACGGCGGGACGCCTCCGGGGGCCGGACAGGACAGGGCAGGGACAGAACGGGGCAGGACAGGGCAGGACGGGACCGTCAGCCGAGGTGCCGGACGACGCCGGCGGTGAGGTCCTCGACCAGGTCCAGCGCGGTGAGGGCGAACCCGAACCGGTTGGCGTACTCCAGCTCGACGATGCGGCCGGCCCGGGCGGCGGGCAGCGCGGCGAAGGCCGGGTTCTGCGCCCCGGGGTCGTCCGGGTTCTGGACGACGAGCAGATCGGCGTCCCGGTAGGTGTCCAGGTGCTCGGCGCTGAGGCGGACGATCTGCGGAGCGGCGGCGGGGTCGTGGCCGATCAGGTCGAACCCGATCTCGGTGGCCACGTTCGACGGGAACATGTTGGGGAAGGTCCAGAAGCCGTCGGCGTCCACGCCGAGCATCGCCACCGTCCGCCCGGCCAGCAGCGGCGCGAGCTCGGCGCGGGCCCGCGCGACCCGGTCGTCGTAGCGGTCGAGCGCCGCCCGCGCCCGGTCCGCCCGGCCGATCTCGGTGAGCTGGCGGGTCATCACCGCCCGCCAGTCGGCGGTGGTGTCGTCGGCGACCAGGACCGGGGCGATGTCCTCGGACAGCGAGCCCTGCTCCTGGTAGTACTCCCACCAGGCGCGGCCGACGACGAGCAGGTCCGGGTCGTGGTTCAGGATCCCCTCGGGATCGGGCGTCATGTTGTCGCCGGGCAGCCGGGCCGTGCCGTCCGGGAGCATCGCGACCAGGTGGCTGTCGTCGTCCCAGTCCGACGCGACGACCGGGTAGCCGGCGAGCAGTGCGAACTCGAGCCCGGCGCGGGCCTCGACCACGACCACCCGCTGCGGGTCGGCGGGGACGACGGCCCGCCGGTCACCGACCGTCGTCCCGACGGTCTCGCCCACGGTGCCGGTGTCAGCGGTGTCCGTACCCGGGCCGGTGCCGCAGCCCGCCAGCAGCATCCCGGCCACCGCGGCACCGGCCCCGAGGAAGCCCCGCCTGCTCAGCGCGGCGACGATGCGGGCCCACTCGGTGTCGGGATCGGCGGGGGCGAGCGGCATGGCGATACTCCTGGACGTGCGCGGCTCCCGCGGGAGCCCTGGACGGTCCGGGCCAGTCTCGTTCCGGGTGGGTTCGCACGGTGGTCAAGGAGTGTCGCGATCCGGTCAGCGGATCCGCAGGGCCCTCTCACCGGACTCTCAGGTGTGAAGGGGACGATGAGGGCATGATCGCGTCGCTGCTCGGCCTGATACTGCTGATCTTCCAGTTCGTGCTCATCGCGCGGGTGATCGTCGACTGGATCGACGTGCTCGGCTCCGGCCGCGGCGGTGCCGCGCTGGACACCGCACGCCGGATCACCCACGGCGCCACCGAGCCCGTGGTGGCGCCGATCCGCCGCCGGCTGAACACGGTGCAGATCGGGTCCATCGGGCTCGACGTGTCCGTGCTGATCGTGTTCCTGGTGGTGCTGGTGCTGCGGATCGTCGTCGTCCCGCTGATCCCGTTCTGATCGCGGCTACCCGGCCGGGCCCAGCCGCAGTGCGGTGACCCGGCCCTGCGCGTCCAGCGTGGCGCGGGCGAGACCCTCGGCCCGGTCGCCGTCCGGCGAGCTGATGCGCACCGCCCACACCGCGTCGTCCCGGGCGACCTGTTTGCGGGTGGTGTCGATGGCGAACTCGCCGGCCAGGATCTCCCCGACGGCGTCGGCCAGCGGCGAGCCGCCGGGGGCGCGCTCGCGGAACGGGGCGGTGGACCAGAGCCGGGCGTCCGGGGCGATCGCCGCGGCGAGACCGGCGGCGTCCCGCTCGCGCACGGCCCGCTCGAACGCCAGCGCGCCGAGGAAGCGATCGGCCTGCGTCGCACCGCGCCGCTGCAGCCGCTCCAGGAACGCCCCGTCCCGGTTCAGCTTGGACGCCGACCCGAGGATCCGGGACGCGATCACCGAGGACGGCATCTCCAGGATCCGGACGGTGACGTGCCGGTACCCCGCCTCCGGCCGCAGCTCGCCGTCGGCGAGCAGCCGGTCGATCGTCTCGATGAACCCCAGCTCCTGGTTCAGCGACAGGTTCCCGGCCAGCGCGTTGCGCCGCTCGGAGATCTCCACCAGGGTCCGCGGCTCGGACCGGATCCGGGACGGGTTGATCTGGATGACCCAGAGCTCGTCGGGGTCGGTGTCGAGCAGGTCGCGCACCGGCGGGTTCTGCGAGAACAGGCCGTCCCAGTAGACGCCGCCGTCGGCGTGCACGGCGCGGAACAGGTTCGGGATCGCCGCGGAGGCGAGCACCATCTCGCCGCTGATCGTGTCGGTCCGGCTGGAGAACGCGCGGAACCGGCCGTCCAGCACGTCGACGGCGCCGAGCAGCAGCAGCGGCTCCCGGCCTGCCGGGTCGGCGGCGATCGCGTCGAAGTCGACGTGCCTGCCCAGCAGCTCCAGGAACTGGCGGGTGCCGTCGATCGGGCGCGGGATCGCGTACGGCGTGCTCGCCGGCAGCAGCCCGAGCCCCTGCAGCGCGCCCGCCCAGACCATCCCGGCGTTCTGCAGGCGGGCGATCGGGCCGCGCGCGGCGTTGTCCGCCCAGAACGCCTCCAGCGCGTCCGCGGCGGCGGCGCGGTGCTCCGGATCGTCGCCGTGCCGCAGCCGGTCCCAGGCGACGAGCGCGCAGATCGCGCCGCCGGAGGTGCCGGACAGGCCGACGATCTCGGTGCCGTCGAACGCGCCGGTGCGCAGCATCCGGGCCAGCACGCCCGCGGTGAACGCGGTGTGGCTGCCCCCGCCCTGGCAGGCGATCGCGATCCGGCGGGGCCCCACGGAGGTGCTCATGCGCCCAGGTCTACCGGTGCCCGCTCGGCGGGGACAGTGCGGGGGCCCCGCGCGCCGGTCACATCGGACACCGGCCCGGCGGGGCCGGGCACGCGACGGGGCCCCCGTCCGGGTGGACGGGGGCCCGTGTGCTGCGCCTGCCCGGCGGGACTACTTCGAGGACGGCCGCGCGGTGCGGGTCGACTTCTGGGCGGTCTCGGCGACCTTCTCGGTGCCGGCCGCGGCGTGCTCGGTCACGGCCTCGGCGGCCCGGCTCGCCTGCTCGGTGAGCTGGTCGACGACCGAGGTGCCGGCACCGACCACGGTGCGGGCGAGCTCGCGCTGGTGACCCAGCAGCTGCTCGTAGAAGTCGAAGACCCGGTCGACGGTGACGCCGGCGTCCGGCAGCTGCGGGCGGGAGCCGCCGGTGAACTGGCCGGCCAGGCCCTGGACGGTGTCGGTCCAGCTGCGGACGGACTCGGTGACGAGGTCCTGCCCGCGCTTGGCGAAGTCGGCGAACTGCTCGGTGGGGGCGCTCATGACGAACTCCTCTCGTGGAGGTCTGCTCCGGGATGCCGGACGCGGTTCCGCGCCCGGGTCATGCCAGGTAAACTACGCACGAGCGTTAAGTATGTCAAGCACGCGCTCAGCTCCGGCCGCGCTCCACGAAGCTCCGGTACACCCCGAGCAGGGCCGCCCGCTGCTCGTCGGACAGTCGCGGATCGACCGCGATCGCGGCCTCGACACCGGGCACCTCCTCGGCGACCGGCGCCGCCGGCTCCGCCTCGGCCTCCGCCGGGTCGCGGACCGTCCACCCGGCCCGGCTCAGCATCTGGTCGGTGTTGAGGTGCAGCGCGTCCGCGATGGACCGCAGCACCTTCAACGACGGCTGGTGCAGCCCGCGCTCGACCTGGCTCAGGTAGGCGTTCGACACCTTGGTCATCGCCGCCATCTCGCGCAGCGAGAGCTTCGCCATCTGGCGCTGCGCCCGGATGAAACCGCCGAGCGCGTTCACCTGCGCGCTCCAGGCGTCCTCCGCGGCGCGCTGCCCGGCGTCCCGCAGCCCCTCCGCGGCCGACGCGGCATCGGCGCCGTCGGTCCCGGCCCGGCGGTGGCCGTTGCCGTGGGTGGCGGGATCGGTGCCCCGCTGCGCGCGGCTCACCGGCCGGCACCGGCGTGGATCGGTCCGCGCGGCGGGCGCCGGCGCGCGGACGGGAAACGTACGCGGTCCATGGCCGCGCATTGTCCCCGTTGCACGCCCGTTGCGCACCCACCGGCGCGGCGGCACCGGCGCGCCCCGGATCAGCCCCGGATCAGCCCCGCAGCACGTACCGGCCCGGCGCGGGCTCCAGCGGCGGGTGCGCGTCGCTGCCGATCCGCTTCGGGGCCGCGATCTCCGGACCGGCGTGCGCGGCGATCCACGGGGTCCAGTCCTCCCACCAGGACGCCGTGCGCTCACCCGCGTCGTCGCGCCACTCGTCGGCGGACTCGGGGAGATCGTCGGACTCGCCGAACCAGTGCCGCGACTTCGGCGACGGCGGGTTCACCACGCCGGCGATGTGCCCGGAGTTCGACAGCACGAACCGGACCGTCCCGCCGATCTTCGCGGCTCCCGTGTAGACCGACCGCCACGGCGCGATGTGGTCGGACTCGGCGCAGATCACGTAGCTGTCCGGCCGCACGTCGGCGACGTCGAGCCGCTCCCCCGCCAGCTCCAGCTTGCCCTCGGCGAACCGGTTCTCCAGGTAGAGCGTGCGCAGGTACTCGGTCTGCATCGCCGCGGGCATCCGGGTGGAGTCGGCGTTCCAGCTCAGCATGTCGAACGGCTTCGGGTCCTCGCCGAGCATCCAGTCGTTGACCACGTAGTTCCACACCAGGTCGGTGGCCCGCAGCAGGTCGAAGGTGGTCTTCATGCTCGACGCCGGCAGGTAGCCGTCCTTGCGCATGCTGCGCTCCAGCCGGTTCACCGTCTTCTCGTCGGTGAACACGCCCAGCTGCCCGGGGCCGGTGTAGTCGAGCAGGGTGTTCATCAGGGTCAGCGAGTTGACCGACTGCCTGCCCTTCGCCTCCAGCCAGGCCACCGCCGCCGCCGACAGCGCCCCGCCCAGGCACAGCCCGGCGACGTTCACCCGGTCCTGCCCGGTGATCTCCCGGACGACGTCGAGCGCGGCGACCGGACCCTCCTGCAGGTAGTCGCTCATCGTGACGTCGGCGAGCGCCGAGTCCGGGTTGCGATAGCTGATCATGAACACGGTGTGCCCGTGCTGCACCGCCCACTCCACCAGCGACTTACCCGGCGCCAGATCCATGATGTAGTACTTGTTGATCCACGGCGGGCTCATCAGCAGCGGGATCTCGTGCACCGTGTCGGTCTGCGGCTCGTACTGGATCAGCTCGATCAGCCGGTTCCGGTACACCACCTGGCCCGGGGTGACCGCGAGGTCCTTGCCCACCACGTACTCCCCCGGGGTCACCTGGCGCGGCATCCCCCGGTTCTGGACGGCGTCGCGCAGCAGGTTCCGGGCGCCGCGCACCACGTTCAGCCCGCCGGTGTCGACGATCTTCTTCGGCCACGCCGGGTTGGTGACGATCGAGTTCGGCGGGGCGAGCGCCTCGATCGTCTGCGCGACCAGCCAGTCGAGCTTGCGCCGCGCGACCGGCGACACCCGGGCGGCCGCGGACAGCTCGGTGAGCCGGTCGGCCAGCAGGGCGTGCTCCTGGCGGGCCAGGTAGTACCAGGCGTTGTCCTCCCAGGCCGGGTCGGCGTACCGCTTGTCGCGCTCCGGCAGCGACGCCGGGCCGGCGGTCGTCCCGCCGACCGCCCGGGACGCCGCGGCGGCGACCGCCCGCGCCGAGTCCAGGCCGAAGCCCAGGCCCGCGCGCAGCACCGCGCCCGGGCTGGTGGCGAGCGACTTCGCCGCCTCGCCGAGCGCGCCGCCGAAGCCCACCGGATCGACCTTCGCGGCCAGCCCCTCGGGATCGGCCAGCTCGCGCAGGTCGCGCACCAGACCGGCGGCCTGCCGGCGCAGCACCTCCGCCGCGTGACCGGCCTGACTCGCCGGGGTGGCGTCGTTCGCGGGCTCGGGCGTGGTCAGGGGCTGCGTCGTCACTGTTCGCCTCACTCCTGGAGGGCCGGGTGGGTGTCCGTGCGTTCCGCGCGGCCCCGAAAGGGGGTGGCGCGAAAGCGATGTCCCATCGTGACGGGGTACTCACCGGTAGGCAGCACGGGGCGCGCCGGGTCACGTTGAGACCCCTCTCACCTGCGCTTGATAGAGCAAGCACTACTCCGGAGTAGGCCAGTGCTTGCTTGACATACCGAACACGGTTTACCGTTCGGTAACCGGTGAGCCCCGGTCATCAGAGTTGATGGGAGAGGCCCATGAGCACAGCGACCTCGCACGCGAGCTCCCCGACCGGGGAGCGTCGCCCGCACGCACTGCCCGAGACCACCTCGGACGCCGCCCCCGAGAAGGGCGGACGGATCGACCCGCTGCGCTTCCTGATCTCCTACAACGCGCACAACGTCACCAAGGTGGTGACCGAGGTCGGCCGCGCGACCGGCGCCTACTGGATCGACGCCGTCCAGCGGATCGCCAAGCCCGGCGACGCGGCCCGCCGCTCGCTGCTCTGGCTGTCGACGATGGCCGACCGGCGCGAGCCGCAGTGGCACCTGAAGAACGAGATCGCCCTGGCGACCCCGTTCGCACTGCTGCGCAACTTCACCGAGGCCGAGCACCGGGACGACGCCGTCGTCCCCACCCTGGTGCTGCCGCCGCAGGCCGGGCACTCCTCGACCGTCGTCGACTACTCGCCGCAGCAGAGCCAGCTCGCGATGATCCGCGCCGCCGGCCTGACCCGGCTCTACGCGCTGGACTGGCGGCCCGCGACGACGGCCACCCGCAAGGTCACCATCACCGACTACCTGGAGGTGATCGACCGCTCGATCCGGCGGATGGGCGGCCGGGCCAACCTGGTCGGCGACTGCCAGGGCGGCTGGCTGGCCACGATCTACGCGGCGCTGCACCCGGAGCGGGTGAACACGCTGACCCTGGCCGGGGCGCCGATCGACTTCCACGCGGGCGACTCGGTGATCGCCGCCTCCACCAAGCTGATGGCCGGGACGATGGGGATGGCGCCCTACAAGGCGCTGGTCGCGGCGGGCGGCGGGAACATGCCGGGCTCCGCTGTGCTGTCGAACTTCATCTCGATCCAGCCGCAGTCCGAGATCTCCCGCCAGCTGCAGCTGCTGGAGAACATCGACGACCCCACGCACGTCGAGCGGTACCGGGTCTTCGAGGACTGGTTCAAGTACACCCAGGACATCCCCGGCGCGTTCTACCTGTGGCTGGTGGAGAACCTGTTCTGGAAGAACCGGCTGATCGACGGGACGCTGACGGTAGACGGACGGCCGGTCGACATGGCCGCGATCGACTGCCCGCTGCTGATGCTCGCCGGCTCGACCGACCACATCACGCCGGCTCCGCAGCTGTTCGCCGCGGCGGACAAGGTCTCCACCCCGGCCGAGGACATCACCTACCGGACGGCCACCGCCGGGCACCTGGGCCTGTTCATGGGCCGGGACGCGCTGCGCCACGACTGGCCGGTGCTGATGGAGACGGTCTACGGGCACTCGGTGCCCGAACCGGCGAAGCGGAGCGGCGGCAAGGCCTCGCGCCGGCGCAGCAGCGTCCGGGCGGTGGCCGACCCACGGAACACCCCGCGGGTGCCCGCGCCCTGAGGGCTCTCTAAGAGGACCCTGAGAGAACCGCAACCTCATGTGACCGACGACACGGGCCCCGGCGACGATTTCCTGGTCGCCGGGGCCCGGTCGCGGGAACGATCCACTGCGACAGCGCGTTGGACCCCGTGTAGGGCGATGCGACGAGAACCCACCGTCCCTCGTCGCGCCCGAGCAGGGGAGGAATGCACATGACGGCGACCACGACCGCTGCGGCCGTGCCGACGGCCGAGAACCCGGCCGTTCCCGGCCCCCGCCTCACGACGGAGGCCCCCGCTCCCGGAAGCGTGACCAAGGCCGTGCCCAGTGCCCCGGTCTCCCGGCGCTCCCGGTCGGCCGGCTCGAACCGCGACACCACTCTCACGTCCACCGTACCCGGTGCGGCCGCCGCCGTGGCCGAGGATCTGGACGCCCAGAGCCCGGCCGCCGACCTGGTGCGCGTCTACCTCAACGGCATCGGCAAGACCGCGCTGCTCACCGCGGCGGAGGAGGTCGAGCTGGCCCGCCGGATCGAGGCGGGCGTGTTCGCCCAACACCGGCTGGACACCGCCGCCGCCGACGGCACGCTCGACGAGCTGGACCCGCAGTACCGGCGCGACCTGCGCGCGATCGTCCGGGACGGGCTGCTGGCGAAGAACCACCTGCTGGAGGCCAACCTCCGCCTGGTGGTCAGCCTCGCCAAGCGCTACACCGGGCGCGGGATGCCGCTGCTGGACCTGATCCAGGAGGGCAACCTGGGGCTGATCCGGGCGGTCGAGAAGTTCGACTACACCAAGGGCTTCAAGTTCTCCACCTACGCCACCTGGTGGATCCGGCAGGCGATCACCCGTGGCATGGCCGACCAGGCCCGCACCATCCGGCTGCCGGTGCACCTGGTGGAGCAGGTGAACAAGCTGGCCCGGATCAAGCGCGACATGCACCAGCGGCAGGGCCGCGAGCCCAGCGAGGCCGAGCTGGCCGAGGAGTCCGGGATCCCGGAGCACAAGATCGCGGACCTGCTCGACCACGCCCGCGACCCGGTGAGCCTGGACATGCCGGTCGGCTCCGAGGAGGAGGCCCCGCTCGGGGACTTCATCGAGGACGCCGAGGCCACCGACGCCGAGAACACCGTGATCTCCAGCCTGCTGCACGACGACCTCCGCCGGGTGCTGGCCACCCTGGAGGACCGCGAGCAGAAGGTCATCCGGATGCGGTTCGGTCTCGACGACGGGCAGCCGCACACGCTCGACCAGATCGGCCGCGCCTTCAAGCTCTCCCGGGAGCGGGTGCGCCAGATCGAGCGCGAGGTCATGGCGAAGCTGCGGGTCGGCGAGCGGGCCGACAAGCTGCGCGCCTACGCGAGCTGAGCCGGGCCGGGCACTCCCCGCCCCGGCACGTCCACGGCAGTACCCGACGGCCGTGCGGAGCGATCCGCACGGCCGTCGTCGTGTGCGGGGCCTGGCGGTCGGTACAGCTCGGTCCGTACAGCGCGGGGGCCGCGTCGCACTGGGTGGGACGGCGAGCCGGTGATCATTGGCCGCCGGGGCGCGGGTTGCCTAGGGTCGGGGCATGCCCGGATCCACGACCCACACGTCGTCCGTTCCCGGCCCGGTCACACCCGAGGCGATGCGCGACACGCTCGGTGCGTTCGCCTCCGGGGTCGTCGTCGTGACGGCACAGGGACCGGACGGTCCGATCGGCTTCACCTGCCAGTCGTTCTCGTCGCTGTCGCTGGACCCGCCGCTGGTCAGCTTCTCGCCGTCCCGCGGCTCGTCCACCTGGCCGCGGATCCGGGAGGTCCGCCGGTTCTGCGTGAACGTGCTGGCCGCCGACCACGAGCACCACAGCGCCGGGTTCGCCCGCTCCGGCACGGACAAGTTCGCCGGGGTCAGCTGGACACCGGCGCCGTCCGGTGCGCCGGTGCTCGAGGGGGTCGGCGCCTGGGTCGACTGCACCCTCTGGAACGAGTACGACGGCGGCGACCACACGATCGTCGCCGCCCGGGTCGAGGCGCTGGGCGCCGATCCGCAACGCCTGCCGCTGCTGTTCTACCGCGGCGGCTACCACCTCACCCCGCGGGAGTCCTCGTGAGCAGCATCGTCGGTGTCGTCGCAGGTCCGGAGCCGGGCGGGCGCACCGCCGCCGCGGTCGCCGGGATCCTCGCCGGAGCGGAGAAGGCCGGCGACAGCACCCGGCTGATCGAGCTGTCGCAGACCTCGTCCGAGGACGTCACCGCGGCGTTCGCCGAGGCCGACGCCGTGGTGTTCGGCAGCCCGGTGTACCGGGCCGGGCACACGGCGTCGCTGAAGGCGCTGCTGGAGGCGACCGAGCGCGGCAAGTGGGGCGAGCAGACCGCGCCGCTGCAGGGCAAGGCCGCCGCCGTCGTGCTGACCGGCGCGACCGGCCACCACTTCCTCGCCGTCGACGGGCTCCGCTCCGTGCTCGCCGGGTTCTTCGCGGTGCAGGTGCTCTCCCCCGGCCTGTACCTGGACCACTCCGGCTACGTCGACCGCAACACCCTCACCGGGGACTCCGCGGAGCTGGCCGCGGCGCACGGGCGGGCGCTGTCCGACCTGACCGCCGCGGTGCGGTCCTCGGAGGCGCTGCGGTCGATCACGCCGGTCGTCTGACAGCGGTCCGGCAGGTCCGGCAGGTCCGACAGGTCCGGCAGGTCCGGCAGGTCCGGCGCGGCCGGCTCGTTCAGCCGCCGCCGGCGCCGGGGCCGGCCAGCACCCGGGCCGCGCTGCGGTGCCCGGCGGCGGTCGCCGGGACCGGCCGGGCGCCGGCGAGCACCGCGGTCAGGTAGCCCGCCGCGAAGGCGTCACCGGCCCCCGTCGTGTC
This sequence comes from Pseudonocardia kongjuensis, assembly GCF_039526905.1. Taxonomy (NCBI): domain Bacteria; kingdom Bacillati; phylum Actinomycetota; class Actinomycetes; order Pseudonocardiales; family Pseudonocardiaceae; genus Pseudonocardia; species Pseudonocardia kongjuensis. The sequence goes on along the minus strand of NZ_BAAAJK010000004.1, from coordinate 430,491 downwards.
CCGGACGGTGTCGACCCGTTCCGCCGGGACCCGGGTGGGCGGCCCCGACGTCCACACCCGGGCGGGTGCGCCGCCGTCCTTGACGACCACGACCGTCCGGGGTGGTGCCGTCGCCGGCAGCCCCAGCAGGTCCGCCTCGTCCCGGTTCGCGAGCAGGTGCGCCGGGGCGAGCGCGGCCAGGTCGTCGAGGAACCGCCCGGGCCCGTAGGCCCGCAGCACACCGGTCGACGACACGTCCACCGAGACCGCTCCCCCGGCGTCGCGGACCCGGGCGGCCAGCCCGCGCGCGGCCGTCGCGCACGGATCGGCCAGCAGCCCGTAGGCGGGCAGGTGCAGCAGCGTCACCCCGTCGACGACCGACGGATCCGGCTGCGTGTACCCGGCGGCGGCGCCCCGGTCCGGCAGCATCGTGCGCTCGCCGTCCGCGTCGACCAGCACGACCACGCAGCTGGTCGTCCCGTGCCGCTGCACCCGGACGTCCACCCCGCCGCCGGCCAGGTCCGCGACCAGCGCCTCGCCCACCCGGTCCGCGCCGACCCGGCCCAGGAACCGCACCGGCGCGCCGAGCAGCGCGGCGCCCGCGGCGACGTTCGCGGCGCTGCCGCCGCGCCGGCGGAAGATCCGGGCCGGGGTGTCGGTGCCGGGATCGAGCGGGCCGGACGCCCAGACGACGACGTCCTCGACCAGGTCGCCGAGCACCGCCAGCGTCCCCGCGGTACCCGGCACCGGATCAGCCGGCCAGCGCAGCGGCGATCCGGGCGCCGAGCGTCATGTTGTTCCGGTAGACCGCGACGTTCACCTCGAGGCTGCGGTCACCGGTGGCGTCCCGGACCCGCTGCAGCAGGAACGGGGTCGCGTCCTGGCCGGTGATCCCGGCCGCGCCGAGGGCGGCCAGCGCGTCCGCGAGCGCGGCGTCGTGCTCGGCGGGCGGCAGCTGGTGCTCGACCGGCACCGGGTTCGCGACCAGCAGCGCGGCGTCCAGGCCGAGCTCGCGGGCCGCCCGCCAGGCGGTCGCCGCCTGCTCCGGGGACTCCACGCGCTGGGTGACCGGATGGCCGGAGTCGGCGACGTAGAAGCCGGGGAACGCGTCCGTCCGGTACCCGGCGACCGGGATGCCGAGGGTCTCCAGCCGCTCCAGGGTGGCCGGCACGTCGAGCACCGACTTCACCCCGGCGCTGACCACGACGATCGGCAGCCGGGCCAGCGCGGGCAGGTCGGCGGACTCGTCGAAGGTGGTCGACGCGCCCCGGTGCACCCCGCCGAGGCCGCCGGTGGCGAACACCCGGATCCCGGCCCGGTGGGCGAGGTGCGCGGTCGCCGCGACCGTCGTCCCGCCGGACACCCCGGTGACCGCGGCCACCGGGAGATCCCGCGCGCTGAGCTTGGCGACACCGGCGTCGCCCGCCAACCGGTCCAGCTCGGCGCCCGACAACCCGACGACGGCCTCGCCGTCCAGCACGCCGATCGTCGCCGGGACGGCACCGAGCGACCGGACGAGCTCCTCGGCCTCCCGCGCGACCTGCAGGTTCCGCGGCCGGGGAAGGCCGTGCGTGACGATCGTGGACTCGCAGGCCAGCACCGGCCGGCCCGCGGCAAGGGCGTCGGAGACCTCGTGGGCGATCCTCATCGTGATCGACACTAGCGATCGGGCGCCGGGGCCGGGCGCAGGCCGGGTGCCGGCGGCGGGCCCGCCGCCGTCAGGACACGGGGCTGCGCGCCGCCACCCGGGCACAGACCAGCGCCACGACCGCACCCACGATCGTCGCACCGACCGCGACCAGCACCGCGACGTGCCAGCCGGCCAGGAGCTGCGCGGCGGTCTCCCCGCCGGTGGGCGCCGTGAGCACCGAGGTGACGGTCACCCCGATCGCGGCGCCGAGGTAGCGGCTGGTGTTGTTGATCCCGCTGCCGGTCCCGGCCCGGTCCGCCGGGACGGACGCGACGGCCTCCCGGCCCAGGCTCGCGTTCACCACGCCGGTCGCCGCGCCGGTGACGATCAACGATGCCAGGACCACGCCGGATCCGCCGCCGGCGGCCAGCAGGCCGACCTGCCCGACCGCCATCACGAGCAGCCCGGCACCGAGCCGGACGCTGTCGCCGATCCGCTCGCTGATCCGCCGGGCGAGCAGCGCGGTGACGATGCCGGTGCCGGACCAGCCGAGCAGCAGCAGCGCGGAGACGGCGGGCGGGTCGCCGTGCACCCCGTGCATCAGGGCGGGCAGGTACGAGCTGAGCGAGATGATGCCGAGCCCGGTGGCGAGGCTGGCGACGGTCGCCGCGATCAGCCCGGGATTGCGGAACAGCTCCGGGCCCGCCATCGGGTGCGGCGACCGGAACTGCACGACGACGAACCCGGCCAGCAGCAGCACCCCGGCGACCAGCAGGGCCACGGTGCCGGCGCCGACCGGCAGCCGGCGCGCCTCGGTCAGGCCGGCCAGCAGCACGGCGAGCCCGGCGGCCAGCAGGACCATGCCGGGGAGGTCGACCGGGCGCGGGCGGGCGGCCGAGGACTCGACGAGCAGCGACCGGGCGGCGACCGCGAGCAGCACCGCCGCGACCGCGATCAGCAGGTAGAGCCACCGCCACGGCAGCACACCGGCGAGCAGCGGGCCGGCGGCGATCCCGGCGGCCAGCGCGGCGCCCCACAGGCCGGTCGCCCTGGCGCGTCGCGGGCCGGGTGGCAGCGCGTGCCCGATCAGCGCCAGGCTGCAGGCGATCATCGCGGCCGCGCCGACGCCCTGCCCGATCCGGCCCGCGACGAACCCGGCCGTGCCGGTGGCGAGCGCACCGCCGGCGGAGGTCAGTGCGAGGACGGCGGCGCCGGTCACGAAGGTCGCCCGCCTGCCGAACCGGTCCGCGAGGGTGCCTGCGGTCAGCAGCAGCGCGGTGAGCCCGAGGCTCATCGAGCTGAGGATCCAGGACCGCCCGGAGGGGCCGGTCCCGAGATCGGCCGAGATCGCCTCCAGGGTCGCGAGCGGAGCGGTGTAGGAGATCAGCGCGAGGGTCGTCCCGAGGGCCGCCACCGCCACCGTGCGTCGCGCCACGCGTTCCCCTCCCCGACCGATGAGCCGAGCCGACCGTACGCCCGGTCGCGTGCGGTGGGACCTCACCGGGTGGCCGGGCTCAACCGGGCAGCCCGAGCAGCGCCGGGAGATCGGCCACCGAGTCGATGACGGCGTCCGCGCCGGCCGCCCGCAGCCGGGGCTCGCCGTGCGCTCCCCCGCGGACGCCGATCACCAGTCCGGCCCCGGCCCGGACCGCGGCGTCGATGTCGGCGGTGGCGTCCCCGGCCACCGCCACCTGCGACGCCGTGCAGCCGGTCCGGCGGATGGCGGCGTGCAGCAGGTCGGGCTCAGGCAGGCCCCGCCCGTCGACGTCGGCGGGTGAGAGCAGCAGGTCCACCCGCGCGCCGAAATCCAGGGCGACGACCAGCCGGTCCCGCAGGTCCGGATCGAAGCCGCAGATCACGGCGATCTTGAGGCCGGCGTCGTGCAGGGCGTCGAGCGCCTGCGGCGCGCCCGGGACCGGGCGGACCCGGCCGTCGTCCGCGGCGGCGGTCAGGTACTCGGTGAACGCCGAGTGTGCGCGCCGGGCCCGGTACATGTCGCCGTCGAGCAGCTCGCCCAGAACGGTGATCGCGGACCGGTCCATCGTCGAGCGGGCCTGCCGGTCCAGCGCCGGGTAGCCCGGGCCGTCCACCCGGACCCGGGCCGCGCGCAGTCCGGCCCGCAGCGCCGCGAGGACCAACCCGTCGTCGGCCATCGTGGTGCCTGCGAGATCGAGGACCGCGAGTTGCACGGGGGAACTCCAACGTCCCCGGGTGTCCGGCGGGCGACCTCGACCTGACGCCGCGGTGAACCGGCCCGGTCACTCCGGGGCGGCGCCCGCACCGCGCGCGGTCACCAGAGCTCGCCGTCGCGCCAGTCGCAGATCAGCGGCACCGCCGGGTCCAGCGGCGCGTCCACCGGCAGGACGTGCACGCTGCCGGCCTCGTCCGGGGTGGCGACGACACCGTCCGGGGTGACCGCGGCCAGCGGTCCGCGCCACAGCTGCCAGCCGCGCCTGCGGTAGAGCGGCGCGGCGCGCTCGGAGGCGCCGAGCACGCCGAGCCGGTAGCCGCCGCGGACCAGCCCGTCGACGACGTCCATCAGCTCGCCGCCCAGCCCCTGCCGCTGCCGGGACGGGTGCACGGCGACCGCCTCGACGTAGCCGGTGCGCAGCGCGACGCCGCCGTGCAGCACCCGCCGGAGCACCACGGCGGCGTGCCCGAACGGTGCGTCCGGCGGGCCCGCCAGCACGTGCAGGCCGCCGAGCGCGTGGTCCCAGGACGCGTCGTCGAAGTCGTCGAACGCCGCGTCCAGCAACCCGCGCAGCCCGCGCAACCCGTCCTTCCCGAGGTCGGCGGTCGGCAGGACGCGGAGATCGGCACGCACGCCGCGATCCTTCCGCAGTCGGCGCCGCGCCGCCGCCCCTCGCCGTCCCGCCACGTCCGGGGCCGGTCACCCGTTACCGTGCTCCGATGACCACCATGACCGGGCCCGGCCCGGCCCGGCCGTTGCGGGCCGACGCGGCGCGCAACCACCGTCGGATCGTCGAGGCCGCGGCGGCCGCGTTCGAGTCCGACGGCCCGGACGTGGCGCTCGAGGAGATCGCGCGCCGGGCGGGCGTCGGGGTCGCGACCCTGTACCGCCGTTTCCGGACCCGGGACCAGCTGATCCGTGCGGTGCTGGAGGAGGTCTTCGCCGACGAGATCGAGCCGACCGCGGCGGCCGGCACCGACGACCCGTGGGCCGACCTGGCCGGGTCGCTGTCCCGCGCGGTCGAGGCGATCGCCGGGCGCCGCACGATCCTGCGGCTCGCCCGCGAGGCGGGCGCCTTCGACGTGGAGTCGGTGCAGCGCTACGGCCGGACGCTGAACCGGCTGCTCGACCGGGCCCGCGACGCCGGTGCCGTCCGGCCCGAGCTGACCGCCCGCGACCTGTCGGCGCTGCTGGTCATGGCGCTGGCCGTCGCCGAGGGCGCGGAGGGCGCCGGGGACACCACCGGCGAGGACCGGCGCCGCTATCTGGCCCTGCTGCTCGACGGGCTGCGCCCGGGCCACCCGCCGCTGCCCGCCGCCGGGTAGCGCGCCACGGCAACGATCGAATCTCGCCCGCTGTACTCGGCCACAGGTGTCGGGTTACGGTCACCGGCGTCCGCTCGGCAACGGCGCCGGGCGGATGCACCCACTCCCCCGCACCGCTCCCGCGTCAGCCGTCCGTGAACAGCTCCGGATGCAGCCGACCGGCCAGCGTGCGCACCGCGTCGGCGTTCCGGATGCCGGGGCTCACCTCGGCGAACGTCGTCGTGAAGACCTTGCCGTCCCGGACGGCGGGCACCGTGGCGAGCGCCGGGTCGTCGCGCAGCCGCTGCGCCAGCGACTCCGCGGACTCCGGGCCGGCGTCGATCCCGCAGCAGGCCGGGATGACGACGACGTCCGGCCGGGCCGCGATGATCCCCTCGGGGCCGACCGTCCGCTGACGACCGGCGATCTCCGGGAACGCCTGGGTGCCGCCGGCCGCCTCGATGATCGTCGTCGCGACGTCGCCGGTGCCGAACACCCGCAGCTCGGTGCTGCCCGCCGGGGCGTTCAGCATCGCGACCCGGGGTCGTGCGGTGACCCCGTCGAGCCGCTCGGCGACGTCGGCCAGGGTGGCCTGCATCCGGCCGGTCAGCTCGGCGGCGCGGTCCTCGGCGCCGAGCAGCCGCCCGAGATCGGTGAGGTCGCGCTGCACGGCGTCGAGCGAGACGTCGTTGGCGGCCAGCGCCTCCTGGGTGCCGCCGTCGGCGGCCGGGCAGAACGAGCTGAACAGGAACGTGTTCATCCCGGTCCCGGCCAGGTCGGCGCGGGTGCCGAGGCCCTCCCGGGTGAACGCGCCGGTGAACCCGGAGACCACCAGGTCCGGTGCGACCCGCAGGACCTCCTCCCGGGACGGGTACTCCTCCGGCCAGTAGACGGGCCGGTCGGTCTCCGGGTGGAACTCGCCGGCCAGCTCGGGCAGCAGCGGGTTGTCGAGGTAGGCCGCGCCGGCCAGCCGGTCGGCCGCGCCGAGCGCGAGCACCGCCTCCACCGCGTTGTGGAACATCGCGACGATCCGCTCCGGGCGCTCGACCGGGACGTCGACGTCGCAGTTGCGGATCGTCCCGGCGGCCGGCTGCTCCGCCGGGACGTCCGGTTCCGGTCCGGCGGCGCAGCCGGCGAGCAGGGCGGGCACGAGCGCCAGCGCCGCGATCAGCGACGCGGCCGGGATCCGGCGGGAGCGGGGCACCGGGACACGCTAGCCCGCACTCCCGCCGGGATCGACATCTGTGCAGTCGTTCAGTCGTGATTCACAGCGTCTGCTGCAGCCGCTCCGCGAGGAGCCCGACGAACCGGGACGGATCGGGCAGGTCGCCGCCCTCGGCGAGCAGCGCCATGCCGTGCAGCAGCTCGGCCGTTCCGCTCTCGTCGCGGCCCGCCGCCTGGGCGTCGCGCAGTCCGGTGACCAGCGGGTGCGACGGGTTCAGCTCCAGGATCCGCTTCACCTTCGGCGGCTCCTGGCCCATCGCCCGGTACATCTTCTCCAGGGTCGGGGTCATGTCGAACTCGTCGCCGACCAGGACCGCGGGCGAGGTGGTGAGCCGGGACGACAGCCGGACCTCCTTGACGTCGTCGGCGAGCACCCCGGCCATCCACTCGCAGAGCCCGCCGAACTCGGCCTGCCGCTGCTGCGCCTGCTCCTTCTCCTCGTCGGTCTGCAGGTCCACCTGGCCCTTGGCGATGGAACGCAGCGGGGTCCCGCCGAAACCGTCGACGGTGTCCACCCACACCTCGTCGACCGGGTCGGTGAGCAGCAGGACCTCGTAGCCCTTCTCGCGGAACGCCTCCATGTGCGGCGAGGACTCGATCGCGCTGCGCGAGTCGCCGGTCATGTAGTAGATCGCGTCCTGGCCCTCGCGCATCCGCTCGACGTAGGCGGCCAGGCCGGTGGGCTCCTCGCCGTGCGTGCTGAGGAACGACGACACCCCGAGGATCGTCTCCCGGTTGTCGGCGTCGGAGAGCAGCCCCTCCTTGAGCGCCCGGCCGAACTGCTCCCAGAACGTCGCGTACTTCTCCGGCTGCTCGTCGCGCAGCGTGCCGATGGTGGACAGCACCTTCTTGACCAGCCGCCGGCGGATCGCCGAGATCTGCCGGTCCTGCTGGAGGATCTCCCGGGAGACGTTCAGCGACAGGTCCGCCGCGTCGACGACACCCTTGACGAACCGCAGGTACTCGGGGACGAGCGCCTCGCAGTCGTCCATGATGAACACCCGGCGGACGTAGAGCTGGACGCCGCGGCGGGCGTCGCGCATGTAGAGGTCCATCGGCGCGACCTTCGGCAGGAACAGCAGCGCCTGGTACTCGAAGGTGCCCTCGGCGGCGAGCCGGATCGTCTCCAGCGGCTCCTGCCAGTCGTGGCTGACGTGCCGGTAGAACTCGGCGTACTCCTCCTCGGAGACGTCGCGCTGCGGACGGGCCCAGAGCGCCTTCATCGAGTTGAGGGTCTCCGGCCCGGCCCCCTCACCCTCACCCTCGCCCTCGGCCGGCATCCGGACCGGCCAGGTGATGAAGTCCGAGTAGGTCTTCACCGTGCGGCGCAGCACGGTGCGGTCCGCGAAGTCGTGCAGCTGGTCCTCGGCGTCGGACGCCTTGAGGTGCAGCGTGACGGCGGTGCCCTGGGGCAGTCCCTCGGCCGGTTCGATCGTGTAGGAGCCCTCGCCGTCGGACTCCCAGCGGACGCCCTCGTCGGTGCCCGCCTTGCGGGTGGTCAGCACCACCCGGTCGGCGACCATGAACGCCGAGTAGAAGCCGACCCCGAACTGGCCGATCAGGTTGCGCTCGGACGCCGAGTCGCCCTCGGCCTCCTTCAGCCGGGCGAGCAGCTCTGCGGTGCCCGACTTCGCGATCGTGCCGATCAGCTCGACGACCTCGTCCCGGGTCATGCCGATGCCGTTGTCGCGGACCGTCAGGGTGCGCGCCTCCGGATCGGGGACCAGCTCGATGTGCAGGTCGGACGTGTCGGCGCCGAGATCCTTGTCCTGGTAGGCGGCGAGCCGGACCTTGTCCAGCGCGTCCGAGGAGTTCGAGATCAGCTCGCGCAGGAACACGTCCTTGTTCGAGTAGATCGAGTGGATCATCAGGCGCAGCAGCTGGCGTGCCTCGGCCTGGAACTCGATCGTCTCCGTGCTCACGTCGGTCCTCTCTTCCCTGGTGCTGCCGTGTGCCCCGGTGCGGGTGACCCGATTCTGCCGAACCCGCCGGCGTGATCGACGTCCCGTCCGCCTTGTCGCGGCCGGACCTCCCGGCCAAGATCGTTGCTCGCCGGAATCCCGACCGAGGAGGCACCGTGCGCATGGCAGCGGTCGCGTTGTGCGCCACCCTGGCACTCGGCGTGGTCGCCGGCTGCGCGGGGACACCCCCCGGCGGCACGGCGGGCGGAGGAGGAACGGTGGATCTGGATCTCGACCGGACGGACCTGGCCGGGCTGGAGGCGGCGATGGCGGCCGGCCGGCTGACCTCCGCCCGGCTGACCTCCTTCTACATCGACCGGATCGCCGAGCTGGACCCGCAGCTGCGCGCGGTCGTCGCCGTCGATCCGACGGCGGCGGCGCAGGCGGCCGAGAGCGACCGCAGGCGGGCCGCCGGGGAGCCGCCCCGGCTGCTCGAGGGCATCCCGGTGCTGGTGAAGGACAACACCTCGACCGGGCCGCAGCTGCCCACCACGGCCGGGTCCACCGCGCTCGCCGGGTCCCGCCCGCCGGCGGCCGCGATCGCCACCCGGCTGCGCGAGGCCGGTGCGGTCCTGCTCGGGAAGACCAACCTGTCGGAGTGGTCGAACTTCCGGTCCGGCCGCTCGAGCAGCGGCTGGAGCGCGGTCGGCGGGCTGACCCGCAACCCGCACTCCCCCGGGCGGACCGCCTGCGGGTCGAGCGCCGGCTCGGCCGTCGCGGTGGCCGCCGCCCTCGCCCCGGTCGCGATCGGCACCGAGACCGACGGCTCGATCGTGTGCCCCGCCGCCACCAACGGGATCGTCGGGATGAAGCCGACCCTGGGCACCGTGTCGCGCAGCGGCATCGTGCCGATCTCGGCGGAGCAGGACACCGCGGGCCCGATGGCGCGCTCGGTCGCCGACGCCGCCCGGGTGCTCGCCGCGATCGCCGGACCCGATCCCGCCGATCCGGCGACGGCGCAGGCACCGGCCCCTCCGCTGCCGGCCACACCCGCGGCCCGGGACCTCGACGGCGTGCGGCTGGGTGTCCTGCGGGTCGCCGAGGGGGCCAGCCCGGAGACCGACGCCGCGTTCGCCGCCACCCTGCGGACCCTGCGCGACCGCGGCGCCGTGCTCGTCGATCCGGTGGAGCTGCCCGGCAGCGCCGACGCCGCCGGGGCAGAGCTGACCGCGCTGGTCACCGAGTTCGCCCGGGACATCGACGCCTACCTGCGCTCGCCCGGCGTGACCGGCCCGGCCTCGCTGGCCGAGCTCGTCGAGTACAACCGCCGGCACGCCGACGTCGAGATGCCGCACTGGGGCCAGGAGCTGTTCGAGGCGGCGCTGGCGACCGGCGGCGACACCGGCCGCGCCGACTACCGGGCGGCGCGCGACACCGCGACGACGCTGAGCCGCCGCGACCTCGACGCCGCGCTCGCCGGGCACCGGCTGGACGCCGTGATCGCCCCGACGAACAGCCCGGCCTGGCCGGTCGAGCTGGGCGCGGGGGACGACTTCGTGCTGGGCAGCTCGGGTGCGGCCGCGATGGCCGGGTATCCGAACATCACCGTCCCGGCCGGCGGTGCGCCGGACGGCGACGGCGGGACCCTCCCGCTGGGCGTCTCGCTGATCGGCCCGCGCTGGGGCGACGCCGAGCTGCTCGCACTCGCGGCGGCCGTCGAGGCCGCGCTGCCGGAGCGCGTCCGGCCGCCGCTGCCGGCGGCGGTGCTGCCCGCCGACGGCTGACCGCGCGGGCGCCGGTACCGTCGGGACGGAACCGCCGTATCCCTCCCGAACCGGACGGACCGCTCGTGAGCCCGACCCGCACACCCGCGCGACGCGTCGTCGCCGTGCTGCTGCTGTCGCTGTTCGCGGTCCTCGCCCCGGTCGCGGGGCCCGCCGTGGCCGAACCGGCACCGGCGCCGACGACGGTGCACAGCGAGTTCGCGCCGAGCGCGTCGGCGCCGCAGTCGGCGCTGCCCGGCCGGGCCGCCCCGGGCGGCCCCGGCTCGGCGCCGGACGACAGCACCGTGCACGGGCATCCCGGACCCGCGCTGGACGCGCTGGTCCCGGCGCTGCCGGAGGTCGCCGCGGACGGCGCGACGCCGGACCGGGACCCCACCACCGGGCCCGAACCGGGGCACCGGACCCCGGCCGATCCGCGCGGGCCGCCCACGGCCTGATCCGCGGCCGCCCTCCCGGATCGCCTCCGGGCCCGCACCCCGCGTGCCGGAGCCGGGTCCGGGCCGGCGCGACGCGCACCCGCCCGCCGCCCCTCCCCCGTCCCACACCGGACGCTCCCCCGAGGATCCCCGTGCAGCAACGACCCGTGCTCTGGCGCTCGCTGATCGCGCTCGCCGTACTCGTCCTGTCCTCCGTCATCGCGCTGACCACCGCCCCCACCCTGGGCCTGGACCTGCGCGGCGGCACCCAGATCGTGCTGGAGACCCGCGACACCGAGGAGGTGGCCGCCGACGCCGAGGCCACCGACCGGGTGCTCGAGGTGCTGCGCGGCCGGATCGACGGTCTCGGCGTCGCCGAGCCGAGCCTGGCCCGCTCCGGCGAGAACCGGATCATCGTCGAGCTCCCCGGCCTCACCGATCCGGCCGAGGCCGCCGAGACCCTCGGCCGGACCGCCCAGCTGACCATGCATCCCGTGCTCGGCGTCGGCGTGCCCGGCGAGGACCAGGCCAACACCGACGAGGAGGGGCAGCCGCTGCAGCTCGGCCCGCCCGCGCTGGCCGGTGAGCTGATCGGCTCGGCGATGTCGGCGCCGAACCCGCAGGGCGTCGGGCACGTCGTCGACGTCCGGTTCGAGGGCGAGGGCCCCGCCCGGTGGCAGGCGCTCACCGGGCAGGCGGCGTGCAACCCGCCCGGCGACCCGCAGCGCCGGGTCGCGATCGTGCTCGACGACCAGGTCATCTCCTCGCCGCAGGTGCACGAGACCATCCAGTGCAACATCGGCATGGTCGGCGGCCAGACCCAGATCAGCGGCAACTTCTCGCCCGAGCAGGCGTCCGAGCTGGCGGTGCTGATCGAGGGCGGCGCGCTGCCGGTGCCGGTCGAGATCATCGAGCAGCGGACCGTCGGTCCGACGCTCGGCGCCGACGCCATCGAGGCCAGCGCGCTGGCCGCGATCATCGGTTCGGCGCTGGCCGGTGCCTTCCTGATCGTGGTGTACCGGCTCGTCGGCCTGGTCGCCGTCGTCGCGCTCGGCGGGTACGCGCTGACCGCCTACGCGGTGCAGACCGGGCTCGGCGCGACACTGACCCTGCCCGGCCTCGCCGCGTTCGTGCTCGCCGTCGGTATGGCGGTGGACGCGAACGTGCTGATCGCGGAACGGTCGCGCGAGGAGTACGCGGTCAAACCACGCCTGGAACGCGCGTCGGAGAACGGCTACAAGAACTCGCTGTCCGCGGTCGGCGACGTCGCCGTCACCTCGCTGCTGGCGGCGGTGCTGCTGTTCGGCCTGGCCTCCGGGCCGGTCCGCGGATTCGGCGTCACGCTCGTCATCGGTGTCGTGGTGTCGCTGTTCTCGGCGCTGGTGCTGTCCCGGCTGCTGACCCTGGCCGTGCTGAAGATCCCCGCGGTGCGGCGCCGGCCGAAGATCACCGGTATCGCCGCCATCGGCCCGGTCCGCCGGAAGCTGGAGGCCCGCGATCCCGGCTTCCTGCGCAACCCGGGCAAGATCCTGGCCGTCGCCGGCGCCGTGCTCGTGGTCGCCGTCAGCGGGCTGTTCCTGCGCGGCCTCGAGCTCGGCGTCGAGTTCACCGGCGGCCGGCTGGTCGAGTTCACGACGACCGACGACATCACCGTCGAGCAGGCGCGCGACGCCGTCACCGCGGCCGGGTTCCCGAACCTGTCGGTCACCGCGACCGGCGACGGCGCGATCGGCCTGCGGGCCGGCGAGCTCGACGACGCCGGTGTGGCCGCGCTGCGCGAGGCCGTCGGCAGCGCGGGCGGCGGCGCCGAGGTGCTGCGCGACGAGATGATCGGCCCGAGCCTCGGCGCCGAGCTGGCCCGCGGCGGCATCATCGCGCTCGGCGTCGCGCTCGCCGCGCAGTTCGTCTACCTGGCCTACCGGTTCCGGTGGACGCTCGGCGCCGGCGCGGTGGCCGCGCTGTTCACCAACGTGATGGTCGTCGTCGGTGTGTTCGCCTGGACCGGCCGGACCGCCGACGGCGTGTTCCTGGCCGCGCTGCTCACCGTGATCGGCTACTCGGTGAACGACACCGTCGTCGTGTTCGACCGGGTGCGCGAGCACTGGGCGCAGCGGGCGAAGGAACCCTTCCACCGGGTCGTCGGGTCCGCGGTGCTCTCGACCCTGCCCCGGACGGTCAACACCGGCATCTCCACCCTGACGATCCTGGTGATGCTGCTGGTGCTCGGCGGGGCGACGCTCGCCGACTTCGCGCTGGCGCTGATCGTCGGCATCGTGGTCGGCACGATCTCGACGATCGTGGTCGCCGGCCCGGTCTCGATCCTGCTGCAGCGCCGCTGGGGCGGGATGCCGCCGCGGGTCGGGAAGTCCAAGCAGCCGGTCGGCAAGGCGGGCCGGCGGAACCCGTCGCGGGCGGACCGGGCCCGCACCCGCAACTCCGACGGCGCCGTCGTGTGAGCCCGCGCGGGGGTCGCGCCCGGACCGGGCGTGATCCCCGCGCCTCACCCCGACACCGATCGGTCACCGCGGGCCAGCCGCTCGCCGCAGCGCTCGATCCCGGACCTGATCATCGCGCCGTAGCCGTCCCCGGGGAGCGCGTCGACGCGCTCCGCCGCCTGCCCCAGGTGCCGGTGCGCCGCCGCGTCGTCGCCGAGCCTGCGGTGCACGTCGGCCAGGTTGAGGTGCAGCGACGGGTAGAAACCGGCGATCCGCAGCGACGGATCGAGGGCGCGGGCCCGCTCGTCGGTGATCTCGCCGGCCGCGGCCAGCGCGCGCTCGTCCCACCGCAGCTCCTCCTGCAGGTCGCCCGCCACGTCGGCGGCATAGTGCGCCAGGATGCACCGGTGCAGCGGATCGCCCGCCGGACCGATGCGTTCCCAGAGCGCGGCGAGCAGGCCCCGCGCGGCCGCCGGATCGCCGGCTCGGCCCACCTCCACCGCGGCGGTGATCTCGGCCATCGTGGGGTCGCTCCCGGTCATCGCGCGCTCCTCGTCGTCGGTGTGCGCCGATGATGGCGCGGGGCACCGACAGTTCCGCGATCCAGGACAGCGCCTGACCGGGTTCGGCGGCACGATCGGCGGTGTGCAGCTGCAGATCGCGTTCGACGCCGCCGACCCGCACGCGCTGGCCCGGTTCTGGGCGGCCGCCCTGGGCTACGAGATCGAGGACCACACCACGGTCGTCGACGGGCTGCTGGCCGCGGGGCGGATCACCGAGGCGGAGACCGTCGCCGACGGCGACCGGCGGGCCTTCCGGGACGTCGCCACCTGCCGGGGTCCCGGGCCGCGGATCTTCATCGCCCGCGTGCCGGAGCCGAAGACCGCGAAGAACCGCGTCCACCTGGACCTGCAGGTCGGCCCGGACGCCGCGCCCGCCGAGGTGGCCCGGCTGGTGGCGCTCGGCGCCGCGGTGCTGTGGACGACGTCCGATCGCGGCCCGGTCACCACCACACTGCGCGATCCCGAGGGCAACGAGTTCTGCGTGTCCTGATCAGCCGGGCTCCAGGTCGTAGGTCCGGTTCCCCACCTGGATCAGGTCGACCGCGGACACCAGGCCTGCGGTGCCGCCGCCCTGGTTCACCCCGGCCGCGTACCCGGTGGCCTGCGGATACGCCTCGATGATCTGGTCCAGGGTCCGGCGCTCACCGCCGGCCACGCACTCCCGGTAGGCGTCCGCCGCGCCGACCTGCCGGATCAGGCAGAAGGTGCCGGAGCCGACGTCGTAGCGGGTCCACTCCCCGGCCGGCGCCGGTTCCGGGACGTAGCTCAGCACGTGCAGGTCGCGCGGCTCCAGGTGCCCGCCGTCGATGTCGACCGCGATCTGGAACGACGGCATCGCCGTCCCCGGCGACGCCGGGTCCCGCACCGCCCAGTAGCTGCTGGACCGGAACCGGCCGAGCGGGCCGGCGATCTCGTCGGTGCCGAACTGGATCCGGTCGTCGTCGCCGGGGGTGCGCAGCTCCAGCGCGCCCGTGCCGCCACCGGGCGGGGCGCCGAGCCGGGAGGTGAACCCGCGGCTGCCCGCGCCGCGGTCGTAGGTCCCGGCGAACTGGTTCGACGACGCCGGGGTGACCACCACGGTGCCGGACGGGCCGAACGGGTCGAACGCCAGTGCCGGATGCAGCGCCCCCGCCGTGACCAGGGCGGCGAGTGTCGCCGCGGTCGCCGCCAGTACGTTCCGTCGCCCTCGGCGCATGCGTCCCCCTCGACTCGCCGTGTCCTGCCCAACGAGCGGGACGGCGGGGGGTTACCGGCGGTTCACGGGCGGGCCGGTGGCCCGCCGTCGGTGCCGTCGGTGCTGTCGGGCGGTCCGGGATCGAACGGTGGCATCGGCCCTCCGCCCGGCGCCCACGCGTCGAGGAAGCCCTGCTGGGCATCGAGATCGACCAACTCCACCCGTGCCCCGACCCCGGTCAGGCGGTGGTAGGTGAAGGACCTGCCGTAAGGGCAGCCGTCGAAGTCGACGGGAGCTCCCCTGCGCACGAGCAGGTTCCGGTCCCGGCGGACGTCGGAGGACCAGTATCCGATGTGGTCGAACCGGGACCCGGTCTCCGTGACGTCCCAGGGACTCCCGGGGGAGCCCTCGATGACCTCGAAGAACGGCGGCCCGGCGGTCGAGAACACGATCCGGTAGGACCAGTCCCCCAGGCTGCCGTCCCGGATCGGGTTCCATTCCACTCCGAGCACGGCGGCGAGTTCCCCGGTCGCCGCCTCGATGCTCCGTACGGCGAAGCAGAGGTGGTAGAAGCCGCCCATCCGTTGATCCTGGCAGCGGATCCGGCGCCCGGCGAGCCCCGCCGCGCACCCCGGCCGCCCCCGACGAGCGCGCCCGGGGGCCCCGCCCCGCGGGAGTCACGCCGGACCGGGCACACGCCCGTGCCCTGAACCGCCGAGATGCGCGTGAGCGCGAAATGTCGATCTCTGCGGAACGCTGGTGCGCATCTCGGCGGTGCGGTCAGGCGGGGACGGCGGTACGGATGATGCGCGCCAGTTCGTCGCGGGTCGGTCCGTCGGACGGGGCCGGGCGCCAGCCGGAGTCGTAGACCTCCCTCGCCAGCGGTTCGGCGGCGGCCAGCGCGGACGGGCCCGCGGTCATCGCCAGGTAGTCCCCGCAGAACGCGCCGATCCGCGGATCGGCCTCGGCCGCGGCCAGCACCAGGCTCGACGGGAGCGGGCCGTCCGGGACGTCCGCGCCCGTCCAGAGCAGGCGGGTGCACGCGTCGGACCGGACGTGGTCGTCCACCCAGGGCCGCATCTCGGCGTCGCACCACGCCCCGAAGTCCCCGGGGGTGCCCCGGTCGAGGAGCCGGAGCAGCTCCCGGGCCTGCATCATCGTGGTGGCGAGGCCGCGGCCGAACATCGGCGTGGTGGTGCAGACGGCGTCCCCGGCCAGGACGAGGCCGTCGATCCCGGGCTGGGGCCGGTACCGGTTGTGCAGCCGGCCGCCGGGCAGCACGGGTGTGATCGGCGCGGCGCGGTCCGGGTCGGTCCAGTCGTCGAGACCGGGGACCGCCCGGCAGGCGGCGTCGAACGCGGCGTCGTGCCGCAGGTCGCGCAGCGTCCCCGCCGGCCGGACCAGCAGCACCGAGAAGATCCCGGCCTCGTGCCGGAAGACGACCACCTGGTACCCGTCGGGATCGGCCTGCCAGGCCAGCGGGTTCGTCATCGGGCCGGGGGCCGCCGGATCGTGCAGCCGGTACTGCCTGCTGACGTAGGCGATCCCGGTGTCGCCCGCCGGCGCCGGCGCCGGTCCGTACGCGCGGGTCGCCCGACCGGACCGCCCGGACGCGTCGATCACCAGGTCGGACGGCAGCACCGCACCGTCCACGACCGGGCCGCGGGCGCGGCCGTCGGCGATCGCGACGGCGTCGACGTGCCCCTGCCGGACGGTGAACCCGGGCTCGCGCACCACGACCGCCCGCAGGGCGCGCTCGAACGTCTCGCGGCGCGAGCGCATGCCGCCGGACACGCGGCGCCCGTCCGGCAGGGTGAACGTGATCGGCTCCGCTCCGGCGGCCAGCCACGCGTCGTACGCCTCGGGGAGCTCGGCCCGCAGCGCCGCACCGACCTGCGGGCGGACCCCGTGCGGATGGTGGAACTGCATGACGCCGCGCCGGTCCCAGCGCCCGTCGGCGGCCGGGCCGCCGTCACGGTCGACGGCGACGACCGCATGCCCGCGGCGCGCCAGCGCGGCCCCGAGGAACAGGCCGGCCGGACCGGCACCGATGATCGAGATCCGCACGACGCCTCCCGTATTATGACTGCACTCAGAGTGCACTGAAAGGTGGCCGATGTCGAGGACGTACCGCTCGGACCTGCGTGACGAGCGCGCGCGGGCCACCCGGCGAGCCGTCGTCGCGGCCGCCGCCGGCCTGTTCGAACGCGACGGGTACGCGGCCACCACCCTCGACGCGGTCGCCACCGCCGCCGGGGTGAGCCGCCGGACCGTGGTCAACGCCGCCGGGGGCAAGCCCGCGCTGCTGTCGCTGGCCTGGGACTTCTGCCTGGTCGGCGACGACGAGCCGGTCCCGATGGCGGACCGGCCCGAGGTCCGGCGGATCGTCGCCGCCACCGACCCCGCCGAGGCGCTGCGCCTCTGGGCCGGGATGACCGTCGGCGTGCAGCAGCGCGCGGCGGCGCTCGGTGCCGTGATCGACGCGGCGGCCGACGTCGACGCCGACGCGGCCGCACTGCGGACGAAGGCCGAGACCGAACGGCTCGCCGGGGCGCGGGCGTTCGCCAGCCACCTCGCGGCACTGGACGGGCTGCACCCCGGGCTGTCGGTCGACGACGCCGCAGACCTGATCTGGACGCTGAACGACGGCGCGTCCTACCGCCGCCTGGTCGGGCTGCGCGGGTGGCCGGTCGAGGGTTACCGGGACTGGCTGGAGCGGGTCGCCGCGGCGAGCCTGCTCGGGCCCCGCGGGGCGCCGTGAGAACCGGGGCGCACCCGGCTTCGGCGCGTGCGGCCGCTACCGGCCGAAGTCCGGCAACGTGAGGGTGCCGTCGTCGGCCAGCAGGAACTCCGGGTTGTGCGCGACCTCCCACAGGTGACCGTCCGGATCGGCGAAGACCCCGGAGCGGAATCCGAGCGGGGTGACGGCCGCCGGCCTGGTCACCGTGCCGCCGGCCCGCTCCGCGGTGGCGAGCGTGTCGTCGACCTCCGCGTCGGAGCGGACGTTGTGGGCGAGCGCCATCCCGCCGAACCCGCCGCCCCGCTCGTCGGGCACCCCGCAGTCCGCGGCGAGCTTCGCCCTGTCCCAGAGGACCAGTGCCAGCCCGCCGGCCTGGAAGAAGACCGTCTCCTCCACCTCCTGCCCCTGCCATCCGAGCGCAAGGTAGAACGCCCGGGCGCGCGGCAGATCGGCGACGCCGAGCGTGATGAGGCTGACTCGCTGCTCCATGGGGCGGCAGGCTACTTCGAGTTCCGGATGCGGACGACGCGAGGATTGGGGACGACCGGCGGTGCCACGCCGGCAGTACCCGCTCGTCCATTCCGACGGACCGATCGAGAGGACGGTCCAGAGCAGGCTCGGCCACGCCACCGCTGCGGCGACCCTCGACACCTGCGCGCACGTCTGGCCCGACTCCGACGACAGGACACGTGAGGCCATCGACACCGTCCTCGGCGCTGCACCGGATTCCACACGATCCGCGGAAGCTGAGTAGGCAACTGTCTTATCGACTCGGTGTCGCACGTGCGGGTGGACCCACTTCACGACGGGACAGCAGTCGCCGATCCTCCGAGCATGGGGATACACCGATGACGACGAAGAAGATCGATGCGGAGTTCGTGACTGCGTGGGCAGCCGCCTATCCGTCGACTGCCGACGACCACGTGCTCGGACTGATTCACCGAGCAGTCGGCGAGCGCGGGTACTTCACGTTCCCGGAAGCCGAGGACGTGATCAAGTGGAAGTCGAACCGTGCGATCACCTTCCTCCGACGGAACGATCCGGCGGACGTCGAGACGATCACCGAGATGGCCCTTCGGGCGCCGGAACACCTCGCGCACCGGGTGCTCGGGCTGCTCCGGGGCGTTGGTGTGCCGGTCGCCAGCGCCTTCCTGACCGTCGCGAAGCCTGACACGTTCACGGTCATCGATGTCCTCGCGATGCGGACTCTCCGGCGGCACGGCGAACAGGACTCGACCTGGCCGGCCTACGCCGATTATCTGACGACGTGTCGCGGCATCGCCCGGCGCTGCGGGACCGACCTCCGCACCCTCGACCGGGCGCTCTGGGCGTGGGGCAAAGCTCATCCGGCGTAGGCCGGCCGGGTGCCCCGTGTGTGCCCCCGACCGGTCGATCCGGACCGACCGGCAGGTCAGGCGCTGGGGTGCGGACGAGTCGGTCTGTAAGCCGGATGCAGAAGTCGCCGCAGGTCAGAGACCTATGAATCGCCCTGGGCCGTCCCGGGGCCGTCAGCTTGTTCCTCACGGCCCCCGAACGCGGCGTCGATCGCACGACGGGTGCGGGCCGAGCTGGACGGCATGAGGTGGGTGTAGGTGCGCAAGGTGAAGCCCGGGTCGTGGTGCCCCAGGTACTCGGAGAGCGCGCGGATGTTCTCCCCCGCATCGAGCAGGACGGACGCGTAGTAGTGCCGAAGCGCGTGTGTCCCGTCCTGTCGGGTGGGGTTGACGACACCGGCCGCCTTCCGGGCCGGGTTCCACACGGCTTCGTTGAAGTGGTTGCGCCTCAGCGCTCCCCCACGCTCGTCGGTGAGCAGCAGGCGGGCCGTGGTCGGCTCGCCGGACGGTGTGCGCCACGGCAGCGTGACCGGCACCGGCGGGAACCGCCGCATGTGTTGGTCGACCAGGTGCAGGACGGCGTCCGGGATCGGGACGTCGCGAGTCTTGTTGCGCTTGGGAGGTGCGAACGCGAGTCGGCTGTCGACGAGGCGCACTTGCCGAACGACATGGAGTACGCCGGCCTCCCGGTCGATGTCGTCCGGGGACATGCCGAACGCCTCCCCCTGCCGGAGCCCGCACCCGGCGCCGAGCGCCACGAAGATCGCGAACCGGTCCCGCATCGCGGTCCGCAGCGCGTCGACACGAGTGCGCGACCACGGGATCACCTTGACCGGCGGACGCTTGGGCCGGACCACCGAGCGGGCATGGCACGGGTTCTCGCGGATGAGCCGGTCGTCGACCGCGGCGGTCAAGATCGACGAGACGTGCGCGAAGCACCCGGCCTGGTAGCTCTCGGCGACGCCGCGATCCTGCATCCCGCGGATCCAGGTGCGCACGTCGGTGGGGCTGATGTCCCCCAGCTCCCGGCGCTCGAAGAACGGCAGGATCTGCGCGTTCAGCCGCCACGTCACGCTGTTGTGGGTCGACGCCTCGAACGTCTGGGAGGCCAGCCAGCGCCGGGCGTAGTCGCCGAAGGTGATCCGGCCGGCCTTCGGGTCGATGTAGCTGCCGTGGCTCTTGTCGCTCTCCATGCTGACCAGGAACTCGTCGGCGGCGCGCTTCCGGCGGTCCGGGAAGCTCCGGCTGCGCTCGCGGCCTTCGGGGTCCAGGAACCGGACCCGGTAGCGGTGTCCACGGCCGAACCGCTCGGTCTTGCGACGCTCCGTCTTGCCGGTAGCGGGATCGCGCTCGTCGCGCCACCAGCGGTCTTCGACGTGTCCCATGCCTACGCCACCTTCGAGCGGGACGCGGCGATCCAGGCGCGCACCTCGGTCGGGTCGTACCGCAGGTGGCGACCGATCTTGTGCACCGGCGGGCCCTGGCCGAGCCACTTCCACTGGTAGAGGGTCTGGACGGGGACGCCGAGGTAGTGGGACAGCTCAGCGGCCGTCCACAGCGGATCGATCTCCGGTCGCTCACGCTGCATGACGGTCCTCCGTGGCGTCGCCGGGCCCGGTTGCCGAAAGGTCGTCCGATGGTGCGTCGGTGGTCGCGAGGACCGCGGCGTCGTAGTCGGCGCGCCATCGGGAGCGCTGGCTGATCGCGTGGAGCAGCAGCACGGTGCGGGGTGGCACGTCGGTGTCCCCCGGCTTGGTCGTCTCCCACTCGAACGGGCCGTCGTCGACGGCGTAGGCGGGCGCGACTCCGGCGCGGTCGAGCAGTTGCCGAACGAACGCGGTCCGCTCGGCCCGGTGGTCGGACAGGGACTTGTTGGACCACTTGCGGGAGACCAGGACGCGGCGTCCGGCGATGCCGAGATGTTCGGGCTTGTGCGCTTTGCCCTTGCAGTGCCCCGGGGTAGTTCCGGGTCGGGCGCCCTTGGGCTCGATCCCGTAGAGCAGCCAGATCGGGCACCGCGGCGAGCACGGCGTGATGGCCAGCTCGGCGGCCAGGCGGCGGGCGTGCTCCCGCTGGCGGGACGTCGCGGACTCGTCGAGGCCGGCGACCTGCCCGACGGACTTGGTGAGGTACTTCGTCAGGTAGCCGATGTGCCGTCCGGCCTCCTCAGAACCGCCGAGGATGCCCTTCACGTGGACCTGCGGCCCGAACACCACCGTGTGCGCCGGGGTGGCCAGCGCGTCCGGGTCGGTGGCCTCGTCCCAGGTCGGCAGCGGCGCCCGGGTGTCGGGGTCGACGAACGCCTTGTGGTGGTTGTCCCAGCGCGGGAGCCGGTCCCCGGAGTAGACGATCTCGTCGTGCGCGGGCCACCACACCTGGTGATACGTCGCGGCCGTGATCGCGCGCAGCTCGGAGCGCGGGACGGTGCCGCGGATGGCGGCGTGGAAGTGCGGTGCCCCGCGCTTCTGGGGTTCGACGGTGCCGAAGTACTGCACGTCCCAGCCCACGCACCGGCGGGTGTTCTGCCAGAACCGGTCCAGCAGCTTGGGGAAGTGGATCGCGTCCCGCGCGGCCCGGCGGTAGTCGTAGGACTCGGGGTCGAGCGCGGCGCCGTGCTTGTCAACCCGCCCGTAGCTGTCCAGGGTCAACGTCAAGAACGTGGAGGGCCGGTACTTCCCGCCGAACACCCGGCCCACCGTGCGGTCCTCCACCGGGCGACGGGGTAGGTTCGGCGCATCCTGCCGACGCCGGGTGGAGCGGCGCACGGTCTGTGGGCCGGGGTCGAGCGGGGCGAGCCGTCCGCGGACCCCGAGCGCGCGCAGTTCCTGGTCGAGCTCGGCGACCGTCTCGCGGATCTCCTCGCACTCGGCCTCGTCGCCCTGGGCGCGGGCGTCGGTGTAGGCGACGTGCAGATCCGCCCGCACCGCCATCAGCTCCTTCTGCGCGGCGGTCGGGTCCGCGGGCTTCGCGATCGGTTCGTTGTCGAGGTGCCAGCCCTCGCGGCACTGGACCATCCGCAGGCGTCGGGCCTTCTCCGCGCACGGGCGGCACTGGTCCTCCCGCGTCGACCCACACGGCACCGGAACCACGTCGACCCGGCCGCTGCTCTGGTCGATCCTGCGCATGGCCAGCGGTCGGACGCAGACGCCGTGGTCCTCGGCGAGCTGCGTGGCGACCTCGTTCGATAGCGCCAGCATCGCCTTCTGGGCGCGGGTCATCGACTCCTGGTCGATCGGGGCCGGGACGGTCTGGTCGGCGCTCATGCGGCACCTCCGGCGGGCTGGGCCGGGGTCCCGGGCCGGAACGGCAGCACCGGCGCCGGGTGACGGGCCGGGTCCGGTGACGGCGCGGTCACGAACCGTTCGAGGGCCTTGATCGCCTCGTCCGGCACCCACGCGGCGCGCACGCGCAGGGGCTCGCGGACGCCTTCGCCGAACAGGTAGCCGACGCCGGGTTCGGACTCGCCGATGCGGTTCGCCCACGCACCCCGGTCATAGGCCTGATCACCCAGCACCATCGCGACGTGGCTCTTGGAGGCCACGCGCAGGCAGATGCGGCGCGGGAACAGCTCGCGGACCGGGACGGTGTCCTTGGTCGGCTCCTGGACGTAGCCGCGCACGGTGTAGCCCAGTGCGCGCCCTTGTGTGGTCAGCAGCGCGATGCGCTCGGTGATCGCCTCGCGGGTCTTGCGGTCCCCGACGTAGCGCAGCAGGGCGCCGATCTCGTCGAACTCCACGATCTCCAACGGGGTATCGCGGGTGATGGGGACGAGCCGGGTGGTTCCGGCGTGCTCGCGTTTGCGGGTCTCCATCTGCTCGACGAGGTCGTCGAGCAGCGCCAGGGCGTCGCGGGAGGTGACGGCGTAGCGGTGGAACACGTCGCGGCCGTAGGCCAGTTCCATGCCCTTCGGGTCGATCCCGTTCACCCGCACCAGGCCGTCCCGGATCGCCGGGGCGATCGAGAGCAGGGGTGCCCACATCAGGGAGCCCTTGCCCGCGCCGGTGGCGCCGCCGACGAGGGTGTGGCTGCCGCGAATCGACTGCCGCCACCCGGTGCCGTACTCGGTCGCACCGGACAGCACCCGGTCCAGGTCGATCGCGTCGCCGGTGAGGCCGGCCATCGCGTCGAGGGCGGGGGCGTCGACGACCCGATCCAGGAGGTTGCGGCGCTGGTAGTCGATCGACACCACGTTCGGGCCCAGCTCGCGGACCTGGCAGCGGTTCACACCCCGGGCCACGGCGAGGGCACGAGCGGCCTGGTCGAAGTCCTCCGGGGTCTGCCCGGGCACCAGCCGCACGCGGACCTCATCCCACGACGGGCCGGAGCGGACGGCGAGGATGCGCGGGAGCTGGTCGCGGCGCGGCCGGGACCGGGGCGCGGTCGCGGTGCGGCGCAGCGGGTTGACCTGGATGACCGTCGCCCCGGCCCGATCCGGGACGGTCAGGTTGCAGGAGCGCAGCCAGCGCGGCATCCGGGGCGCGTAGACGGCCCAGCGCTGCCACCACGACCGGATCCGCCGCCCAGCGTGCTGGTCGAACGGCAGCGGCGCGGCGATCCGCCACAGCCCCAGACCGGCTGCGACTGCGAGCGCGACGAGCAGCAGCGAGAGCCAGCCCCACCACCAGCACCACGCCGACACCACCGTGACCGTGGAGGTGGTGCGCCAGTGCCGCACCGTCCACACCAGCGCGACGACGACGCCCTTGGCGGCGAGGTAGACGGCGACGAACACGACCGCGGCGGTGGCGAGGGCCTCCAGGACCCGCGCCAGGTAGTGCCCGACCCGGTACAGCACGTAGAGCACCGCGGCCGCGACGGCACCGCCGACCATGGTGATCTGCTCCCACGACAAGGGGACGTCCGCGGCCGGCGGGGCAACGGTGGTGATCATCGACGGTCACCCTTCCGGCGAGCGGAGCGGACGGTGGTGAGGGGGACCAGGGCGAGCTGGTCGAGGTGGTCGGCGCACCGACGGCGGCGCGGGTCGGGGCGCTCGTGCAGCGGGACCCGGCAGACCTCGCACCGAGGCGGACGCGGCTTGCTGGTCATGCGACGTCACCCCCGGCGGCCGGGACCGTGGCGGCGGGGGCGGTGGTGAGTCCGGCGCGGTGCAGGGTCCGGCGCTCGGCCGGTGTGGTGCCGCCGGTGATGCCGTAGCGGCGGGCGGGGTCCTCGGTGGCCAGGACGTCGGCCAGGCAGGCGGCGCGCACGGGGCAGCCCCGGCACACCCGACGAGGCGGCTCCACCGACTCGGCGCGCTCGTCGACGGGGAAGAACAGCTCGGTGTCCAACCCGGAGCACGCCGCGTCCTCACGCCACCGGGTGTCGAACGAGGCGGCGGGATCGCCCAGCGCGACCAGTCGCAGGACCGGCCGGCCGGTGGTCTGCGCCGTCATCGGAGCAGGCCCGTGCCGGTGGCGGGCAGGCCGTTGGGCGGTGCGGTCAGACCGAGGTCGTGCCAGTTCGACATGGCCCCGGCGACGTCGGAGGTCGGGCGCTGCTCGGCGCGCGCGGTCCAGTCCTCGGCCGTGTCGGTCCAGAACCGGGCCTCGCGCTCGGCGGCGGCCACCGCGGCGTAGGCGGCCTGGGCGTAGATCATCGGAAGGTCGTGGTTGCCGACGATGTCGCGTTCCAGCACCGTCCACCAGCGGGCCCGGCGGGCATGCAGCTCGGCGAGCCGTCGGGCGCGGGCGGCGTGAGCGAGCACGTCCCCAGGCGGGGGCGGGGCCACCGTGCGGATCGCCGTGGCGACCCGGCGCAGGCCGGCCTCCACGAGCAGGGCGGTCGGGACGACGGTGGCGCAACCAGCGGGCTGGGTGTTCATCTAGGGTCGGTGTCCTTCCGAACTCAGTGCCTGGCTAGGGCGAGGGGTGAGGGAGATCCGGAGGGGGAGCCCGTTGCAGCGGGCCCCCCTCCACCTGCACGAACGGCAGGTGAGAAGCACGGTCAGGCGGCGTCCTGGTTCTTGCCCGACGCCGGGCGCTGATGCCCCGGTGCGCGCATCCCGGCGGCGCGGAAGCTGTAGGCCACCCGCGGCCGGCCCCCGGACTCCTGCACGTACGGCGTCACGGTCAGCCCGTCGAACTCCACCGGCCGGAACGGCAGACCCGCAGCGGCCTCCGGCGGGACCGGCTGATGCGGCGCAGCGATCTTCACCGTCACCGTCTTGTCGCTCCGGCGCGCAGCCGGGTCGGCGTCGAGCACCGACACCGACCACACCGGCAGGCCGGACTCCTTGTCCAGCTGCTGCACCGGACGCCCCGGCGCGGACTTGTCGAAGTCACGCACCGGCTCGACCTCCGACACGACGAACGCGCCGTGCGGGAACACATCGCCCATCGCGACCGGGAACTTCGTGGTGATAGCCATGTCAGGCCTCCTGATAAGTGTGATTCGCATCACTGGCTTGAGCCAGTAGAGCAGGCTTGAGCCAGTGGGTCAAGTGACTGGCTCATGCCAGTTCGCTACTGTGAAGTCATGACGTCCTCGGCACGGGCGCCGAGGGGCGCCACCAGCGACTACAGGGCCATCGCGCACGAGCTGCGCGAGGCGATCACGGCAGGCCGGTACCAGCCCGGCGACAAGCTCCCGTCAGAACGCGCGCTCGCGGAACAGCACGGCGCCGCACGCAACACCGTCCGCGAAGCGATCGCCGCACTGCGCCGCGAGGGGCTGGTCAGCGCCGAGCACGGGCGCGGGGTGTTCGTCAGGGCCAAGCCGCGGTGGATGCGGTTCGGCCGGCGTCGCTACAGCGCGGCGATGCGTGCGACCAACGAGCTCGGCCCGTTCGGCGCAGAGGCCGTCGCCCAGGGCCGTCGCCCGCACGTCGACTCGCGGATCACGAGGATCGAGGCACCGGCCGAAGTCGCAGAACGACTCGGCATCGTGCCCGGAACCCTCGTCGTGCAGCGGGAGAACTGGTACTTCGCCGACGACGAGCCGCTGCAGATCGGCATCACCTACGCGACGTGGAGCCTGGTCGAGGGCAACCCGCTCGCCGACTCTGCCGACCTCGGACCGGAGGGCATCTACGGCCAGTTCGCAGCGCTCGGACACGTGATCACCCACGTGCGCGAGGAGATCTCGGCGCGGATGCCCACCCGCGAGGAGGCCCAGCGCATGACGATCCCCGACGGCGTCCCGGTGATCGACCTGTGGCACACCGGGATCAACGCCGACCGCGAGCCGTTCGAGGTGACCCGCTTCGTCATGCGTGCCGACTTCGCCGCCCTGGACTACGACATGCCGGTGGAGGACTGATGGCTGACGCCGTGCGCACCGTCCGAGAGCGTGAGGACGCCGACCTGCCCGAACTCGCCGCAGTACTCGAGCGGGTCTACGCCGAGAACGGCTACCCGGTCGAGGGCATCGCCGATCCTCCGGCCTGGCTGGAGCACCCCCACGCCATCCAGCACTGGACCGCGGTGGTCGACGGCACGCCGGTCGGTCAGGTCACGCTCGCCGAGGCCCAACCCGACGACGACGCCGCCCGGGCCTGGGCCGAGCACACCGGCGGATCGGTCACCGACATCGCCGTCATGGCCCGCCTGTTCGTTGACCCCCGACATCGGGGCCAGGGACTTGCAGGCTTCCTGATCCTCGTCCTTCGCCACCACGCCTACCTCCTGGGCCGGACTGTCGTCTTCGACGTCATGGCCAAGGACACGGCCGCCGTCCGGCTCTACGACCGTTCGGGCGCCGCGCGGATCGCCGAAGTCACACACCGCTTCAACGACGGCCTCACCGAACCCGCCCTCGTCTACGTCTTCCCCGAGCCACGGGTCGCGGGCTGAACCCGATGGCGGCGCGGACCGCGAGCCCGTGCGTTGCCGATTCCGCCTCTTGAGGATCAAGGCGCCGCCTCCGGCGGCGCGGGGCCGGCCACGCCGGCCCCGTCGCTCGCTCACTACACCTCCGGCCCGTTCGCGGCGCCGTGGCTCGGCTACCCGGCCCCAGGCCACACTGAAGCGGCAACTGATCTCAGACGGCGAACGGCACCGCTCACCCGGACCTGCGCTACTCGCGGGCCCTATCCGAGCCGTGGCCCAAGTGGTCGCTCAGAGGCTCCGCGCACGAGTGGAGAACGTCTCCGGTCTCCGGATCCACGACGGTCTCCTCGTACCAGTCCGCGTCCCGGTCGATCAGCCGACGCTTCTTGACGTACCTGCCCGCCGTCACCGCTAGCTGATCACCGACCTGGAGTTCGGATCGAGGCTTCTTCTTGCCCTGCACCTTGCTCTTGCGCTCGGCGAACTCATAGCCCTGAGCGGTATCCGACGCGAAGATCTCCGCGATCCCGCGTCCGACCGCCCCGCACATCGGACATGACCGCTGCTGCAGCTCCGGCTCATGCAGCCAGGCCGCCGGATCTGGCACCGGTGAGCCACACTTCCCGCAATGGACCGTCGCACGGTCGACGTCATCGGCGTCCTCGGAACCGTCATCCGTCATAACCAAGGATATCCGGGCTCCGCCCGGGCCCGACACCGCTCGGAGATCAGGGAAGCGCGGCGGGGCTGGTGATCTCCTCACGGCGCGCCGAGACGGCAGCCAGACCGGGGAGTGGGGTGCAAGGCGGGACCCCGTGCCCTGCACCCCACTCCCCGCCCTGGCAGGGACGAGCCCGCGCCGCGAGGAGATCACCAGCAGACCGGGCGCATGGCAGAAGAACCGGGACCGAGCCAGGTGAATGATCATGTCCCGGGCCGTCACTGGGCCGTAGGACGTCGCAGACCGTCGAGAGACGACGAGAGGTCGCGAGAGCGTTTCCGCTGCTCAGCGTACGAACCCGCTCCCCCGGCGCATGTCGGGGAGAGCGGGGCGGACGAGTCGGTCTGTAAGCCGGATCCTGTTCCCGGGCACCTCACGGTGCACCGTTCGGCGACCATCCATCTCGGCCTGCCGTCGCCGGCAGGCTCCAGCGGTCCACCCGCAGGCTCGGGCGGGCAGCCCTCGAACGCCTGCGCAACCGCCCCGTCACGGATGACGGAGCGGTCTCTCGACCTTGCTCCGGGTGGGGTTTACCGAGCCACCCCGGTCACCCGGGGTGCTGGTGGTCTCTTACACCACCGTTTCACCCTTACCTCCGGGCGGACCCGGAGGCGGTCTGTTCTCTGTGGCACTGTCCCGCGGGTCGCCCCGGGTTGCCGTTGACAACCACCCTGCCCTGTGGAGTCCGGACTTTCCTCGACGGGACCCGTGGATCCCGACGCGGTCGCCCGACCGACTCGTCCGCACCGCGGATTCTAGCGATCCGGTTCGGCCCGGCCCCCGGTGGGCGGCAGGCCCGGCCGGGACTCGCCGAGACCGGCCCGGCGGGCCCGCAACACGGCCTCGGCCCGGTCGGCGGCCTGCAGCTTGCCGATCACGTTCGACACGTAGTTGCGCACCGTCTTCGACCGCAGCCCGAGCCGGCGGCCGATCGTGGCGTTGCCCAGACCGTCGGCCAGCAGGCCGAGGATCTCGCGTTCGCGCCCGGTCAGGTCCGGGAACGCCATCCGGTCGGGCATCGCCCGGTCGAGGCCCCCGAGCAGCCGCGCGGCGACCTGCGGACCGAACACGGAGTCGCCCGCGGCGACCGCGCGGACGGCGGCGACGATCCGGCCGGGCTCGGCGTCCTTCAGCAGGTAGCCGCGCGCCCCGGCCCGTACGGCAGCGGTCACCGCGTCGGCCGAGAGCATGGTCAGCACCAGCGGCGCGGTCCGTGGCGCGACGGCACCGAGCTGCCGGATCAGCTCGACGCCGTCGATGTCGGGCAGGTTCAGGTCGACCAGGACGACGTCCGGCGCGGTCCGCTCCACCAGCTCCAGGGCCGCTGCACCGGTATCGGCCTCACCCACGACGACGATGTCCGGCTCGGCCGACAGCCTGGTCCGCACCCCGAGCCGGAACACCGGATGGTCGTCGACGACCAGCACGTCGATCGGGCCCGCGGTGCCGTCGCTCACCGCGGGATCCTCGTCACGACGCGGGTACCGGTGCCGCCGGGTCCGGGGCCGACCGTGACCGTCCCGCCGAGCTCCGCGGCGCGCTCGCGCATCGACGCCCCGCCGATCCCGCCGAGGGCCGGATCCGGGCGGGCCGGCCGCTGCCCGCCGCCGTCGTCGGCCACGACGAGCACCGTGTCCGCCTCCTGCACCGTCAGCTCGATCCGCGCGGTGCGCGCGCCGGAGTGCCGGACGACGTTGGCCAGCGCCTCCTGGGCGATCCGCAGGAGCGCGACCTCCGCGGCGGGGCTCCCGGGTGGCGGCGGCCGACGCCGCCGGCCGCGCAGGTCACCGTCAGCTGCAGGCCGGCCGCGAGCGTCGAGGCGCTGGACGTGTTCCGGACATCGGTCCTCCTGCAGCCTGGGACGACCGGGACGGTCGCGGAGCACGACCGTGTCCGTCCTCGCGTCCCGGGTTCCAGGGACACCGCGTCCCGGCCCGCCCGGTCACCGAGATGCGGATCAGCGGGAATCGTCGATCTTCACGGCCCGCTGAGCTGCATCTCGGCGCGGAAACCGGTGCGAGGTGGGGCGGGGCCGGTCAGGTGCCGCAGAAGGTCATGAACGGCGGGGCGTCCGGGCCCGGCGGCCGGGCGTAGCGCTCGTAGCCCTCGCGCTCGTCGTAGGGATGCCCCAGCACCTGCAGCATCCACTGGATCGGCTCGAGATCGCCGTCGGCGACGGCCGCGCCGAGCGCCTCCTCGACGAGGTGGTTGCGCGGCACGTAGACCGGGTTGACCCGGTCCATCGCCGCCGGGTCCGGCCCGGTCGCCAGCCAGGAGGCGAGCCAGCCGTCCACCGCGGCCGGGTCGTCGAACAGGTCGCGGACCGGTCCGGCGTCGCCGCGGGCGGCGTCGGCCAGGCGCCGGAAGAACAGCGTGTGGTCCGGCTTCCGCTCGGCGAGCAGCGTCGCGAGGTCGACCAGCAGCGGCTCGGCGTCGAGCCCGTCCGGCAGGCCGAGCTTGTGGCGGTACCCGTCGTCGCGGGCGGCGAGGTAACGGTCGGCGAACTCCTGGAGCACGCCGGTGGCGAGCCGGATCGCCTCCTCGGGGTCGTCGTCGAGCAGCGGGAGCAGGGCCTCGCCGAAGCGGGCCAGGTTCCACTGCGCGATGCCGGGCTGGTTGCCGTAGGCGTAGCGGCCGCCGTGGTCGATCGAGCTGAACACGGTCGCCGGGTCGTGCGCGTCGAGGAACGCGCAGGGGCCGTAGTCGATGGTCTCGCCGGAGATCGTCATGTTGTCGGTGTTCATGACGCCGTGCACGAAGCCGACCTGCATCCAACGTGCGACCAGCTGCGCCTGGGCCTGCACCACCCGGCGGAACAGCTCCAGGTACGAGCCGGCGCCGGGATGGTGCCGGGCGATCGCGTGGTCGGCGAGCCTGCGCAGCAGCTCGGTCTCGCCGGTGGCGGCGGCGAACTGGAACGTCCCGACCCGCAGGTGGCTCGACGCCGTGCGGGCCAGCACCGCGCCCGGTTCCGGGCCGCGCTCGCGCATGACGTGCTCGCCGGTCGCGACGACCGCCAGCGACCGGGTGCTCGGGACGCCGAGCGCGTGCATCGCCTCGGACACCAGGTACTCGCGCAGCATCGGCCCGAGCGGCGCCTTCCCGTCGCCGCCGCGGGCGAACGGGGTCCGCCCGGATCCCTTGAGGTGCAGGTCGCGGCGCTCCCCGGACGGCGTGACGAGCTCGCCGACGAGCAGCGCGCGGCCGTCGCCCAGGCGCGGCGAGTAGTTGCCGAACTGGTGCCCGGCGTAGGCCTGCGCGACCGTCGTCGCCGACTCCGGCACCGCGGTCCCGGTGAGCAGGCCGAGTCCGGCGGGCCCGCGCAGCGCGGCCGGATCGAGGCCCAGCTCGGCGGCCAGCGCCTCGTTGAGCAGCACCAGCCGCGGCTCCGGCGCCGGTGCGGCGTTCCACGGCAGGTACAGGCCGTCCAGGTCGCGGACGAAGGTGTTCTCGAACGCGATCTCCGTGGCTGCGGTCATGCCGTCCAGGCTACGAGCCGCGGGCCGGACCGGCAGGGCCGGTGAGGGCGGCCCGCGTCACCCGCGCAGGGTCTGGCTGGGCAGCTCGCCGAACCGCTGCCGGTACTGCTGGGCGAACCGGCTCTGGTGCAGGAACCCCCAGCGGAGCGCGACGTCGGTGACCCGCACCGTCGCCGGGTCGCAGCGCTGCAGCTCGGCCCGGACCCGGTCGAGCCGGATCCGGCGCAGGTGCCCCATCGGCGACTCGCCCAGCTCCTGCTGGAACGCGGCGTGCAGGGTGCGGACGCTCATGCAGCCCACCCTCGCCAGCTCCTGCGGGGTCAGCGGATCGTCGGCGTGCTGCTCCATGTGGTCGAGGACCGGGCCGAGCCGGCCGGAGCGCACCGGATCGGGCGGCCCCACCAGCGCGTCGCTGTAGCGGTGCCGCCCGGCGTGCAGCAGCTGCGTCATCACGAACGCCTCCAGCTGCTCGCGGGCGATCGGCATCTCGGCCAGCCCGCCGGGCCGGTCCAGCTCGCGCGCCAGGAACTCGACCGACGCGAGCAGCGTCCGGCCGGCCGGGGTGGTGAGGTCCAGACCGAACCCGAAGTCGACGACGTCGTGCACGGGCCGGTTGAGCTGCTCGCTCAGGTGGGTCTCCAGGCTGGTCCGCGGGATCTTGAGGATGAGCTGCTCGGCGTCCGGTGACCAGCGGACCGTGTTCGTCCGGTCCGGCAGGAGCACGATGCCCGACGCCCGGGCACCGGTCCGCGCCCGGTCGCCGTCGCTGCGTTCGGCCCTGGTGACGCCCGCGACCGTCAGGTTCACGTGGTAGTTGTCCTCGGTCGGCGGCATGACCAGCGTCGCCGGCGACCGGTACGTCAGGTACCCGACGGTGAACACCCGGTCGGTGGTGGCGTTCAGCGTCATCGCGACCTGCTCGTCGGGCGCGGTGAGGTCGTGCCGCAGGTAGGTCCGGGTGACCGCGTCGCGGGCCTGCTCCAGGCTGTGCGTCGCCAGTACCGGAAAACGCTCGAGCGTGCCGCCGGACCGCATCGTCTCGACACCTCCTCGTGCCGCGGATCACTCGTCCCGCGCAGCCTATGTCCGTTCGCGGCGCCCCTACCAGCCGTTGCGTGCGTGCGGCCGTCCGCTCGGTGCAGACCCGCGCCGGTGCACGGAACGGCTGGACCGGCGCGGCGCGCGGATATCGAGTGCCGCGCGGGCCGCCCTAGCGTCCGGATCCACCGCCGACCGGCGACGGAGCCGGCCGGGGAGACCTGCGAGGGAGATGCCGGACACGATGTCGCAGACACCAGCACTGGAAGAGTTCGGGCTCTTCGTCAACGGCCGGACGGTGCCCGCCCGGTCCGGCGCGACGTTCGAGTCGCAGAACCCCTACACCGGCGAGCCGTGGGCCCGGCTGGCCGACGGCTCCCCCGCCGACGTCGACGAGGCCGTCGCCGCGGCCCGCAGCGCGTTCGACGGCGAGTGGGGTGCGAGGACCGGGTTCGAGCGGGCCGCGATCCTGCGCCGCTGCGGCGACGCGATCGCCGCGAACGCGGAGCGGCTGGCCCGGCTGGAGGTGAACGACTCCGGCAAGCTGCTGCGCGAGATGCGCGGTCAGCTCACCGCGCTCCCGCAGTGGTACTACTACTTCTCCGGGCTGGCCGACAAGGTCGAGGGGCGCACCGTCCCGCCGGTCAACCCGAACTACTTCGGCTACACCACCCGCGAGCCGGTCGGCGTGGTCGGCGCGATCACCCCGTGGAACTCGCCGCTGCTGCTGCTGACGTTCAAGCTGGCGCCGGCACTGGCGGCGGGCTGCACGATGGTCGTCAAGCCGTCCGAGCACTCCCCCGCCTCCACCGTCGCGTTCGCCCAGGTGCTGCACGAGGCCGGGCTGCCGGACGGCGTGCTGAACGTCGTCACCGGCTGGGACCGGGCGACCGGAGAGGCGCTGGCCGGGCACACCGGGGTGGACAAGGTCGCCTTCACCGGTTCGACGGCGACCGGTGCGGCCGTCGCGCAGGCCGCCGGGGCGAACGTCAACCGGGTCACCCTGGAGCTGGGCGGGAAGTCCCCGCAGATCGTGTTCCCGGACGCCGACCTGGACGCGGCGGCGAACGGGCTGGTCGCCGGGGTGTTCGCGGCGACCGGGCAGACCTGCATGGCCGGGTCCCGGCTGATCGTGCACGCCGACGTGCACGACGCGCTGGTGGAGAAGGTCGTCGCGCGGGCGAACGCGATCGTCCTCGGCGACCCGACCGAGCAGGCCACCGAGATGGGCCCGGTCGCGAACCGGCCGCAGTACGAGAAGGTGCTCGGCTACCTGCGCGGCGCCGCCGCCGAGGGCGCGACCTTCGCCTGCGGTGGCGAGCCGGACGCCGAGCGGGGCGGGCTGTTCGTCCGCCCGACCGTCGTCACCGATGTGACGCCGGAGAACACCATCGTCCGCGAGGAGGTGTTCGGGCCGGTGCTCTCCGCCTACCGGTTCACCGACGAGGACGAGGCGCTCAAGCTCGCCAACGACACCCCGTACGGCCTGGCCGGCGCGGTCTGGACCAAGGACGTGCACCGCGCGCACCGGGTCGCCGGGCGGCTGCGCGCCGGCACGGTGTGGATCAACGCGTACCGGGTGATCGCCCCGAACATGCCGTTCGGCGGCTTCGGCGCCAGCGGCATCGGCCGGGAGAACGGCGTCGACGCGATCAACGAGTACACCGAGAACAAGTCCGTGTTCGTCGAGCTGACCGGCGGCACCCGCGATCCCTTCCAGCTCGGCTAGAGCCCGCACCCGATCCAAGGAGACACCCCCGTGACCGTCACCGCGAACGAGCGCCTCGGCCTCAACCCGACCGATCCCCGCCCGCCGGAGGAGACCCGGCCGCTGGTCGACCGCACGCAGACCAATCCGCTGTTCGGCGACCAGAAGATGAAGCTCGGCCTGTTCGGCACCAACTGCTCGTACGGGCTGATCATGAGCCACGCCCCGAGCGACTACCGGATCACCTGGGAGCACACCCGGGAGATCGCGACCCGGGCCGACGATCTCGGCTTCGACGTGCTCGTCCCGGTCGCCCGCTGGAAGGGTTTCGGCGGGTCGACGAACTTCAACGGCAACTGCTTCGAGACCTACGCCTGGGCCGCCGGGCTCGCCGAGGCGACCGAGCGGATCTCCATCGCCGCCACCTCGCACCTGCCGACCGTGCACCCGATCGTCGCCGCCAAGGCCGCGACGACCATCGACCACATCTCGGGCGGCCGGTTCGCGCTGAACCTGGTGATGGGCTGGGTGCCGCCGGAGATGGAGATGTTCGGCACCGAGCAGCGCGAGCACGACCAGCGCTACGCCTTCGGCCAGGACTGGATCGACTTCGCCACCCGGCTCTGGACCGAGGAGGGATCGTTCAGCCTGGAGTCGGAGTTCTTCCGGGGCGACCTGCTCGAGGCGTACCCCAAGCCGCACCAGGCGCCCCGCCCGGCGCTGCTCAACGCCGGCAACTCGCCGGCCGGCATCGAGTTCTCCGCGCGCAACGTCGACATCAACTTCGCGTCGCTGGACACCCTGGAGAACATCGCCGCCTACACCGACAAGGTCCGGTCCAAGGCGCGCGACGACTACCAGCGCGACATCCAGGTGATGACCTACGGCCTGGTCGTCTGCCGGGACACCGAGGAGGAGGCCAAGCGGGCCTTCCAGCAGGTGATCGACGAGGGCGACTGGGGTGCCGCCGGCAACGTCATCAAGATCGCCGGATCGGGCGAGAGCAAGTCGTTCGACCACGCCGTCAAGGCGATGCAGGAGCGGTTCATCGCCGGCTGGGGCGGCTACCCGATCGTCGGCACCCCGGAGCAGGTCACCGAGGAGCTGGGCAAGCTCAACGAGGCCGGCATGGAGGGCATGATCTTCGGCCTGATCGACTACAACGAGGAGCTCAAGTACTTCGGCGAGCGGGTCATGCCGCTGCTGAAGGAGGCCGGGCTGAGGCACTGAGAAGCCACCGAGCAGGCACCCGGGCAGGTGCCGGTCACTCCCGCACGGCGGTGGTGGCCGGCACCGGGCGCTTCGACCAGTAGCTCGCCAGCGCGGCGCCGGACACGTTGTGCCACACCGAGAACACCGCGCCGGGCAGGGCCGCCGCGGGACCGAAGTGCACGGTGCCCAGGGTCGCGGCGAGCCCGGAGTTCTGCATCCCGACCTCGATCGACACGGCACGGCGCGCCGTCGCGTCGAGCCCGAACGCCCGGGCCACCGCGTAGCCGAGGGCGAGCCCGGCCAGGTTGTGCACGACCACCACACCGACGATCGCGAGCCCGGCGGTGAACAGCGCATCCGCCGAACCGGCGACGACGATCATCACCACCACCGTGATGCCGACGACCGACGCCAGCGGCAGCGCCGGCGTCACCCGGTCGACGACGCCGCCCGCGTACCGCCGGAGCAGGAAGCCCAGCACCACCGGGATCAGCACGATCTGCACGATCGAGAGGAACAGGCTGCCCGCCGAGACCGGCAGGTACTGCCCGGCCAGCAGCAGCACCAGCAGCGGCGTCACGATCGGCGCGACCAGCGTCGACACCGACGTCATCGCCACCGACAGCGCCACGTCGCCGCGGGCCAGGAAGACCATCACGTTCGACGCCGTGCCGCCGGGTGCGCAGGCCACCAGGATCACCCCGACCGCGATCTCCGGCGGCAGATCGACCAGCACGGTGAGCAGCCAGCCGATCGCGGGCATCACGACGTACTGGGCGCCCAGGCCGATCGCGAACGCCGCGGGCCGCCGCACGATGTAGCCGAAGTCGACCGGCCGCAGCGTCATGCCCATCCCCAGCATGATCAGCGCCAGCAGCCACGGCACGGCCGACGACCAGCCCGTGAACACCCCCGGCACGGCGAGGGCGACCGCGCCCGCCGCGAGGACGATCACCGGGAACCATCGGCCGACCACGTCGCCCACCGCCTGCACGCGCTGCATCGCACTCACCCGTGCAGCCTCGCACCGCACCCCACCATCGGTGCAAACCGGACGTCCGGATGGCGGGACGCCGGCGGCATGATCGCCGTCGTGGTGCGTCCGGCCACGCGGATCGCGGCCCCGCGCACCACGACGGCGATCACGCGGGCGGGCGCGGGCCGGTCTACGGTCTGCTGGTGATCGACCCCTCGCAGCCGTGGACCCTGGTCTTCCTGCTGGTCGCCGGGTTGCTCGCGGGCGGGGTGAACGCCGTCGCGGGCGGCGGTTCGCTGCTGGTGTTCCCGGCCCTGCTGGCGGTCGGCTTCCCACCGCTCGCGGCGAACGTCACCAACTCGGTCGCCCAGTGGCCGGGATACGTCGGCCTGGTCGCGGGTGCCCGTCGCGAGCTGGTCGGTCAGGGCGGCCGGATCGCGCGGACCGCCGCGGTCGCCGCGCTCGGCTCCGCGGTCGGCTGCGCCCTGCTGCTGGTGCTGCCCGCGACCGTGTTCGACGCCGTCGTCCCCGGCCTGGTGATCCTGGCCAGCCTGACGATGGCGCTCGGCCCGCGGTTGAAGCGGCTGATCGGGGACCCGGCGGGCGGGAAGGGGGACCGCTCCACCGGGCTGCTGGTCGCGGTGTTCCTGGCGGCGATCTACGGCGGCTACTTCGGTGGCGCGCTCGGCGTCATCCTGATCTCCACGCTGGCCCTGTTCGCGCACGACGAGCTGCGCCGGCTGAACGCGCTCAAGGGGGTGCTCTCGCTGGTCGTCGCCTCGGTCACGGTCGTGGTGTTCGCGATCGGCGCGCCGGTCGACTGGCTCGCGGTGGCGCTGCTGGCCCCGACCACGCTGGTCGGCGGTTTCCTGGGGGCGCTCGTCGCGCGCCGGCTGCAGGAGAACGTGCTGCGCTGGGCGGTCGTGCTGCTCGGGCTCGCGGTCGGCGTGGCGCTGTTCCTGCAGTGAGCCTGCTGCTCGCGGTCGCGCTGCTGGCGACGGTGCTCACCGCCGCGACGCTACGACCGTTCGGGCTGCCCGAGGCGGCCGTCGCCGTGCCCGCCGCACTGCTCAGCGTCGCCGCCGGGCTGGTCACCGTCGACGGCGCACTGGCCGAGATCGGCGGGCTGGCGCCGACCGTCGGGTTCCTGGCCGCGATCCTGCTGCTCGGCCATCTCGCCGACGCCGAGGGCGTCTTCCGGTGGCTGGGGGCGCGCCTGGGCAGCGCGTCCGGCGGGCGGCCCGGGCGGCTGCTGGTGCTGGTGTTCGGCGCGGCCGCCGGGACGACCGCGGTGCTGAGCCTGGACGCGACGGTCGTGCTGCTGACGCCGGTGGTGCTGGCCACCGCGGCCCGGCTGCGGCTGCCGTCGCGGCCGCACTCCTACGCGTGCGCGCACCTGTCGAACTCGGGCTCCGGGCTGCTGCCGGTGTCGAACCTGACGAACCTGCTGGCGTTCCCGGCGACCGGGCTGAGCTTCCTCGGGTTCGCCGGGCTGATGGTGGGGCCGTGGGTGGCGGTGCTCGTCGTGGAGTACCTGGTGCTGCGCCGGTACTTCGCCCGTGACCTGCAGGACGGGTCCGGCGGGTCCGGCGGGGGCGACGGCGGGTCGGTGGGGCGGCGCGTCGGCACCGGGGATCCGGCTGCCGGGACGCCGGAGGGCCCGGTGGCCGGTCCCGAGGGGCCGGAGCGGCCGGGGACCGGTCCCGGGGGCACCGAGCCACCGGATGCCGACGCCGGGGGCACCCAGCAGCCAGGCGCCGGTCCCGGAGGCACCCAGCAGCCAGGCGCCGGTCCCGGGGGCACCGAGCGGCCGGGCACCGGTCCCGGGGAGCGGTTCGGCGGGGCGCCCCGACCGGAACCGGTGCCGGTGTTCGCGCTGTCGGTGCTCGCCGCGACGCTCGCCGGGTTCGCGCTGTCCTCGGCGCTCGGCGTCGGCCCGGGCGTGATCGCCGCCGCCGGTGCCGCGGTGCTCGCGGTCCGGGCGCTGCGGCGCGGGGAGACCGGGCCGGTGCGGCTGGTCGCGGCCGCCTCCCCCGGATTCTGCCTGTTCGTGCTCGCGCTGGGCGTCGTCGTGGCCGGGGTGGCCGGGCAGGGGCTCGCCGCCGGGCTCGGCACGCTGCTGCCCGACACCCCCGATCTCGCCGGGCTGCTGCTCACCGCGGTCGTCGCCGCCGTGCTGGCGAACCTGGTGAACAACCTGCCCGCGACCCTCGTCCTGCTCGCCGCGCTCGGCCCGTCGCCGCACGCCGGGCTGGTCCTCGCGATGCTGCTCGGGGTGAACATCGGGCCGAACCTGACCTACCCGGGATCGCTGGCGACGCTGCTGTGGCGGCGGATCGCGGCCGGGTACGGGGACCCGCCCCGGCTGGGGACGTTCGTCGGCCTGGGTGCCGTCACGGTCCCGCCGGCACTGCTCGCGTCGACCCTCGCGCTGTGGGCGTCGCTGGCGCTGCTGACCTGAACGCCGCAGCGGCGGGGGCGGACGTGCGGCGGCCCCGCGCGGCGGGTGCCGGGCGGGGCCGTCGGTGGGTCTGCGTTGGGTGGGTCCGCGTTGGGTGGGTCCGCGTTGGGTGGGTCCGCGGTCGGTGGGTCAGATCTCGTGGGCCATGTCGTGCCCGAGATCGGTGTCCGGGTCCAGCTCGCGGGCCGGCGCACCGATCGGCCGGGACGTGCCGCGCCGCTGCTGGGGCAGCCGCGCGATCGTGCTCATCTCGTGGGCCAGGTCGTATCCGTAGTCGTGCTCGTGGGACAGCGCTCCAGAAGACCGCACCGACATTTGTCTCTCCGTTCCCCGACACCGAGACAGCGTTCACGCTCCGTACGAGATCCACCCCGTACGGTGCTCGCAGATCATCGCCCGGGCGGGGTGGGGGGACAACGCTCCGGAGTCGACTCCGCCCGTTCGGGCCATGGTTGTATCGATCCAGCGGCGCGCCTGCGTGCGCGGCGCGCCGTTCCGCGGTATCGGGCCGGGCCCGGCCGCCCGCCGATTCAGTCCAGGTAGGACGTGTCGTTCACCAGGCGGACGGACGCCCCGCCGTCGGGGTAGAAGTCGGCGACGCTGGTGCACGCGAGATCGAGATGCATCCGGAACAGCACCTCGTCGCCGGCGCCGAGCGCGTCCCGGATCAGCATCTTGATCGGCGTCACGTGGCTGACCACGATCACCGTGGATCCCGGGAAGTCCTCGACGATCCGGCGGCGCTCCGCCTCGATCCGCTCCCCCACCGAGCGGAAGCTCTCCCCGCCGGGGGGTTCGACGTCGGCCGAGCCGAGCCACCGGCCGTGCAGCTCGGGATCCCGCTCCCGCGCCTCGGCGAACGAGAGGCCCTCCCAGCCGCCGAAGTCGGTCTCGATCAGCGCGTCCCGGACCAGCAGGTCGGCGCCGGTCGCCTCGGCGACCGCGGCGGCGGTCTGCCGGGCCCGGCGCAGCGGCGACGACAGCACCGCGGCCGGGGCGACGCCCTCCTTCGCCAGCCGGGCGGCGAGCGCGCGGGCCGCCGCGGCGGCCTGCTCCTGACCGACGCCGGTCAGCTCCGGGTCGCCGTGCCCGGAGTAGCGGCGCTCCACCGACAGTTCGGTCTGCCCGTGCCGCAGCAGGATCATCCGGACCGGGGTACCGACCTGCCCGGTCCAGGCCGCCGCCACCGCCGACGAGTCGGTCGCGCCGATCTCGGAGGACTCGGTCGCCGATCCGGGCTTGGGCTCCGGGCCGGCCGACGGCTCCGGCGTCGGGCTCGATCCGCCGTCCATCGCCCGGTTCGCGAGCGCATCGGCGCGCGCGTTGTCCGCACGCGGGATCCAGCCGAACGTCACGGCGTCGAAGTGGCGGACCAGGTCCCGGGCCTCGTCGACGAGCTCCTGCAACGCCGGGTGCTTGACCTTCCAGCGACCGCTCATCTGCTCGACGACGAGCTTGGAGTCCAGCCGGGCCTCGACCTCGGTGGCGCCCAGCTCCCGGGCCGCGGCGAGACCGGCGATCAGCCCGCGGTACTCGGCGACGTTGTTCGTGGTGGTGCCCAGCCCGTCGTAGACCTCGGCGAGCACCTGCCGCCCGGTCGCGTCGAGCACGACCGCGCCGTATCCGGCGGGCCCGGGGTTGCCGCGCGACCCGCCGTCCGCCTCGACGACCAGCTTCACTTGCCACGCACCAGGATCGCGCCGCACTCCTCGCAGTGCACGATCTCGTCGGCCGGCGTCCCGCGGACCTGCGCGATGAAGGTGCGGTCCAGCTCGAGCCGGCAGGCGCTGCACCGCGACTCGCGCAGCGCGCCGGCCGCGACCCCGCCCTTCGCCCGGATCCGCTCGTAGTTGGCGACCAGGTCGTCCGGCAGCGCGGCGACCAGCTCGGCCCGCGCGCGGTCCCGCCCGGCCCGGGACACGTCGATGTCGCCCTCGGCGGCGTCGCGGCGGACCCGGATCTCCGCGATGTGCTCCTCGGCAGCGGCCAGCTCGGCGCGGGCGTGCTCCAGCTCCGCCCCGACCGCCTCGCGCTCCTCCATGACGCCGAGCTGCTCGTCCTCCAGCACGCCCTGCCGGCGGGCCAGGGTGTCCAGCTCGTGCTGCAGCTCGGTGGCCTGCTTCGCCCCGATCCCGGCTCCGGCCAGCATCTTCTGGTCGCGCTCGGTGCGGGCCCGGACACCGTCGACGTCCCGCTCGATCCGCGCGATGTCCCGGTCCAGGTCACCGGCCCGGGTCTCGGCCCGGACGGCGGCATCGCGCGCGTCCCGGAGCCGCTGCTCGGCGTCGTCGAACTGCTTGTGCTCGGTCAGCGTCCGGCGCTGGTGGGCGAGCCGGCCGATCTCGGCGTCCACCTCGGCCAGCTGCAGCAGCTTCGCCTGGGCGGTGGGGTCGGCCTTCATGATCTCGCCTCCGTGTGATGGGGGGTCGGCTGGTGCGCAGCCGCTGAGGACACGGCCCCGGGAGCGGCGGTGGCCGCCGTGGTCCACGGATCGGTGCGCAGCCGGGAGACCGACACCGAGACGCTACCGCCGAGCGCCGCCCGGACGACGCCCGCCGCCTGCTCGCACCACGGCCACTCCGACGCCCAGTGCGCGACGTCGACCAGCGCGGGCACCGGGCCGCCCGGCCCGGTGCCGTCGAGCAGGTGCTCGGACGCCGGATGGTGCCGCAGGTCGGCGGTCACGTAGGCGTCGACCCCGGCCCGGGCGGCGGCGCCCAGCGCGGAGTCGCCGGAGCCGCCGCTCACCGCGACCCGGTGGATCGGCCGGTCCGGGTCACCCGCGCCGCGGACGCCCCACGCGGTGGCCGGCAACGCCGCCGCCACCCGTTCGGTGAAGGCGGCGAACGGCTCCGGCTCCGGCAGCGAGCCGATCCGGCCCAACCCCCGCGACGACGGCAGCGGGGCCATCTCCAGCAGGTCGTAGGCGGGCTCCTCGTAGGGGTGCGCGGCGCGCAGCGCGGCGACGACCTGGTTCCGCCGGGACCGCGGCAGCACCATCTCCAGACGGGTCTCGGCGACCCGCTCCAGCCGGCCGACCTCGCCGATCGCGGGCACCGCCCCGTCCAGCGGGAGGAACTGGCCGGTGCCGGCGGTGGCGAACGAGCAGTGCGAGTAGTTGCCGAAGCGACCGGCGCCCGCGTCCGACAGCGCGGTGTGCACCTGCGCGATCGCCGGCCCGACCGGGACGAAGGTGACGATCTTGTCCAGCGGCTCGGCGGGTTCCGGTTGCAGCGGGCCCGCCACGGCGAGGCCCAGTGCCGCGGCCAGCGCGTCCGAGACGCCGGGATCGGCGATGTCGGCGTTGGTGTGCGCGGTGAACAGCCCGACGCCGGCCCGGATCAGTGTGTGCAGCAGCGCGCCCTTGGGGGTGTCGGCGCCGACGCCGTGCACCCCGCGCAGCAGCAGCGGATGGTGCGTGACGAGCAGCCCGGCGCCCGAGTCGATCGCCTCCCGGACGGTCTCCGGGGTCGGGTCGACGGCGAACAGCACCGAGCCGACGGGCTCCGCGGGATCGCCGCAGACCAGCCCGACCGCGTCCCACTCCATGGCCAGGGCCGGCGGGTAGGCCGCCTCCAGCGCGTCGGTCACGTCGCGCAGGGTGGCGCTCATGCCGGCACCACCAGCGTGCGCAGGGCCAGCTCCAGCTCCTCGACGAGCCGGCGGGCGAGCTCCGGCGGGCGCACCGCGACCCGGACGTGGTCCGGGCCCAGCCCGGGGAAGGTGTCGCCGCGCCGGACGCTGATCCCGGCCGCGCGCAGCAGCCGCCGGACCTCGTCCCCGGTGCCGTCCGGCAGGTGCAGCAGCAGGTACGGCGCCACACCGTGGGACACCGCGACGCCCTCGATCGCCTCCAGCGCGGTCGTCATCGAGACCCGGTGCGCGGCCAGCTCGCGGGCCCGCTGGTCGGCGGCCGACAGCGCGTCCGGCTCGCAGCAGGCGATGATCGCCTCCAGGGCGGGCGTCGACACCGGCCACGGCGGGCGTGGACGGGCCAGCCGGGCCAGCAGCGCCGGCTCGGCGAGCGCGTAGCCGGCGCGCAGGCCGGCCAGCGCCCAGGTCTTGGTCAGCGAGCGGAGGACGAGCAGGCCGGGCACGTCGGCGGCGCCGGCGAGCGACTCCGGTTCCCCGGGGACGGCGTCGGCGAACGCCTCGTCGACCACGAGCACCCGCCCCGGCCGGGCCAGCGCGCGCACGGTGCCGGCGGGGTGCAGCACCCCGGTCGGGTTCGTCGGGTTACCGACGACGACCAGATCGGCCCGGTCCGGGACCGCGGCCGGGTGCAGCGCGTGCCCGTCCGCGGCGTCGGTGTGCACCCGGACGACGTCCACCTCGGCGGCCCGCAGTGCGGCCTCCGGCTCGGTGAACCCCGGGTGGACGACGGCGGCCAGCCGCGGCCGCAGCGCCGGGAGCAGCGCGAACCCCTCCGCGCTCCCGGCCAGCGGGAGCACCTCGTCCGGGGTGCGGCCGTGCCGGGCGGCGGCGACCTCGCGGGCCCGGGCGTCGTGGCCGGCCCGCGGGTAGCGGCCGAGGCCGTCGAGCGTCGCGGCCAGGCGGTCGCGCAGCCAGGCGGGCGGCCCGTCCCCGACCACGTTGACGGCGAAGTCGAGCAGGCCGTCGGCCACCTCGGCGTCGCCGTGGTGGCGCAGGTCGTGGGCGCCCGGGTCACCGGGTCCGTGACCGGCCCGAGGGTGATCGAACGGCATCCGGACACCCTACGGCGGGCTCCCGCACGGACCGGCACGGCGGGGTGGGTGAGAATGGGCGGACCATGTCCGTCGCGCCCGCCCTGTTCCTGCTGTTCTCGCTGTCCGCCGTCAACGCCGACGTCCGAGCCCGTGCTCCCCGGGAGGGTTCACCGTGAACGTCGTCTTCGTCTGTACCGGCAACATCTGCCGCTCACCGATCGCCGAGAAGATGCTGGCCGCCGAGGTCGAGGCCGTCGGCCTGGCCGACCGGGTGCGGGTGACCAGTGCCGGGACCGGTCACTGGCACATCGGCCAGCCGATGGACGAGCGCGCGGCCGAGGTGCTGACCGAGCACGGTTTCGACGCCGCCCACCAGGCCCGCCAGGTCGACTCGGAGATGCTCGCCGCGGACCTGCTCGTCGCGCTGGACGCCGGGCACCTGCGGTCGCTGCAGCGCTCGGTGCCGGACCCGAAGCGGGTCCGGCTGCTGCGCTCGTTCGATCCGGACGCGGCCGAGGGCGCCGAGGTCCCGGACCCCTACTACGGCGGCCCGGACGGGTTCACCGAGGTCTACGAGATGATCGCGGCGGCGCTGCCGGGTCTGGTCGAGTACGTGAAGCGGCAGGCGTGAGCGCTCCCGTCCACCGGTTGACCGGGCGGACGGTGACCGCGGACCTCGGCGGGCACCCGCCGCGGTTCCGGCTCGGCGAGGGGGCGGCGGCGGTCACCGTCGTCGTCAAGAACGGCGCCGCGGATCCCGGTTCGATCCCCGCCGAGGCCGCCGGGCTGCGCTGGCTGGCCGTCCCCGGCGGCCCGCCGCTGCCCGACGTCCTCGGCCACGACGACGAGTGGCTGGTCAGCAGCTGGGTCCCGGCCGGGCGGCCCACCGAGGACGCCGCCGGGGAGCTGGGCAGGCGGCTCGCCGTCCTGCACGCCGCCGGTGCCGACGCGTTCGGCGCGCCGCCGCCGGGCGGACCGGCGCAGGCGTGGATCGGGCACGCCCGGATGCGCAACGTCGGGCACGACGGGCCGTGGCACGAGTGGTTCGTGCAGGACCGGGTGCTCCCCTACCTGCGCGCCGCCCGCGACCGCGGCGAGCTCGACCCGGCCGGTGCGGCCGCGATCGACCGGGTCTGTGCGCGGATCGACCGGCTCGCCGGGCCGGACGAGCCGCCCGCCCGGCTGCACGGCGATCTGTGGTCCGGCAACGTCCTGTGGTCCGCGGACACCGCCTGGCTGATCGATCCGGCCGCGCACGGCGGCCACCGCGAGTCCGACCTGGCGATGCTGGACCTGTTCGGGCTGCCCCGTCTCGACCGGGTGCTGGCCGGCTACGCCGGGGCGGCCGCCGACGCCGGGACGCCGCTCGCCGAGGGATGGCGCGACCGGATCCCGCTGCACCAGCTGTTCCCGCTGCTGGTGCACACCGTGCTGTTCGGGGGCGGGTACGCCGGCCGGGCCGTCGCCGCGGCCCGCCGGCTGGCCTGACGGTCGGGCGCCGCGGCCCGCCCGATCCACGCGATGCCGCACCCCTGGTCCGGCGCCGCACCGCCCGGAGCCGGTGCGAGACCACGCCGGGGGTGCGACACGGAAGCCGGGCCCCGCGCGCCGGGAGCCCCGCGCCCCGGGGGGCTCCGGAGCCCGGGCCAGCTCAGTACGCCCCGTGCTCCCCGCGCAGCGGGAACCCGGCGGTGCCGTCGGCGTGCAGCTTCACCCCCAGCACCTGGTGCAGCTGGATGTTGTTCAGCTCGAACCCGAGGCGGCAGGCGGCCATGTACAGCCGCCACACCCTGGCCCGCCCGATGCCGACCTCGGCGACCGCGTCGGTCCAGTTCCGCTCCAGGTTCGCGCCCCAGTCGCGCAGCGTCAGCGCGTAGTGCTCGCGCAGGTTCTCGGCGTGCCGGATCTCGAAGCCGGCCTCGTTCATCGCGGTGACGAGGGTGCCGACCGGCTCGAGCTCGCCGTCCGGGAACACGTAGCGGTGGATGAACGGGTCGGTGTTGCGGTGGTCGGGCTTGTGCGGCTGGGTGATGCAGTGGTTGAGCATCCGGCCGCCGGGCCGCAGCTTGGCCTGCATCGCCCGGAAGTAGGCGTCGATGTTCGCCTTGCCGATGTGCTCGGTCAGCCCGATGGAGGACACCGCGTCGAACGCGCCGTCCGGCAGGTCGCGGTAGTCGAGGTGCCGGACCT
Organism: Pseudonocardia kongjuensis; assembly: GCF_039526905.1. Lineage (NCBI taxonomy): Bacteria > Bacillati > Actinomycetota > Actinomycetes > Pseudonocardiales > Pseudonocardiaceae > Pseudonocardia > Pseudonocardia kongjuensis. Next base: position 385,574 of record NZ_BAAAJK010000004.1, on the reverse strand, counting down.
CGGCCAGCCCGCCGAGCCCCTGGCGCTCGATCTCGGCCTGCGCCCACGCCGCCTGCTCCCGGGACAGCGTCACGCCGAGCGCCTTCACCCCGTGCTCGGCGGCGGCGTGCCGGACCATGCCGCCCCAGCCGCAGCCGACGTCGAGCAACCGCATCCCCGGCTCGAGATCGAGCTTGGCCGCGACCAGGGCGTACTTGTTCGCCTGGGCCTCCTCCAGGGTGGCGTCGGCGTGCGGGTACGCGGCGCAGGTGTAGGTCATCGACTCGCCGAGCACGAACTCGTAGAACCGGTTCGAGACGTCGTAGTGGTGCGAGATGGCCTGCGAGTCACGCCGCTTGGAGTGCAGCAGCCCGCGCGGCCGGGCCTCCAGGTCCGGCGGCGGCATCCGGTGCTCCCGCCAGTAGGGCAGCAGCCGCCGGGCGAGCCAGAGCTGGTCCCGGCGCGGGATCGAGTGCAGCGTCACCTCGGCCATCGCGCGCAGCGCGGTGTAGAGATCACCCCGGACGTCGATCTCCTCGGTCACGTAGGCCCTGGCCAGCCCGAGCGACCCGGGGGCGCTCACCAGCCGGGCCAGCGCCCGTGGCGAGCGGACCTGCAGCGCCACCGGCGCGTCGTCGGGGCCGCTGCGGGACCCGTCGAACGCCTCGATGCGCAGTTCCGGCGCCCTGCCGATCACCCGGGACAGGATCCCGGCGACCGGTTCGGTCGTCGTGTCTCGCCGCTCCAGAACTCCCGTCATCGCCGATCCACCTTCCAGCTCCGCCGACCGCGGCATCCCCTCAGCGGCCGGTCACCTTGCGGTACAGGTCGGGCGCCTGCCCGGCCGGGTCGTACCGCTGCTTCACCGCCCGGTACGCCTCGCCGTTGTAGTGCGCCCAGAACTCGTCCTCGCCGTAGTGCACGGTCGAGTACAGCGACTTGTGCCCGCCCAGCCGCGCGACGCACTCCTCGACGAGCCGGTTGTGCGCCCACGGGTCACCGGGGCGTTCCGGCACCGACGACCAGAAGCCGACGTTGACGTAGAGCCGGCCCGGCTCCATCGGGTAGAGCGGCCAGGACCGCTCGCCGCGCAGCCGCAGCGGGCACAGCCACACCGGGGCGATCCCCACCTCGGCGTGGAAGAACGCGAGGAACTCGGCGAGCCGCTCGACCGGGATCTCGACGTCCTGCACGACCATTTCCTCGGTCGGGACGCCGATCGCGCTACGGACCCGGTTCGACGCGCCGTAGCGCTGGTCGAGCGCGACCAGCCTGCGGTAGACGTCGGACCGGCGGTACCGGCGCGGCCAGAACCGGCGCACCAGCGGGTGCTGCACGCCGAACGCGCGCGAGCACCAGAACCAGTCCGGGTCCCAGCGCCAGAGATAGTCGTGCGTGGTCAGGTGATCGACCGGGCGGCGCTGCAGCGACCGGTAGAAGACCTCCTGGCCGGTGTAGTCGGAGATCCGGGCGCCGGGCATCGGGGCGTCGACGAACTCGCCGACGCTCAGGTAGTGCTCGCCGGGGCCGAAGACCACGCCGTCGAGGAAGTCCGCCCCGGAGCCCGCCAGCTCCTCGATCCCGGCCGCGACGGCGTCCGCGGTCGGGTACCGGTGATGGGTGAGCTTCACGAACGGGCGCACCGGCGCCAGCTCGACGACCAGCCGCAGCGCGTAGCCGAGCGTGCCGTAGGAGTTCGGGAAGGCCGCGAACAGGTCGGCGTGCTCGCCGTCCGGGGTGACGTGCAGCAGCTCCCCGGCCGGGGTGAGCACGTCCATCTCCAGCACCGACTCGTGCGGCAGCCCGTTGCGGAACGACGTCGACTCCACGCCGAGCCCGGTCACCGCGCCGCCGAGCGTGATCGTCTTCAGCTGCGGGACGACCAGCGGCATCAGTCCGTGCGCGAGCGTGGCGTCCACGATGGTCTCGTAGGTGGCCATGCCCTGGACCTCGGCGGTCCGCGCGACCGGGTCGACGGCGAGCACGCCGTCCAGCGCGGAGGTGTCCAGCCGGGTGGCGCCGCGGCCGGTGTCCCGGTCGCCGAACCGGAACAGGTTCGACGACGGCTTGCCCAGCTGCACCCGCCCGGCGCCGGACCGCCGCCGGCGCAGCTCCGCCACTGCCGTGTCGTGCGCCGCACGGGATACGGAGGGGACGAGCGTCACCATGACGGCGACGATAGACCTCTCTCGTTTGCGACGCGCACGGTTTTCACCCGGTCTACGTCACACCGTCATGCGACCGAACGGTCCCCTTCCGCTGCTGGTCAGGTCGCGGGCGAGGGCGGGCAGCGCGCGCGGCCCGAGGGTCCGCCGCACGGCCGCGGCCGCCGCGGTGAGGCCGTCGTGCTCGTCGGCGGTGAGGGTGATCGCGGCGGCCGCCACGTTGGACTCCAGCTGCGCCAGGCTCGACGCACCCGGGATCGCGACCGTGTTCGGGTGGTGCACCACCCAGGCCAGCGCGACCTGCGCCGGCGTCGCGTCGTGCCCGGACGCCACGTCGCGCAGCGCGTCGTGCAGCGGGCGCAGCGCCCGCAGGTTCTCCGGGAGCCAGGCGGTGTTGCGCCGCACCGCGTTCGACGGCCGGTTCGTCTCGTCGTAGCGGGCGGTCAGCAGGCCCTGGGCGAGCGGGCTGTAGGCGATCACGACCCGGCGCTGCTCGACCGCGAACGGCACCAGCTCGGCGGCCGGCTCGCGGCGCAGCAGGCTGAACTCCACCTGGTTCGCGTGCACCGGGGCGCCGAGCGCGGCGTCGGCGGTGCGCCAGCGGGCCATCGGGTAGGCCGAGACGCCGGCCGCGCCGACCAGCCCGATCCGCTGCAGCGCGGCCATCCCGCGCATCGCGGAGCTGTCGCCGAGCAGCGGATGCGGCTTGTGGATCTGGTAGAGGTCGATCGAGGACACGCCGAGCCGGGCGGCCGAGGCGACCGCGCGCTGTTCGAGGACCGGCCCCAGCGGCAGCAGCGGGAGGAACTTGGTGGCGAGCACGACGTCGTCGGTGCCGCCGCAGGCGCGCAGCGCCTCGCCGAGGATCCGCTCGCTGCGCCCGAAACCGTAGACCTCCGCGGTGTCGAACACGGTGACGCCGAGCTCCCGGGCGCGGGCGACGATCCGCGCCGCCTCGCCGTCGAACCCGGCGCCGTAGCCCCACTCGGTGGAGCCGAACTGCCAGGTGCCCAGGCCGATCACCGACCACGGCGTACGGGTGGGCCCGGGGACGTCGAGATACCGCATGGTCGCGATTGTTCCCCGACGTCCCCGGGCGCACATCCGCGCGGTGACCCCTCAGCACCGCGCGGTGGGCCTCAGCGCAGGCGGTGCCTGCTGAAGAAGTCCCAGATCAGGTCGGTGGCCCGCACCGTGTAGGTGGTGCTGCCGCCGCCGCTGTAGAGCGTCGCGCCCGGCCAGGTGTGCCCGGCGTCGTCGATCGCGACGTGCTCGACGCGCGCCCGGTCGTCGCAGCCCGACCAGGTCGAGACGGTGACGTCCGGCTCGATCCGGCGGGTCGCCGGCTGCGGCGCGCAGGAGTTCCGGTCCGCCCAGCCGGCCACCCAGTCCGGGATCGCGGGGAGCCCGCGGGCGGCGTCGCCGGCGTAGGGGATCGTGACGTCGCCGGTGCCGTGGAACGACAGCACCGGCACCGCCCGGCCGGGCTCGCAGGGCGGCTCCCCCGCCCGGTAGTACGCGCCGGCGACCGGGGCGAACGCGGCGATCCGGTCGGCGAGCCGGCAGGCCAGGATCTCGGTGAACCCGCCGCCGTTGGACTTCCCGGTCGCGTAGACCCGCTTCGTGTCGACGCACAGCGTGGACTCGAGCTCGTCGAGCAGGTCGCCGGTGAAGGCGACGTCGTCCACCCCCGGCGCCGAGTACGGGGCGCCCTGCCAGGCCCGGCGGTCCTCGCCGCCGGGCACGCCGTCCGGGTAGGCGAGGATCGCGGGCAGCGCGGACAGCTCGCTGAACTCCTCGGTGGTCGGGCCGCTGTTGCCGCGGCCGTGGAAGACCAGCACCACCGGCCACGCGCGGTCCGCGGTGTAGCCCGGCGGCAGGTGCAGCCGGACGGCGCGGTCCAGCCCGCCGGAGCGGACGGTCCGGTCCACGCTGGTGCCGGGCTGCTGCGGCGCGGGTGTGCCGCAGCCGGGGCTGCGCGGCGGCGGCCGCTCCCCCGCGGACGCCGTCGCGGCGGTGCCGATCACCCCCGCCACCGCGACGGACAGGCAGGCGGCGAGCGCGAGCAACCGTGCTCTCCTCGTTCCGGGCATACCGGCTCCCTTCGGACGGCGTCGTCGACGCCCGGTTCGGCCCGCCCGGGTGGTCCGGGCAGGGCGGGGGGCGGCGGCACCGGTCGGCGCCGTCGCTGGTGCGGGACGGGGTGCGGGTGCTCCGGCCGTCGGCCGGTGCGGCTCAGCCGCCGACCGCCGAGCGGATCGCGGCCAGGTGCTCGGCGGTCAGCGACGCGGCCAGCTCCGGATCGCCGGCGCGGACGGCGTCGAGCAGCCGGACGTGTTCGGCGTGGTCGCGCTCGCGGTCGTCGTAGCGGTGCCGGATCTCGATCTGGTCCCGGGCGCGGACGTCGAGCAGCGCCTGCACGGTCTCCCGCAGCACGGCGTTGCCGCTGGTGGCGGCGAGCGCGACGTGGAAGTGCACGGCGGGACGGAGATCGCCCTGCGGCGGGTGCAGCGCGTTGGTGACGCTGAGCTCCATCAGCCGCAGCCCCTCGGCGTCCCGGGTGCGGGCGGCCGCGGCGGCGATCGGTGGTTCGAGGACCAGCCGGGCCTCGACGAGCTCCAGCACGCTCTCCCGGGTGGCGGCGGGACCGTGCGGGTTGGCCAGCAGGCGCCGGTCGGCGCCGGGGCCGACGTAGGTGCCCGAGCCGTGCCGGAACTCGACGGCACCGGTGGCCTCCAGCCGGCGCAGCGCCTCGCGCACGGTCGGGGTGGTGACCTCGAACCGGCGGGCGAGATCGCGGGAGGACGCCAGCTGGTCGCCCGGGCCGAGCCCCTCGACCCGGATGATCCGCATGATGTCGTCGGCGAGCCGCTCCGACAGCGACAGCTGCCCCGCCATCTGCCCCGAATTCATAAAGTGACTAAATCACTTCGCACCGACGCGGTCAAGGCCGGGCCGGGCGGGAAGGGTCAGCCGCCGGCGACCGCGTCGCCGGAGCCGGTGCTGCTGCCGGTCGCGTCGTCGTCCCAGTCGGCGAGCGCCCGGTCCAGCTCCGGCCAGGTGGTGGTCCGGGCCCGCCGCCCGGTCAGCACGCCGAGGTGCCCGCCCGGCGCGGTGGTGAACCGCACCTCCGGGCTGCCGGAGAGCAGCGGCACCGCGCTGCGGACCGCCTTCAGCGGGGCGATCACGTCGTCCCGGCCGGCGACGACCAGCACCGGCACGTCCACGTCGGACAGCTCGACGTCGCGCCCGGCCAGCCGCAGCCCGCCGGAGGCCAGGTCGTTGTTGCGCAGCAGCAGGTGGAAGATCTGGCCGAACACCCGGCCCGGGTAGCCGTGCATGTTGGCCATCAGGTGGTCGACGGCCTCGATCTGGGCGAGGCAGTCCCGGTCGTCGATCCGGGACAGCACCGCGAGCGGACGGGTGACCAGCCGGTCCACCGCCGTCAGGTGGAAGGCCCAGCTCACCACCGGCGCCGGGAAGCTGCCGATGCCGCGGTAGATCGAGGAGACCATCCGGCCGCCCGCGACCTCGGCGAGCGGGCGCAGCGGCGCCACCAGCGGGACCCGCGAGATGTCGACCGGGGTGCCGATCGCGGCCACGCTGCGCACCGGCAGCGGCGCCCGGGACTGCACGGCGGCGGCGACCGTGAGCAGCGCAAAGATCCCGCCCAGCGACCAGGCGACCAGGTGCACGTCGGAGCCCTCGGCGTCGGCGACCTCGCGGACCGCGGACGGCAGCAGGTCGTCCACCCAGTGCTCGATGCCCAGGCTCCGGTCGGAGAACGACTTCGGGCCGTAGTCGATCAGGTAGACGGTGCGCCCCTGCTGCAGCAGGTGCTCCACCAGCGAGCAGCCGCGCCGCAGGTCGTAGGCGAAGTCCGGGGCGCCCAGCGGCGGCACGAGCAGCACCGGGGCGCCGTCGTGGGCGTCCACCCCGGACAGCGGCCGGTAGCGGTACAGGATCCCGGCCGGGGAGCCGACGACGGCCTCGCGCGGCATCCGTTCGAGATCGGCGAGATGCCCGACGACGGTCCGGTCCCAGACGTTGGCGACAGCGTCGACGAGGTGCACGCGCGCACCCTACGGCACTCGGGGGTCACCGACGGCCCGTGGAGACTCCCGTTGTTACCGACGGGTATGTGACACTCACCGCCATGCAGCGCGAGATCTTCGACGACGAACACGACGCGTTCCGCGACCTGTGTCGCACCTTCATCGCGAAGGAGATCACCCCGCACCACGAGCGGTGGGAGGACGAGGGCCAGGTCGACCGGTCGATCTGGACCGCGGCCGGTGCCGCCGGGCTGCTCGGCATGGCCGTCCCCGAGGAGTACGGCGGCGGCGGGGTCGACGACTTCCGCTACAACGCCGTGCTGGACGAGGAGATCGTCGCCGCCGGCACCAGCGGGGTCGGCTACCCGCTGCACAACGACGTCGTCGCGCCCTACCTGCTGCGGCTGTGCACCGACGAGCAGAAGCAGCGCTGGCTGCCCGGGTTCTGCTCCGGCGAGCTGATCACCGCGATCGCGATGACCGAGCCGGGCACCGGTTCCGACCTGCAGGGCATCGCCACCTCCGCGAAGCAGGACGCCGACGGGGACTGGATCCTCAACGGCTCCAAGACCTTCATCACCAACGGCATCCTCGCCGACCTGGTGATCGTCGTCGCGAAGACCGACCCGGACGCGAAGCACCTGGGCTTCACGCTGTTCGTCGTGGAGCGCGGGATGCCCGGCTTCGAGCGCGGACGGCGGCTCAAGAAGGTCGGCATGAAGGCCCAGGACACCGCGGAGCTGAGCTTCACCGACGTCCGGGTGCCGGACGCGAACCGGCTCGGCGAGGCCGGCCAGGGCTTCGTGTACCTGATGCAGAACCTCGCCCAGGAGCGGCTGTCGATCGCCGTCGCCTCGGTGGCCGGCGCCGAGGCCGCGCTGCGGCTCACGCTGGAGTACACCAAGGAGCGCAAGGCGTTCGGGCGTCCGGTGGCGAACTTCCAGAACACCCGCTTCGAGCTGGCGGAGATGGACACCGAGGTGTCGATCGCGCGGGTGTTCGTGGACCGGTGCCTGCGCGAGCACGTCACCACCGAGCTGTCCGTGCCGGACGCGGCGAAGGCCAAGTGGTGGTGCTCGGACCTGCAGAACCGGGTGGTCGACCGCTGCGTGCAGCTGCACGGCGGCTACGGCTACATGCTGGAGTACCCGATCGCCCGCGCGTTCGTCGACTCCCGGGTGCAGGCGATCTACGGCGGCACGAACGAGATCATGAAGGAGATCGTGGGCCGGTCGCTCATCGGCTGAGCGCGGCCAGCGCCTGCTCCAGGTCGGCGACCAGGTCGCGCGGGTCCTCCAGGCCGACCGAGAAGCGCAGGTGGCCGTAGCGGCGGAACTCGGGCGGGAAGTGCGCGGCGCGGCCCTCGGACCCGGCGCCGACGTGCACGATCAGCGACTCGTCGTGGCCGAGCGACACCGCCGAGGTGATGATCCGCAGGTTCGCGACGAACCGGTTCTGCAGCTCCGGCGGCCCGTCCAGGGCGAAGGCGAGCATCCCGCCGAAGCCGCCGTCCAGGGTGCGGGCGGCGAGTTCGTGCTGCGGGTGCGAGGGCAGCCCGGGATAGGCCACCCAGGCGACCTCCGGGCGGCCGTCCAGGAACCGGGCGACCTGCAGCGCGGCGTCGCAGTGCGCGCGCATCCGCATCGGCAGCGTCACCGAGCCGCGCATGATCAGCCAGGCGTTGAACGGGCTGATCACGCCGCCGGCGTCGACCATCGCGTCGGCCCGGATCCGGTCGACCAGCTCGCGCCTGCCGAGCACCGCCCCGCCCATCGCGTCGCCGTGGCCGTTGACGTACTTGGTGAGCGAGTGCACGACGAGATCGGCGCCGCGTTCCAGCGGCCGCTGCAGCACCGGGGTGGCGAACGTGGCGTCCACGCTGAGCAGCGCGCCGTGCTCGTGCGCGACGGCGGCGACCGCGTCGACGTCGGTGATCCGGGTCGTCGGGTTGGCCGGGGTCTCGACGTGCACCAGCCGGGTCTCCGGCCGGATCGCCGCCCGCACCGCCTCCGGGTCCGCGGAGTCGACCAGCGTGGCGGTGATGCCGTAGCGGTCCGGCAGCAGCTCGGTGAGCAGCCGGTGGGTGGCGACGTAGGTGACGTCGGAGCTCACCACGTGGTCGCCGGTGCGCAGGAAGGTGAACAGCACCGCGTGCAGCGCCGCCACGCCGGAGGCCAGCGCGACCGCCGCGCAGCCGCCCGGCGACACCCCGGACGGGTCCTCCAGCGCGGCCAGCTTCTCCTCCAGCCACGCCTGGTTCGCCCCGCCGTTGCGGGTGTAGAGCCGGGTGCCGGTGCCCGACCAGTCCAGCTCGGACGGGTCGTCGGGCAGCGCGTAGGAGTTCGCGGCGACGATCGGGCGGCGGATCGCCCCGGTGCCGGGATCGACGTCGTTCCCGGCGTGCACGGCGCGGGTCGCGAGGTACGGCGGACGGTCGGCGGGACGGTCGGCAGGGTCGTGCGGGCTCACCCGCCCGATCCTGCCCGACCGCGGATCAGCCGACGGCACCCGCCAGCAGGAAGATCGGCAGCACCGCGGCGAACCCGACCACCGACTGGATGGTCTGCTGCACCGTCCAGGTCTTGAGCGTGGTCGCCACGTCGAGCCCCATCAGGCGTCCGACCAGCCAGAATCCGGAGTCGTTGACGTGCCCGGCGAACACCGAGCCGGCCGCGGTGGCCAGCACGATGCAGGCCACCTCGACCGAGTTGAACCCGCCGGCCAGCACCGCGGGCGCGACCAGGCCGGCCGAGGTGACCAGCGCCACCGTCGCCGAGCCCTGCGCGACCCGCAGCACCACCGCGATCACGTAGGCCGCCACGATCACCGGCAGGCCGACCGCGTCCAGCGCGTCGGCCAGCGCGTCGCCGATCCCGGACGCGCGCAGCACGCCGCCGAACATCCCGCCGGCGCCGGTGATCAGCACGACCGACGAGATCGGGCCCAGCGAGGACTCGAGCAGCTTCTCCATCGCGTTCTTGTCGGTGCCCCGGCGGCTGCCGAGCACGATCATCGCGACGAACACGCCGATCAGCAGCGCGATGCCGGACGAGCCGAGGATGCTCAGGAACTGCACCCAGCCCGCGTCCGCGTCGACCACGCCGACCTGGGCGAGCGCGTCCAGCCCGGTGTTGCCGAGGATCAGCAGGATGGGCAGCGCGAGCAGCAGCACCACGGTGCCCAGCCGCGGCGGGTCGGTGGGCTGGTCGTCGTCGACGGTGCCGAACAGCGCCGGGACCGGGTGCACGATCCGGCGGCCGATCCAGGTGCCCCACAGGTAGCCGGCCAGCCACCAGACGGGCAGCACGATGATCAGGCCGATCAGCAGCACCAGGCCCAGGTTCGCGTCGAACTGGTCGGTCGCGGCGACCGGGCCGGGATGCGGCGGCAGGAACACGTGCATGACCGAGAACGCGGCCGCCGCCGGGATGCCGTAGAGCAGCACGTTGCGGCCGCCGTCGACCCGGCGGGCGACCGCGAAGATGATGGGCAGCATCAGCACGAGGCCGGCGTCGAAGAAGATCGGGAAGCCGATCAGCAGCGAGGCCAGGCTCAGCCCGAGGACGGCGCGCTGCTCACCGAACCGGTCGACCAGCGACTCGGCGAGCACCTTCGCCCCGCCGGAGTGCTCGATCAGCTTGCCGAGCATCGCGCCGAGCGCGATGAGCAGGGCGACCGCGCCGAGCGTGCCGCCCAGGCCGTCGGTCAGGACGTCGACGACCGCGCCCAGCGGGACGCCGGTGGCCAGCGCGGTCAGCAGCGAGACCAGGATCAGGGTGAGGAAGGCGTGCACCCGGAACCGGATGATCAGCACCAGGATCAGTGCGATCGCCGCCGCGGCTATGCCGAGCAGCGGCCCCGCGCCCAGTGTCTGTTCCCATTCGTCCACGTGTGCCCCCTTCGCCCGTTCCAGCCGGGAGCAGTGTCCACCTGCTTGATCATCGTGCTGACGGCAGGGGTGGTCCTCAGCCCTGCGCCACCGGGCCCGGTGCGTGCAGCGACGGACCGGCGTCCGGCACCACCAGCGGCGTCCCGGTGACCGGGTCCGGCAGCACCCGGGCGCGCAGGCCGAAGACCTCGGCGAGCAGCTCCTCGGTGACCACCTCGGCGGGGGTCCCGGTGGCGACGATCCGGCCGTCCTTCATCGCGATCAGCCGGTCGGCGTAGCGGGCGGCCAGGTTCAGGTCGTGCAGCACCATGACGACCGTGCGGCCGGCCTCCGACTGCAGCCTGCGGACCAGCTCCAGCACGTCGACCTGGTGCGCCAGGTCGAGGAAGGTGGTCGGCTCGTCGAGCAGCAGCAGGTCGGTCTCCTGGGCCAGCGCCATCGAGATCCAGGCCCGCTGCCGCTGCCCGCCGGAGAGCTCGTCCACCGGCCGGTCGGCGAGATCGGACAGTCCGGTCCAGGCCAGCGAGTCCGCGACGGCGCGCTCGTCGTCGCCGGACCACTGGCGGTACCACGCCTGGTGCGGGTGCCGCCCGCGCGCCACCAGGTCGCCGACGGTCAGCCCCTCCGGTGCCAGCGGCGACTGCGGCAGCACGCCGAGCACCCGGGCGACCTCCTTGGTGGGCGTCCGGTCGATCCGCCTGCCGTCCAGCAGCACCTGGCCGGACCGGGTCGGCAGCAGCCGGCCCAGCGCGCGCAGCACGGTGGACTTGCCGCAGCCGTTCGGGCCGATCACGGTCGTGACCCGGCCGGGCAGCACGTCGAGATCGAGGTTCTCGACGATCGTGCGGTCGCCGTAGCCGAGCTCCACGCCCTCGGCCCGCAGCCGCACGACGTCGGGATCGACCGGGTCGCCCCCGGTGGTGGTCCGAGCCTCGAGATGCGCGGTCATGCGCGGGCCTCCTGACGGGAGCGGGCGAGCAGGTACAGCAGGTAGGGCGCGCCGAGCACCGCGGTCACGATGCCGACCGGGAGCTCGATCGAGCCGAGCGCGGTGCGCGCGATCAGGTCGGCGAGCACGGTGAGCGCCGCGCCGAGCATCATCGACACCGCGATCGGCGGGCTCCCGACCCGGCAGATCCGCCGGGCGATCTGCGGGCAGACCAGCGCGACGAAGGCGATCGGCCCGGCGGCCGCGGTCGCCACCGACGCGAGCCCGACCGAGACGAGCAGCAGCCCGGTGCGCGCGCCGTTGACCCGGATGCCCAGGCCGCGGGCGGTGTCGTCGTCGAACCGCAGGCCGCCGAGCAGGTGCGCCAGGATCAGCGCGGCCGGGACGAGCACCGCCATCGCGATCGAGAGCGGCACCACCTCGTTCCAGCTGCGGGCGTTCAGGCTGCCGTTGAGCCAGACCTGGGCCTGCGCGGCCTGGTAGATCTGGGCGACGGTGAGCAGCCACTGCACCGCGGCGACCAGCACGGCCTGGATGCCGATCCCGATCAGCACCAGCCGGAAGCCCTGGATGCCGCGCCGCCAGGCCAGCACGTAGACGACCAGCGAGCTGGTCAGCCCGCCGGCCAGCGCGGCCAGCGGGATGCCGAGCGAGGCGAACATCCCGCCGACGCCGACCGCGCCACCGCCCAGCACGATCACGAACACCGCGGCCGCGCTGGCCCCCCACTGCACGCCGATGATGTCCGGGCTGGCCAGCGGGTTGCGGGCGATCGACTGCAGGATCGCGCCGGACACCGCGAGCGCGCCGCCGACCAGCGCACCGACCAGGGTGCGCGGCAGCCGCAGCTCCAGCACCACCAGCTGCTGGCCGGCGTCGCCGCCGCCGAACAGGGTGGCCAGCACGTCGGTGATCGCGATCGGGTAGTCGCCGCGGCCCATGTTCGCCGCGGCCGCGAGCAGCAGCACCACCGCGCACACCAGCAGCACGACGAGCGGGCGGACCCGCAGCACGCCGGAGAACCGGCCGTAGCGGATCGGGCGCCGGCCGGGCACCGCGGGCGGGGCCGGGCGGGACCCGGTCGTCGCGCTCACACCGCCCCCAGCTTCCGGCGGCGCACCAGCGCGATGAAGAACGGCCCGCCGATCAGCGCGACCACGATGCCGACCTGCAGCTCACCGGGCCGGGCGACGACCCGGCCGACGACGTCGGCGAGCAGCAGCAGCACCGCACCGGCCAGCGCGGACGCGGGCAGCAGCCAGCGGTGGTCGGGGCCGGTGAAGGCGCGCACCACGTGCGGCACGATCAGGCCGAGGAACACGATCGGCCCGCAGGCCGCGGTGGCGGCGCCGGCGAGCAGGGTGATCGCGACGACGCCGACGATCCGGGTCCGGCGCACCGAGTGCCCCAGCGAGGTGGCCACGTCGTCGCCCAGCGAGAGCGCGTTCAGCGCGGGCGCGCTGGCCAGCGCCAGGATCGCGCCGGCGACGATGAACCACACCACCTGGCCGCCGACGGCCGCGTCCCGCCCGGCCAGCGAACCGACGCTCCAGAACCGGTAGGCGTCCAGGCTGGTCTCGTCGAGCAGCACGATCGACGACGTCAGCGCGCTGAGCAGGAAGGTCACCGCGGCCCCGGAGAGGGCGAGGGTGACCGGGGTGGCCCCGCCGGGCGCCCGGGTGCCGATCACGAACACCACCACGCTGGCGACCAGCGCCCCGGCGAAGGCGAACCAGACGTAACCGAACAGCGAGGTGACGCCGAAGACGTAGATGCCGACCACCACGAAGAACGCGGCACCGGCGTTCACCCCGAGCAGGCCGGGATCGCCGAGCGGGTTGCGGGTGAAGCCCTGCACCAGCGCACCGGCCAGGCCGAGTGCCATCCCGACCAGCACCCCGAGCGCGGTCCGCGGGATCCGCAGCGCGCGCACCACCACGTCGTTCTCGCTGCCGGTGGGGGCGACCAGCGCCGAGACCACCTCGTTCAGCGGGATGACCTTGGTGCCGATCGCGATGCTGGCCAGCACGGCGGCCAGCACCGCCGCCGTCAGGCCGGCGAGGCCGATCAGCCGTCTGCGCCGCAACGAGCGCTTCGGTGGCGCCGGAGGCCCCGTCGGACGGGATCGGACGCGGATCGCGTTCACCTGGCTGCGGTCTCCCTGCGCGTGGTTGCGGTGCGCACCCGTCTGGCGCGGCTCCGCTCACCATAAGTGAGCCTGACCTACGACAGAACACCCCGTGGGCCACGTCCTGATCACGCCACGGGCACCCGGCATGCTCACGACGTGCAGCGACACCGGAACGGCCGACGGGTCACCGCGATCATGGTCACCTCGCTGGACGGCGCGGTCGCCGCGGGCGGGCGCGGTTCGCAGGGGCTGAGCACCCCGGCCGATCGCGAGCTGTTCCGCTCGGTGCGCCGGGCCGCCGACGTCGTGCTGGTCGGCGCGGGCACCGCGCGGGACGAGAACTACCGGGGCGTGCGTCCGCGCCGGCCCGGCCCGGACGGTGCCGATCCCGGGCCGCCCCCGCCGGTCGCGGTGGTCACCGGGTCGGCCGCGCTCGATCCGGCGGCGCCGCTGTTCACCGACACCACCACGGCGCCGATCGTGCTCACCACCGCCGCCGCGCCCGCGGCCCGGCGGGCCGCCCTGGCCGCGGCCGGAGCCGAGGTGGTCGCGCTGGCCGATCTCGCGCCCGGCACGCTGCTGGCCGAGCTGGGCAGGCGCGGCCTGCGCGAGGTGCTGTGCGAGGGCGGCCCCACGCTGCTCGGCGCGCTGGTCGCCGCGGACGCGATCGACGAGCTGCGGCTCACCCTGGTGCCGGTGCTCGCCGGCGGCCCGGCCGGCCGGATCGCCGGCGGCCCGGACGCCGTCCCGCTGCGCCGGATGGAGCTGGTCGGGCAGCTCGCCGCGCCCGACGGGACCCTGCTGCTGCACTACCGGAGGGCCACACGTCCGCCGAACGAGTGAAGTCCCGTGAGGCCCGCCGCGCGTTGGGCATCACACGAGGGACCGCAGGACGAGCCGGCGGCCCGGGCCACGCCCGGGGCCGCCGCGAGAGGAGCACCACGATGACCTCCAGCAGCCCCGCCACCACCTCCGGCGCGAGCCCGGCGAAGATCGGCGACGACACCACCCAGGGCAAGACCTCGATCGCCGCGTCGGTCGTGCAGAAGATCGCCGGGATCGCCGCCCGCGAGGTCGCCGGCGTGCACTCGATGGGCAGCGGCGCGTCCCGCGCGTTCGGCGCGCTGCGCGAGCGCATCCCGGGCGGCAGCGCCACCGGCGCGTCGAACGTCGCCGGGGTCGCCGTCGAGGTCGGCGAGAAGCAGGCGGCGGTCGACCTCGATCTCGTCGTGGAGTACGGCGTCGCCATCTCCGAGCTGTCGAAGGCGGTGCGCCGCAACGTGATCGGCGCCGTCGAGCGGATGACCGGGCTGGAGGTCATCGAGGTCAACATCTCGGTGAACGACATCCACCTGGCCGGTGACGACGACGCCGACGCCCCCGCCGACCGCGCGCCCGCGCCGACCGGCCGCGTCGTGGAGTGACGACGGTGCCCGAGTCCCCCGCCTCCCCCGCGGCCGTGGTCACCGGCCGTCCGGCCCCGGCCGCCGGTGCGGCCGGGCTCGCTGCCGACCCGGAACCGGCCGCGCTGGCCGAGCTGGTCGCCGAGGCGGTCGCCGCGCATCCCTCGGTCGTCCGGCTGGACGGCGGGATCTTCGGCGCCGTCGCGACCTGGCTGCCGGGCCGGCGACTGGTCGGGGTGCACGTCGGCGGACCGGGCGAGCCGGTGGAGATCGGCGTGGTGCTGCACCTCGACCGGCCGATCCCGGATACCGTCGCAGCACTGCGCCGGACCGTCACGCCGCTGGTCGGTGCGACGCCGGTCGACGTCACGGTGTCCGACGTCGTCCCGCTGGGCCCGGTCGGCCCCGGTGCCGGCGGTGCCGGGGACCCGGCAGGCGCCCGATGACCCGCGGCACGGAGGTACGGATGGACGCTCGGGACGGCCGGGCCGGGCTCACGCCCGAGCAGCGCGCGGCGTACCGGTCGTTCGTCCGCACCCACCATCCCGACCGCGGCGGCGATCCCGAGGTGTTCCGGGCCGGCCTGGCCCGGTACCGGGCGCTGGCCGCCGGGCACGATCCGGACGCGGGCGCCGGGAGCCGGTCCCACGACCGGTACGACGACCGGCGCTACGACGCGCCGATCGAGATCGTCCCCGACCTGCCGCTGCCGACCCGGGTGCTGGTCGCGCTGATCCGCACCGTGCGCCGCCGCACACATCCCCGGGTCGACCGGCCCGGCCGGACCGACCGAAGCGAGCCCTGAACCCCGGCACCGGCGCCGGTCACACGGCACGGGTGCCCGTCTCGGAGGAAACGACATGAACGCCACCCAGACCGGCCTGCTGGCAGGTCTCCTGCTCGGCGTCGCCGGCTCCACCGCCGGATTCCTGGCCTTCGTCATCACCCTCGTGCTCGGCGTCATCGGCCTGCTGGCCGGGCGCGTGCTCGACGGCGAGCTCGACATCAGCGGCGTGTTCGGCCGCGGCCGCGACCGGTGACCGCACCGTGACCGAGCTGCCCGAGCCGGACGACCGCGGCTCACTCGACATCGACCCGGCGGTCCTGAAGAAGATCGTCGAGTACGCCGCCGACACCGCACCGGCGACCCGGCACCGCGCCCGCACCGTGGCCGGGCTGGGGATGGGCGAGTCCGGGCCGAGCGCCCGGATCACCACCCGCTCCGCCGAGGAGATCGACGTCCGGCTGCGGCTGACGCTGGTCTACCCCGGCCCGGTCCGGGCGGCCGTCGCCGAGGTGCGCGAGCGGGTCGCCGCCGACCTGCGCCGGATGACCGGACGCCGGCTGCGCGGGTTCACCGTCGAGGTGGACGCGCTGCAGGCCGACCGGGCCACCGGGCCCGAGACCACCCGGGTCCGCTGACCCGCCCTCCCCGACCCAGAAAGGCAGGTGGCACACCGTGCGTGTCCTGCTCCGCGTGCTCGCGCCCCTGGTCAGCCTGGCGCTCGCCGGGCTCGGCGCGCTGGTCGTCACCGAGGTCGTGGCGGCCTGGGTGAGCCCCGGGACCGGCTCCGGCCTGCTCGTCCCGTGGCGGGACTGGCGCGGCACCGCCGAGAACACCCTCTGGACCGCGCAGCCGGTGCTGTGGATCGCGGTCGCCGCGATCGTCGCCGGCGTGCTGCTGCTGGTCATCGGATTGCTGGCCCGCCGGCACGACGTCGCGCTCGACTCGCCGTCGCCGGGCCTGACCGTCGCGACCGCGCCGCGGGTGCTGGCCCGCCTGGTCGGCAGCCGGGTCCGCGCACTGGACCCGGTCACCGCCGCCTCGGTCACCGCGTCGGCCCGCTCGGTCGTCGTCCGGGCCCGCGGGCGCGGCGAGACCGGTGCGCTGCGCGACGAGGCCCGCACCGCCGCCTCCGGCGTGCTCGACGCGCTGCCGCTCACCCGCCGTCCCCGGCTCACGGTGCGCGCCACCGCCGAGACGCCGGGCTCGACCCGCTCGGGAGTGCACTGATGACGACCGACACCACCCCGGCCGCCCCGGCCGGCGGCACCGACGACGGCCGCACCGACGCCGGTCGCCCCGACTCCGGTGGCCCGCAGCCCTCGGACGGCGGCCGCACCGTCGCCCCCGCCGACCCGCGCCGGGCGGCCAGGGCGGCCCGGCGGGCGCAGTACCGCTCGGCCGGCGGCGCCCGCTGGGGGCTGACCCTGCTCGGCGTCGTGCTGCTGGCCGCCGGCGTGCTCACCGTGCTGCTGGTGACCGGCGTGTTCGGGCAGAACCGCCCGCAGCGCCCGCTGCTCGACCCGCTGATCAGCGAGTTCCTCGTCGCGCACGGCACGGCGGCCCGGGTGACCGCGATCGTCGCCGGGATCGTGCTGTTCGTGCTCGGCCTGCTCTGGGCGGCCCGCGGGCTGCGCCCGGAGCCGCGGCCCGACCTGGTGCTGGACGCCGGATCCGGCTCCGAGATCCGGATCGACTCGGCCGCCGCCGCGGACGCGCTCGCCGAGGGCGCCGCCGCGCTGCCCGGCGTCACCCGGGCCCGCGCCCGGATGGTCGGCCGGGCGTCGGCGCCCGCGGTGCGGGCCACCGTGTGGGTGGAGGAGGACGTCGCCGACACCGGCGTCGCCGAGATCTGCCGCCGGCTCGACAGCGAGGTGCTCCCGCAGGTGCGCGACTCGCTCGGCTTCCCGGACCTGCCGGTGGCGGTCCGCCTGGAGCTCGACTCCGGCCCCCGGGACCGGGGCCCGCGGGTCGCTTGAGACACCCCGTCGCGCCGGTGTGATCCGCCTCATGGCGGACCGGTGCGCCGGGCGCCGTACGGTCGGCGGCATGGGTGCTCTGCTGGACGGCAAGAAGGCTCTCGTCACCGGCGCCGGGAGCGGGATCGGGGCCGCCGTGGCCCGCAGGCTGGTGGCCGACGGCGCGTCGGTGTACGCGGTGGACCGCGATCCGGACCGGATCGCCGCGCTGGCCGCCGACACCCCCCTGATCACGCCGCTGACCTGCGACCTGTCCGATCTCGACGCGGTCGAGGAGCTCCCGGCCGACGTCGACGTGCTGGTCAACAACGCCGGCCGCCAGCACGTCTCCCGGCTCGAGGAGTTCGATCCGGAGATCTTCTCGGCGATCCTGCGGCTGATGCTCGAGTCGCCGTTCCGGCTGATCCGCCGGTCGCTGCCGCACATGTATGCCCGGGGCTGGGGCCGGGTCGTGAACATCTCCAGCGCGCACGGGCTGCGCGCCTCGCCGTACAAGTCGGCCTACGTGTCGGCCAAGCACGGCCTGGAGGGGCTGTCCAAGGTGACCGCGCTGGAGGGCGCCGAGCACGGCGTCACCAGCAACTGCATCAACCCGGCCTACGTGCGGACCCCGCTGGTCGAGGCGCAGATCACCGACCAGGCCCGCACCCACGGCATCTCCGAGGACGAGGTGATCGAGAAGATCATGCTCACCCCGGTCGCGGTGAAGCGGCTGATCGAGCCCGCCGAGACCGCCGAGCTGGCCGCCGTGCTGTGGGGCCCGGCCTCGGCGTCGATCACCGGTGGCTCGCTCACCCAGGACGGCGGCTGGACCGCGCGCTGATCCGCCGGTCTCACCCGGTCCTCACCGGGCCGCGGGCACACTGGTGCACCGGCGGGACGACGAGCGGGGGATCACGGTGCGGCAGCGGTGCGGAGGCACCCCCGTCGGGGTGCCGGTGGTGCTGCTGGTCCTGACGCTGTGCGGGGCGCTGCTCGCCGGCTGCGCGGTCGGGCCGTCGCAGCGGCCGCCGGTCGCGGTGCGCGGCGAGCTGCTGCCCGCCGCTCCCCCGCCCACCGCCGCCGGGCCCGCGGCCGATCCGGACGCGCTGCCCGAGATCGAGGAGGTCCGCGGCGGACCGGCGTTCACCGACTGCACCGCCGACGTGCTGGCCGGCCTCGCCGCCGCCGGGACGCCGGTGCCGCCGGACCGGGAGCTGGCGGTCGGCTGCGGCCGGCTCACCGTGCCCGCCGACCGGAGCCGGCCCGATCTGGGCCCGGCCCGGCTCGGCCTGACCAGGGTCACCACGCCGGACGCGCCGGCCGACCTGCCCGCACTCGTGGTGCTCGGCGACACCGGGACCGACGGCTCGGCGCGGGCCGCCGCGGCGGTCGCCGCCCGGATGCCCGCCGAGGTGCTGGCGGCATACCAGGTGGTCGGCATGGACCGCCGCGGCGCGGGCGAGGACCTGCTGGACTGCGCGCCGATCGACGCCCGTGCCGCGCTGCTCGACGCCGCACCGGACCGCTGGGACGAGCCGGCGATGTCGGCGTTGCTCGACCGGTCCCGGTCGATCGTGCAGGACTGCTACCTGCTGCTGTCCGGCACGCTGACCAGCTACCGGGCCACCTCCACCGCCGACGACCTGGAGTCGCTGCGCAGCGCGCTCGGCCCGGCCCGGCTGAACCTGCTCGGCATCGGCGACGGCGCGGACGCGGCCGCCGGCTGGGTCGCCCGGCATCCCGGCGCGGTCGGCCGGGTCGTGCTGGACGGCCCCGGCGATCCCACCCTCGACGACCCGGCGCGCACCGAGGCGGCCACCGCCGCCGCCGAGGCCGCGTTCGACGCCTTCGCCACCGCCTGCGCGGCGGGCCCGGACTGCCCGCTCGGGCCGGACCCGCGGGCCACCGTGACCGGGCTGCTGGACCGGCTGGGGCGCACCGCGCTCCCGGTCGGCGACGGCGACGCGGTCACCGCCGGGGCCACCGTCCGGGCCGTCCGGTCGGTGCTGGCCCAGCCGGCGCGCTGGCCGGAGCTGCAGGCCGCACTGGCCGCCGCGGACGGCGGCGACGCGGCCGGGCTGGTCCGGCTGCTGGCGCCGCTGGGCGGGCCGCAGGGCCGGTTCGACGCGGCGCTGGCGACCCGGTGCAACGACAGCCGGGTCCGGATCACCCCCGGCGAGGCGGCCGACCTGGCCGGGGACTGGTCGGAGCGCTTCCCGCTGTTCGGCAGCGCCGCGGCGCAGCAGCTGGTGTCCTGCGGGCCGTGGCCCTCCGGCGGCCCGGTGCCGCCGTCCGCGCCGCAGGGCGGCGCGCCGCCGCCGGTGCTGGTGCTCGGGACCGCGCACGATCCGCGGACCGCGCAGAGCGGCGCCGAACGCACCGCCGAGCAGCTCGGCGACGGCCGGGTGGTCCGTTGGCAGGGTGCCGGGACCGGCGCCTACGGGCGCACCCCGTGCGTGACCGCCGTGGTCGATCGGGCGCTCGTCGACGGGCGGGCACCGGCCGAGCCCGTCGTCTGTCCGCCGTAACCGCTTGCGGCCGACGGTGTACACGGAGTCACCACCGGGTGCGACCGAACCGACACCGAAGGTCACGATTCCGTATCCGGCTGTTTCCGCGCCGGTTGCGCGAGCCGCCTCCGCGCGCGGCGCGACCTGCAGAAACCGTTCGGGGAATCGTTTTTCCAAACCGCCACCACGCCGTCACGGAACGGACCGTTCGACTTACCCCGGCCGTGCCCGTCCCGCTAGGCTCCGTTCGGCGACAGGGTCACCGCAGGTCGTACCGGATCGCCGGGGGGCGCGCGGCCGAAGGCCGGCACGTCGTTCGGGAGGGTGTAACGCCGGTGGCACCAGTCGCCGAGTGGCGCAGAAGGACCGATCAGCCTGAGCCGCTCGGCGGGCACGGGATCCGGGCGGAAGGAGCACGGTGGATTTCTTCACCTATGTCGCGACACAGCTGAACCAGTTGGTGTTCTACGGCCAGCAGCACTTTCTGCTGGTCGGCATTGCAGTCGGAATCGCCGCCCTCATCTCGCTCGCGGCCGGGACCCTGCTGCACACGAACCGGCTCACCCCGGACTCGTGGAGCAAGCCGGTGCGGATGGGCACCCGGGAGGGATTGCTGATCGCCAGCTCGGCGGCACTCACCATTCCGTCGCTGGCCCTGTTCGGCATGCTGCAGCCGATCCTGGGCCTGGGCGCGACGCCGTCGCTGGTCGCGCTGACGATCTACGCGACCTACCCGATCCTGCGCAACGTGGTCGCCGGCCTCTCCTCGGTCGACGACGCGGTGCTCGAGTCCGCCCGCGGGATGGGGATGGGCCCGGCCCGCCGGATGCTGACCATCCAGCTCCCGCTGGCCTGGCCGGTGATCCTGTCCGGGATCCGGGTGGCCGTGCTCATCATCATCGGCATCGCCGTCGTCGCGGGGGCCATCAACGGCCCGGGCTTCGGCTCGTCGCTCCTGCTGGGCCTGCAGCGGCTCGGATCGGTCAACTCGTTCAACCAGGTTCTGGCGGCCACGCTCGGCTGCCTCGTCGTGGCTGCCGTCTACGAGCTCGTGTTCTGGTTCGTGCAGCGCTTCACCACCCCGAGGGGGATCCGTGTCTGATTCCGGCAAAACCATGATCGCCCTCGAAGGCATCAGCAAGACCTACCCGAAGGCCACCGCACCCGCGGTCCAGGAGCTCAACCTGGAGGTGCCCGAGGGCACCATCTCGATGTTCATCGGCCCGTCCGGCTGCGGCAAGACGACCACGCTCAAGATGATGAACCGGCTGATCGAGCCCTCCACCGGCCGGATCATGCTCGACGGCGACGACGTCACCAAGGTCAACGCCGACGAGCTGCGCCGCCGGATCGGCTACGTCATCCAGCAGGTCGGCCTGTTCCCGCACTTCACCATCGGCGACAACATCGCCGTCGTGCCGCGGATCCTCGGCTGGGACAAGAACCGGATCTCGGCCCGGGTGGACGAGCTGCTGCACCTGGTCGGCATGGAGCCCAAGGACTACCGGGATCGGTACCCGCGCCAGCTCTCCGGCGGCCAGCAGCAGCGGGTCGGGGTCGCCCGCGGCCTCGCCGCCGATCCGTCGGTGATGCTGATGGACGAGCCCTTCGGCGCGATCGACCCGATCACCCGCGAGCGCATCCAGGACGAGTTCCTCGAGCTGCAGCAGCAGATCGCCAAGACGATCTGCTTCGTCACCCACGACCTCACCGAGGCGGTCAAGCTGGGCGACCGGATCGCCGTCTTCGGCCCCGGCGGGACGCTCCAGCAGTACGACACCCCGGACATGATCCTCACCCACCCGGCCAACGAGTTCGTCGCCGAGTTCGTCGGATCGGGCGCCGCCGTGCGCCGGCTGTCGCTGCTCGAGCTGTCCCGGCTGGAGCTGCAGACCGTCGGGCTCGACGGGACCGCCGAGCGCAACGGCTCGCCCACCTACGAGGCCGACGCCGAGGGCCGCCCGGTCCGCTGGGCCTACCTCCCCGGCACCGAGGTGCTCCCGCAGCTGGTCACGGTGCCGCACTCGGGCACCGTCTACGACGCCGTCGACGTGATGCTGGACTCGCAGACCGAGCTGGTCGCCGTCGTCGACGACCAGCAGAAGCTGCAGGGCGCGCTCTGGTGGCGCGACCTCGTCGAGGGCCTCAAGACGAAGGCGGCGTCGTGAGCGCCCCGGCCCCCGAGGTCGCCACCGGCTCCGTCGAGGCGGAGGACGTCCCCCGCCGGGAACGCCGCAGGCTCGACAAGACGCTGATCGTCAACCCGCTGATCGCGGTGTTCGGCCTGGCCCTGGTCTTCGGCTACGCGGCGGCGACCGGCCTCGACGAGGTCGAGCGCTCGGTGATCAACCCGCAGGCGCTGGGCACCCGGCTCTGGGAGCACCTGGTCCTCACCGGGCTGTCCACCCTGGTCGTGATCGTGATCGCGATCCCGGCCGGGATCGCGATCAGCCGCCCGGCCGCCCGCCGGATCCAGCGGCCGGTGCTCGCCTTCACCGGCTTCATGCAGGCGCTGCCCGCCTTCGGTGTGATCGTGCTGCTCGCGTTCTCCCCGCTCGGGCTCGGGCTGACCACCGCCGTCGTCGCGCTCGCACTGGCGGCGCTGCTGCCGGTGCTGACCAACACCGTCGTCGGGCTGCAGCAGGTCGACCGGGCGCTGATCGAGGCGGCCCGCGGGATCGGGATGTCCGCCCGGCAGACCCTGCTCCGGGTCGAGCTGCCGCTGGCCACGCCGGTGATGGTGGCCGGTGTCCGGGTCGCGCTGGTGCTCAACGTCGGCACCGCGGCGCTGGCCACCTTCATCGGCGCCGGCGGCCTCGGCGAGCCGATCAAGGGCATGCTCGAGCTCGGCCGGCCCACCGGGACCCTGATCGCGGCCGCGATCGTGGCCGCGCTCGCCCTGATCGTCGACTGGCTGGCCGGACTGGCCGAGTACCTGGTCGGCCGCTCCGCCGGCTGAGCCCCCCCCTGATCTCCCCCGACGTTCCGTGCCGTTCGCAGTACCGCACTTCCTGGAGGACACCTTGAGATTCGGACGACGATCCCGGCGCATCGCGTGGACGGCCATGGCGGCCGTCACCGCGGTGGCGCTCGCCGGCTGTGGCGGCCTCGACGCCAGCGGCCCCTCGGCCTCCGGCGGCTCGCTCGCCGACGCCGGCAACCTCGAGGGCGTCGACTACATCGTCGGCGGCAAGAACTTCGACGAGCAGCTGGTGCTCTGCGAGATCACGGTCGCCGCCCTGGAGTCGGTCGGCGGCAACGTCACCCCGCGCTGCAACCTCGGCGGCACCGACGTCGCGCGGCAGGCGCTGCTCTCCGGTGACATCAACATCTACTGGGACTACACCGGCACCGCGTGGGCGTCGTTCTTCCAGGAGACCGAGCGCATCCCGGACGACAACGAGCTCTACCGCCTGGTCGCCGAGCGCGACCTGCAGGAGAACCAGCTCGTCTGGCTGGACAAGGCGGACTTCAACAACACCTACGCCTTCGCCGTCAACGGCGACCGGGCCCGCGAGGAGAACCTGGTCACGCTCTCCGACATGGCCGCCTACATCCGGGAGGGCAAGCCCGGCACGGTGTGCGTCGAGACCGAGTACAACTCGCGTGACGACGGTCTGCGCGGGCTGCAGCAGGCCTACGACTTCCAGGTGCCCGCCGACCGGCTGCAGGTGCTCGCCACCGGTGCCATCTACCAGGCCACCCAGAACGGCGACTGCACCTTCGGCCTGGTGTTCACCACCGACGGCCGGATCCCGGGCCTCGGCCTGACCGTGCTCGAGGACAACGAGCGGTACCACGTCACCTACAACGCGGCGCCGATCGTCCGCGAGGAGACCTACACCCAGAACGAGGCGATCCGTCAGGTGATGGCGCCGATCTCGACCGCGCTGGACTACGAGACCATGCTGCGGCTCAACGGCGAGGTCTCGTCCGAGGGTCGTGACGCCCGCGAGGTGGCACGCACCTGGCTGACCGAGGAGGGCTTCACCGGCTGACCGGTCCACCGGCCCGAACGCGGCCCCGCACAACCCCGTCCGCGGGTGGTGTGCGGGGCCGCGTCCTGTTCGCCGGGTTTGCGTCCGGCCGGTGCCGGAACCGGTGGCGCGGCGGTGTTGCACGGCGGGGCGTTCCGTGATCGGCTGACCCGCAACATACCTGCGACCTGGGACGACGCCGCGTGAGGATGCATCCGGACCGATCCCCCCGGCGGGCCGCGATGCTCGGCGCGATGCTGTCCGTCGTCGCCCTCGTGGCGGGCGGATGCGCGGGACTGGCCGGCAGCGGTCCGCGGGCGGCGTCCGGCTCGCTCGCCGAGGCCGTCGACCTGACCGGGCAGACCTACGTCGTCGGCTCGAAGAACTTCGACGAGCAGATCGTGCTCTGCCAGATCTCCGTCGCCGCGCTGGAGTCGGTCGGCGCGACCGTGACCGACCGCTGCAACGTCGGCGGTTCCGACGTGACCCGGCAGGCGCTGCTCTCCGGCGACATCTCGCTGTACTGGGAGTACACCGGCACCGCGTGGGCGTCGTTCCTGCAGGAGACCCGCAAGCTGCCCGACGACGAGGTGCTGCGCGAGCTGCGCACCCGCGACCTGGCGGAGAACGGCGTGGTCTGGCTGGACCGGGCCGGTTTCGACAACACCTACGCGTTCGTCGTCGACGGCGCCGAGGCCACCCGGCTCGGCCTGCGCACGATCAGCGACATGGCGGCCTACGTCCGGTCCGGCCAGCCCGGCACGGTCTGCGTGGAGACCGAGTACCACTCCCGGGCCGACGGGCTGCGCGGCCTGCAGCAGGCTTACGACGTCGAGGTCCCCCGGGAGCGGATCTCCGTCCTGGAGCAGGGCCTGATCTTCCAGTCGACCGCCGACGGGGTGTGCCTGTTCGGCGAGGTCGCCGCCACCGACGGCCGCATCCCCGGCCTCGGTCTCACCGTGCTGGAGGACGACCGCGGCTACCACATCACCTACAGCGCGGTCCCCACGATCCGCCAGGACGTGTTCGACCGCGCGCCCCAGGTGGCCGAGGTGTTCGCGCCGATCGCCGCGGCGCTGGACCAGCGCACCGTCCAGGAGCTCAACGGCCAGGTCTCGGCCGACGGGCGGGACGCCCGCGAGGTCGCCAGGGACTGGCTCGCCGAGCGCGGCTTCATCGGCTGAGGGAGGATCCCGCGATGGCCCGCCGGCAGGTGCAGGAGGTCCGCGACGGGGTCGAGCTGACCAGCCTGGACGATCCGGTGTTCGACGGCGCCGGCGTCACCAAGCGGGAGCTGCTCGACCATCTCGACGCGGTCGCGGAACGGATGCTGCCCGCGCTCGCCGACCGCCCGCTGTCGGTGGTCCGGGCCCGGCCCGGGCAGCGGCCGTTCATGCAGAAGAACCTCCCGCGCGGGGCGCCGGACTGGATCCCGACGCTGCCGGTGTGGGCGGAGAGCTCGCAGCGCACCGTGCACTACCCGGTGTGCGCCGACCGCCGGACCCTGCTGTGGTTCGGCAACCAGCGGGCGATCGAGTTCCACCCGACCCTGCTGCGCACCGGCGCGACCGGCGCCGACGAGCTCGTGATCGACCTCGATCCGCCGCCGGACGGCGCGTTCGCCGCGGTCGTCGCCGCCGCCCGGCTGGTCCGGGCGGCACTGCACGAGCTCGGGCTCGACGCCGTCGTCAAGACCAGCGGGGCGAAGGGGCTGCACCTGGTCGTGCCGCTGTCGGCTCCGCTCGGCGTCGACGACGCGTTCGCCGCGACCCGCGCGCTGTGCGCCCGGGCGGAGGCCCGCGGGCCGGACGTCGCGACGACCGCGTTCATCCGGGACGACCGCGGCGGCCGGGTGTTCCTGGACCCGACCCGGGCCGGCTGGGCGACCCTGGTCGCCGTCCACAGCCCGCGCGCCCGGCCCGGGCTCCCGGTCTCCTTCCCGGTGCCCTGGGACGCCCTGGACGACCTCTCCCCCGCCGACGTCACCGTGCGCACCGCCGCCGGGCTGCTCGGCGACACCGATCCCTGGCGGACACTGCGCCCGGCGCCCGCGCCGCTGCCCGAGGTCCTGCTCGACGAGGGCCGGGCCATCCCGGTGCCCCGGGTGCAGGCCATGCACGAGGGGAAGCGCCGCAAGCGGGCCAGGGAACAGGGCTGACGCTCAGCGCGCCCGCCGGTAGATCCACCGGTCCGGGTCGTGGTGCGGGCCGATCAGGTCGTAGTCGGCCGGCTCGCCGCCCGGGTCGGTCAGCTCGATCGTCCGGGGCGGGCGGCCCGAGGGCTCCGGGTCGATGCGCACGAGCTCACCGGCGTAGGGGCCGTCGTCCAGGAACGCGTACACGAGCGGTGATTCTGCCACCGCGCGCGCACACGTCCGGCTCGCCGCCGCGGTACCCGTCGGGTGTCAGTCCGCGGAGCCCGTCCGGGTCACGCTGGTGATCACGAGGGTCGGCACGGTCGTCGAGCCGCCCATCGTGTTGGTGTAGGTGTACGCCTGCCCGACGACCACCTCGGCACGGAACAGGTCGCCCTGGACCAGATCCGCGACCGCGCCCCGTTCTCCGGTGAGCAGCGTGTTGGTCTGATAGTCGTACCACTGACCCTGCCGGACCCCGTCGACGTTGGCGCGGAAGGTGTCCAGCCCCGTGCCGGAGTCGAACTGGGTGATGTGTCCGTGCACGACGATGCTCTCGCCAAAATGGGAGCCCGGGTCCCGGGCGATCTTCTGCCAGTCCCGGGACGAGATCTCGCGGGCCGGCGCGGGCGGCGGCGGAGCGACGGTCGTGGTCGGCGGGGGTGTCGTGCGGGTCGTCGTCCGTACCGGCGCCGACGTGGGAGACGTCCGGGTGTCGGCCGATGCGGTTGCCGTCCCACCGCTCCCGACCGACGACATCACGGCGACCACGAGCGCGGCGACGAGGACAGCGGTGACGGCGCTGCTCGCCGCCATCCACTGCCACAGCGGGCGCTCCCGCCGTGCTCCGGCCGGCCGGTTCGCCTGCGGTACGTACTCGTCGCCTTCCGGCGGGGGCGGGGTGATGTTCACGCCGGGCATGTCCGGTGGGCGACCCGGAGTCGTTACCTGCTCGCCGGGCTCCGACCTGCGGATAGTCAGAACTGATGACGATCGGCCACCTGGCGCAACATGCCCGCGGACATCTCCGACAACCGGACGTGCCCCGCCGTCAGAGTCCACCGTCGCCGTCGTACCCGCCGCCGTTACCCCGTGGACGGTCGCCGTACGAACCTGCGGTACCGCGACGCAGGACGAGGCTCGCGATGTGGGCGCTGGGGCTCTCCGGCTGCGCGGTCCTGATCGGCCCGGTGCTGGGGTTCGGGCCGTTCACGGTGTCGGTGTGGTTGATCGCGACCGTCCTCGCCGCGGTGGCGCTGCGCCGGGCGCAGTCCGGTCGGAGCGCCGGACGGGGCACCGCCGTCGTGGCGCTGGTGCTGAGCGGCGTCGCCTTCCTGGCGATGATCGTCGGCTCGTCCGACTGGTCGGTCGCTCCCGGCGGGAAGGGCGCACTCGTCGTCGCACCGGAGGCGCCACGAGAGGTCACCGTCGCGGAGTGGAACGCGATCGTCCGCGATCCCGACTCACACGCCGGGGAACGGATCGTCGTCCACGGGACCGTGCGTCAGGCCGATGCGAACACCGGCACCGAACTCGTACTGCTCTCCGCCGGACCGGTGCCTGCCGCGTCGTTCGACCATCCGACCACGCTCGCGCTGCGCGGGGACGTCCTCGCCCTGTCGGAGGGGGACACGGTGCACGCCGAGATCGAGATCAACGGGCTGCTCGCCTACGACACGACGCTCGGCGGATCCGACTCAGCGGTCGACGCCGACCTCCTGACACTCCGCTGACCCGGCACGGACGGCCCGGACAGCCACTCGTCGAGATGCGTCTCAGCGCGCATTGTCGATCTCCACCGCGCGCTGAGCCGCATCTCGACGGTCCTGTGCCGTTCAGGCGGGTTCGAACCGCAGCGCGAACCCCACGGTGGCCCGGTCGGCGACCGAGATCCCGCCGACCGACGGGCGGGGGATCCCGTGGTCGGCCAGCGCGACCGGGACCTCCCCGGAGACGGTGAGCTCGGAGGCCCCCCGGCCGACGGTCAGATCGACGGTGACCGGCCTGGTCACCCCGCGCAGGGTCAGCTCGCCGCGCGCCGGGACGGTGATCTCGGACCCGACGGCGGGGCTGCCGGGCAGCTCCACCGGCCCGGTCAGCGCGAACGTGGCCGTCGGGTTGTCCGCCACGTCCATCAGGTTGTCCCGGAACTGGCGGTCCCGGCGCGGGTTGTCGGTGGCGACCGAGGCCATGTCCACCTCGACCCGGCCGGTCCGCACCGCGGTGCCGGAGATCTCGATCTCCCCGTCGACCTCGCCGGTCCGGCCGACCGCGGTGACCTCCTGGCCGAACAGGATCTCGTCGATCCGGTACTCGGCCTCGGATCCGTCCGCGGCGCGCCAGCTGCCGTCGAGCGGGGCCTCGGGCCCGTCGGTGGCCGGCTGCAGGCGCTCGGTGGCCAGCCCGGCCGGGGCGGCCTCGGCGACGTAGGTGGTGTAGACGTATGGGACGGCGGTCACCGCGAGGACGGCGAGCAGGACCCCGCCGATGCTCCACCGGATCCAGTGCCGCCGGATGTGGCTCAGCATGTGTCGTTCCTTTCCGTCGGTCCGGTCGGACGGATCGACCCGCGGCCGGGCGGGGGCGCACGGCCCCGGCCGTCCCGGGACGATCCGGCGGGGGAACGGACGTCCGCGGGCCGCTGTTTCCGGCCGGACCGGACGGGGCGGCGCTTCTTCCGGGCACCGGAAACGAGCGCCCGCCCGGCGCGGCGGGACACCGCCCGGCTCGCAGCGCGGCGAGGCCCGGCCGCGCACCGGACATCCGGCGGCACGGCCCCGCACCGGTCATCCGGCGGCCGGTGCCGGACCGGTCAGGAGCTCACGCCTCCGGGGACCTCACGCCGGGGTGTCGTCGCCGGCCGGACGCCTCGCCCGGGACGGCTGCACCCGCATCGGCTCGCCGGGCATCTTCGGGGTGCCCACCACGAGTGCGCTGTTCGTGTCAAGCACCTGACCAGGTCGAACGCTCATCGACATGGAGCGGTGTCGCGCGGGTTATCCGGCGAGATGTGGATCACCCGTGCTCCGTCCGACACCGAGGGAGCACCACATGCACGAGTACAGCACCGGAACCCTGCTCGATCTCACCGTCCGCGCCGACGGTGATCTCCACCTCACTCCCGGGCACGCGTTCGACGGTCGGCACTGCGACCTGCTCGTCGCGGTCGCCCGCGCCGTCGAGGCCGTCGTGGCGGAGCACGCGGCCGTCCTGCCGGCCGGAGCCGCGGCGTGAACGGGCCGGAACCCGGCACGGAGATCCGGCTCGCGACGTGGAGTCACGGGGTGGTGCCCGTGGTCGCCTGCCCGTTGTGCGGGGCGTTGGTCGCCGCCGAGGCAGTCGAGCAGCACGCCCGCGTGCACGCACTCGACCTGCGGGACGCGCCACAGAGCCGTAACCGGCCGTCTGAGTAGCCCCAGGACAGCGCAGAACAGCCCCGGCAGCATCTACCTGCCGGGGCTGTCTCGTGCGATCGTAGAGCGATGCGGATGACGTGGTGGGACTCCGAGGCCCGCACGTGGCGGTGGTCGGTCGTCGACCGCGCCGGGAAGTCGCGCCGCGGCACGGCGGCGACGCAGGCGCTCGCGGAGTCCGAGGCCCGGATGAACAGTCAGATGCGGGACGGCGAGCCGGACCGGCACGTGTTCGCGCCGTGGCGCACGCACCGGTGGTCGCGGACCGAACAGCGGATGATCCCGAACGTCCGGCCGCGGCCGATGCCGCGCCTCGCGACACCGCCGCAGGACTAGCCTCGCCGCGTGGACGCGGAGTGGTGGGACATCGTCAACGCCATCGCGCAGTCCGTCGGCGCCCTCGGCACGATGGGCGCCCTCCTGATCGCCGCCTTCACCTACCGGGGGCAGGTTCGCGACAGACGGCAGGCTCAGGCCGCACGTGTTCTCACCCGCGGCGTCGCGAACGAGGGCGAGCGCGGCCTCGGCATCAGGGTGATGAACGGGAGCGACCAGTCGATCTACACGGTCGCGTTCGCTCGACGTGTGAACCTCGACGATC
Source organism: Pseudonocardia kongjuensis (assembly GCF_039526905.1). NCBI lineage: Bacteria > Bacillati > Actinomycetota > Actinomycetes > Pseudonocardiales > Pseudonocardiaceae > Pseudonocardia > Pseudonocardia kongjuensis. Next base: position 355,623 of record NZ_BAAAJK010000004.1, on the reverse strand, counting down.
CTGACTCTCTCGGCGCCGCGGGACCGCACGGGATAGGGGTCGCGCGGGGTGTCGGGCCCTGGGCCGACGCTCTACTACCCGGCGAGGATATGGCCTACCACCCACCGGACGGCGCCGAGAAGCAGCTCCTCGGCGTCGTCTTCACCGATGCGGCCGGGCGGACGTGGATCAGATGGAACGACTCGGGTGCACCGCGGACCGTCTGGCTGACCCGGGACGCAACACGCATCGAGAGGGCGAGACTCCGCGTCAGAGCCCTCTTCCAGCGCGCGCATTCATCACTCTGAGTTAGTTTCTTGTGCTAAGCAAAGTTTTTGAACCTGGCGCACATCGAAGAGGCCTCTCCACCGGTCTCCGGGAAGGGCCTCGGAGAGCCCCTCCCCCACCCCCTTCGCAGACCCCACCCTTGCGTTTCCGCAGGTCAGGGACTCGCACGCTGGCGCGTGCTCGCGACGGGGCGCGGTGTCGATCACTGGATGATCATGCTTCGACATGCATCGTCGCAGGTCAGGGCACGTGCGAGCCGCCCGCGACGCGGTGGTGATCACTGCGGCGGGTCCGTCCACACCAGCCCACGCCTGGTGGCGGCTACGTACCGTGATGGTGCGTGGTAGTGCACGCATGCTGTGCGTGGTGCACGCAGGCGTGCGTACGGAGTAACGCTGCATCCACTGGATGCGACACGGTGGCGCAGGCACACCACCACCGAGGGAGCAGGCATGGCCGGCACCACCACGAACGACGAGCACCAGTGCACCGAGGCGTGCGGCACGCTGTTCAGCTTCTACGTCCAGGAGGACCGGAGCGTGCACATCGGGATCGGGCACGCGTTCACCGACGACGACGTGCCCACGCTGACGCGGGCTACGAACGCCGTGCATGCCGCGCTCGGCTCCTCACCTTCGGACGGGTAGAACTCCCGCCTACGGCCTGCTGTGACCGCGGGAACGGGTGCAGACACACGAACGCCCCCGCCCCGCGGTGTGCGGGACGGGGGCTCGACGTGCGGGGTGGATCAGGCGAACTCGACGGAGAGCTTCTGGATCGCGGCCGGGTGCGGGAAGCCGAACCCGATGCGCATGATCGCGCGCAGCGCGGTCCGGTCCGACCCGAAGTAGAACGACGTGTCGGTCTCCAGCGTCGCGCCGTCCCGCTGGACGACGTGCACGAACGCCTGCGGGATGCCCCAGATCGTCCCCTTGGCCACGGCCGGGGACACGTACAGCCCGACGCCCTCGATCAGCCGGCGGCCGGACTGCGTCGGGTCGGGCTGCAAGAGGCCCCGGTTCGAGCCGGTGGCCTCCTTCAGCTGCGCCAGTGCGAGCGCGTCGTCCGGGTGCGCCGCCCACGCGGAGACCACGGCGCCGACCTGCTCGGCCTGCGCGATGGCCTGCGCGAACGGGTCGGAGTTGGCCACGGTGACCGGGCCGGGGCTGCTCTCGCCGTCGTTGACGACGCCGACGCCGGCGACGGACTGCAGGCCCGACGGGCCGTTGGTCACGGTGTTGCCGAAGAACGCCGCGTCGACCTTCTTGACCAGGTCGCGGGCGAGGCCCCGGCCGACCAGGTCGAGCGACGCCGGGTCGGAGTCGTCGCGCATCTCGTTGGTGACGGCGGTCAGCGCGGCCAGCTTCATCGGGGTCACGATGATCTCGGCGAGCGACGGCTCGTCCTGTGCGATGTCCGCGCCCTCCGCGGTCCACGCGGCCTGCGCGTCCTCGGTGACGATCGGGATGTGGTAGCGCGACCGGCTGGTCTGGACGACCGTGCTGGTGAGGTAGGCGAGCGACTGCTCGGCGACCGGGCGCTCCACGAGCGCGCCGAACTCGTCGGGCAGGATGCCGCCGCCCATCCCGGGGCCGGCGTTGCGGTACAGGGTCATGGTTACTCCTGGTGGAGGTGCTGGATCGGGGATGCCGCGACACCGGGTCGTGGCGGTGATGCCCACCAGGGGCAGGGCCCCCGCCCGACACGCACCAGGCGGTCGAGCGGGGGATCGTGCGAGGGGGAAGCGGTCAGCGCTTCAGTACGTCGGCCCAGGACGGGCCGTCCGTGGCGGTCGTGCCGAGTCCGGCGCCACCATCGGCGCCGCCCTCGAACCGGCGGCGGCGCAGGTAGCCGCGGTCGGCCGTGAGCGTCGTCGCCGCGGCGGTGACGGCGTCGGCGTTGACCGTGCCGTCCTCGCCGATCAGGTCGGCGAGCGGGGTCTGGCCGATCTCCAAGAGGTCGGCGCCCCGGGCGAGCTTCTCGCCGGCGAGACGGCCGATCTCGGCGCGCTGCATCGCCTCCAGCCGGCCCGTGAGGCCGTCCCGCTCGGCCTCGGTGGCGCGGAGGCGGTCGCGCAGGCTCTTGGCCTCACGGCGTGCACGGGCGGCGTCGTCGCCGCCGGTGTCGTCGTGCTGCTCGGTCTCGGTGGCCTCGGTCTCGGTGGCGGCCGGGTCCTGCTCGACGACCGCGGTCTCGGTGGACTCGTCGGACATGGTGATCATCTCCTGCGGTGGGCGTGGTGGGCGTGGGAACGACCGGCCGGCGACGCCCGACGCCGACCGGTCGTTGATCAGGTGCGCCGTGGACGGCGCGGCGGGGCCGGGCGGCCCAGCGAGCATGCGAAGCAGCGGCCCCGGACGGTCCGCTTCATGCGGCACTCGCGGCAGAGCGGTCGTCGGTCGTCGTCGGGCACACGGACTCCGCTCGGTCGAGTGACTCCCGGACCGCCGCGGACCAGGTGTCGTGCAGCTCGGCGGGGTCTCCGTCGAGCCGTGCGATCGTCGAGGGCCGCGTGAGGTACGCGGAGACGACGGCGTGTTCGAGCCGGTCCCCGGTGAGCCCCGACGGGATCACCGCCTCCCGGATCCACCGGCGCACGTCGCCGGCCGGGAGGCCGTACGCGGTGCCGATCTCGTCGGCGGTCACAGCCGTGCCCTGCGCACGGCGAAGTCCATGCGCTGCTCGAACAGGTCGATGTCGACGGTCTCGCGGAAGTGGTTCTCGTTGTTGATCGTCACGCTCGACGAGGCGCCGTCCCCGCCGCGCACCGCTCCGGCGATGCTGGTGATCGGCGTCGGCCGGTCCAGCACCGACACCAGCCGGTCGAACGACTCGGTCTGGCGCGGGCTGAGCACACGCTCCGGTGCGATGGTGTACTTCGGCATGTACCCGATCCCGGATGCGATGCCGCCCCGGTCGTAGCCGCCGGCCTTGTTGTACGCGGCCGGCAGGCTGCCGTACCGGGCCAGCGCGTAGCGCATGCTGGCGAGGATGTTGGACAGCGGGTCGGTCATCCCCAGGTTGCGCCGCGGGTCGGCGTACGCGCGGTAGGTCGGGCCGATGGTCTGCATCAGTCCGACGGACGGCGTGCCGCGACGAGCGTTCGAGTCCCAGGTGTTGACGATCGTCGGGTTGCCACCCGATTCCTGGTTCATACGGCGCAGCGTGATCCCGAGGTAGCTCGCGGGCTGACCCATCATGGCGAGCGCCTGCAGCGCCAGCGGGGCCCAGCGCTGCACACCGCCGCCCCAGCCGCCGGCGGCGGCACCGACCATGCCGGCCGGCATCGGCGGGAACAGCCGGTCGAGCGCCGACTGAAGGCCCTTCGCGGTCGGCTGGAAGTCCTTCTCGATCACGTGATGGCGCGTCCCGCCGATCTGGCCGCCGGTCGCGTAGCGCGGCACGATGTCGGCGTACCCGGCGTTGAGCGCGGCCATCGCGCCGGAGCCCTGCTCGCGGCTGACCCGCTCGCGGATCACCCACTCGCCGTTCGAGCCCATGATCGGCACGGAGTCCGACGTCCCGGTCCCGGGCCCGACGATCGGGCCGCCCGAGGCGCGGCCGGCCCAATTCTCGGCCATGTTCGCCGACGGCGTCCGGACGTTGACCAGCTGCTCGATGTTGCGCTTCAGCTCCGCCGACTTGGACACCGCGTCGGCGAGCCCCGGGGTCTTGAACTCGGTCGTCACCTGCTCTGGGGTGAGGCCCAACTCGCGGATGTACTTGTTCGCCTCATCCTTGGACATGCCCATCTGCAGCGCCGTGCGGTAGAGCTGGTCGCGGTGGCGGTTCGTGAGGTCGGTGATCTCTCGGGTGCTCGCGCCGTGCTCGCCCTTCGCCCGCACGTCGTCGAGCGCGGCACGGGCCATGCCCTGCAGCGCCTCCCGGTTCCGGAGACCGGCCGCGGTGTTGATGTCGACGTTGGCGCCGTTGTCCTTGATCGACTGCGTGGCAGTCTGCAGCGCCCGGTGCCAGCTCAACTGCGTGTCGATCGCGCCGAGGAACAGGTCCCGCTGGCGGGACACGCTGGCGGTGTGGGTGTCCACTCCCAGCGCAGCGGCGCGCTGCTGTACGTCGGCGTCGCGTGCCGCGGTGTTCAGGTCGCGCTGCGCGGCGATGGCCTGCGGGCTGTTCGCGCCGAACTCGCGGACAGCGCGGTTCAGGTCGTCCTGCGCGAACACCTGACGTGCGACGGCCGCTTCGGCGGCGGACAGCCCGGCGAGGTACTCGCGACGGCCCTCCTCTACCAGCCGCCACGCCTCGGTCTCCTCGGCGAGCGCCTGCGCGTTGGCGTCGATCTTGCCGGTCAGCTCCCCGATGGCCTGCCCCATCGCGGCGCCCTCGGTCATCCCCTGCATGACTGCCTTGCGGTCGCGCAGCCGGCGGAGCTCGCTGTCGAACGCCGCCGTCGTCGTCATCGTGCCGCGGACGACGGCCTCGGCCGACTCCATGGCCTTGGATCTGACCTGGTCGTACGACCACATGATCCCGGCGAGTGCTGCAGCGCCGACCACGACGGCCGGGCCGAGGCCGCGGAGCATCCCGGCGAGCCTGCCGGCGGCGCCGGAGGCGGCCCCGCCCTTGCTGGCGAGCCCGTCGAGCAGGCCGATGACGGCGGTCGGCTTCATCGCGGACATCGCCTTGAGGCTGAGGTTCAGCGCGCCCAGCGCGGCTGCCACGCCGAAGATCACGGGGCCAGCACCGGAGTCGGCAACCATCTCGACAGCGGTCGCGATGCCGCGGATGGCACCGAGGACCGGGCCGGACATCGGTGCCGCGGCCTCAGCGACGGCGAGGATGGCGCGGGAGATCGCGCCCAGGGTGGCGCCCACCTGCGGGCCGACCTCGCGGACGTAGTCGCCGAACGACTGCACGTCAGACGAGAATCGCAGGCCCTGGCCCCACTGCGCGAACTCGCGGGACAGCCCCCGCGCACCCGCGAGGACGTCGTCACCGAACGCGACGTCGAACCCGCGCGCCATCCCGAGAACGCCGCGGCCGACGTCCATCGTGGACCGGACCAGCGCATCCAGGACCGGCCGGGCGCGGCCGTCGAGGTACTGGACGTACTCGCGGGCACCCGCGGAGTCGAAGGTCCGCCCCTGCTCGGCCGCGAGGTCGCCCATCGTGCGGGCCGTCGTCCCGACAAGCTGTTCCACCTGCGGGAGCAGCGTCATGATCGACTTCAGTCCGGACTCGGCTCCCGGCAGCAGGCCGGCCTGTGCGGTGTTCCGCAGCTCCCGCAGCGGGCCGCGGAGGCTGTGCAAGTACCGGGTGAACCGCTGACCCTCGACGGTCAGGTTCCGCTGTGCCTCGCGCAGCTTCTCCAGGTTCGCGGCGGTCGGGTCCAGCTCGTACGCGCGCAACGCCTCCAGGGCGTCACCAACGCCCTGGAACGCCGCGATGCCTGTACCCGCGGCGGCAGCGACCACACCGACCGTGCCGGCCAGCCCGAGCAGCCCGGCACCGGCGACGGCACCGGCGGCGACGCCGGCCGGCCCCAGGGCGGCGATCGCAGAGCCGAGAACACGGATCTCGCGAGTCTGGCGATTCAGGTTGCCGGTCCCGATGCTGATCTGGCGGGACTTCAGCCCGCCCATCTGCCCCTGCATGCGCTTCATGCCGGCCTCGGCGGACTTCGTGTCCAGGTCGAGGTGGGCGCGGTAGCGCGACCCGTCAACCCGCTCCGCCTCCAGCCGCAGGTACTTCGTCGCTGCAGCGGCCTTGGCGATGTCATCTACGTACCCCTGCACTCGGGCGTGCAGGCGGACGGTCACCACCCGGTCTGCCATCAGCGCACCCCCCGGGCGCTACGGCGCGGGGTGAGCGCGCGGTTCACGGCCAGCCGCGCCCGGCAGCCCATGCACCGCTTCTGAGCCCCGGAACGGGGCAGGTACAGCTGACCACAGTCGACACAGTCCTTGTGTCGGATCGGGATGCCGGTGGGACCGCGCATGAGAAGCCTCCGAGGGGGGAGCACGAGGAAGGTCCCTGCCGCCCCACAGGGCGGACGCCCGCTCAACCCGAGGCACCACCGACGGGGAGTGTGCGTGGCCGCACGAGCAGGGCGGCAGGGCACGCGGGTGCGGGGGTGTCCAGGCCCCGGGCCGCGCGTCGTCGGAGGCGCTGACGCCCACCCGGACACCGGCCCGTAGGAGGAGGCAGGCGGGGTGCAGAGCGCGTCAGAATCGCTCCCCGATGGCTTCTATTATCTCACAGGGGTTCGACAGCGAGGCGTTGCGAAGATCAGGCAGCCATCTCGTCGTCCGGGACCTCCGGGCCCAGGTGCACCATCGTCCCGCGGGTGTGTGCGAGCCGGTGATCCATCAGCGGCACCAGGCCGTTGGAGAGGCTCGCACCCGCGCGTTCCAGCGTGTCTCGCGCCTTGGTCAGCGGGAGCGGCGAGTATGCGCGCAGCGCGGCCAGTAGGGCCGCGGCGGGCGCGGGGAGTGCCGGGTCGTGTCCGCCCGGCGTGCCGCCGTGCTCCGCCGGGAGTCCCATCCCGGCGGGATACTCCTCGGGTGGAAGGTCGCAGTCGACGCACACCGGTGCGTCGCTCAGCGCGCCGCACTCGCCGCACCACTCCATCGGCTCCGCCTCCGTCGTGTCGTCGTGCTGGGTGGCGTCAGCGGCCCCCCAGCCGATGACGGCCGCCCCGATCGGGTCGTCGTTGTGATCATCATTCGTCCTAGGCCCGGCGAGCGGAGCGACGTAGCCCGGCCTCACAGCCGGAGCGGAGTCGCGCTCGCGCGCGCGTCGATCGACGTCGTTCGTCTGTACAGACTCGTCTGTAGGACTCGTCTGTACGACTCGACTGTTTGCGGCGTAGTCACTACCCACGTTCCGGTGGTCACTACCCACGCTCGCGTGGTGGTTACCCACGCTGCGGTGGTCGTCATCCACGTTCCCGCGTGGGTAGTCGTTACCCACGCTGACGATGTCATCGTCGGGTGCGGGCCGGGTTCCGTCCCCGGGTGCGTGACCCTGCACGACCGCCGCCGCGCGCTGTATGCGCTCGCTCGCGGACCCCCCGGCCATCACCCAGGAGTCGTGGCGACCGCAGTCGCACTGCGGGATCTCCAACCGGTAGACGACCGATCGCTTCCGGCCGTTGCCGCGCCGCTCGCCGGTGTCGGCGAGCCACCCGAACCGCACCAGGACGGCGCGGTACTCCCGCGCGTTCCGGTCGCCGATCCCGGTGAACCACTCCAACTTGTCCCGCCCGATGAAGGCGGTGAGCGTCCGGGCGTCCGCGTGCTCGCGGTAGGCGAGCGCGACGGCCTCGGCCGCATGGTCCATGCAGTCGTTCCGCGGCCGACCCTGCCTGTCGGTCAGTGCGGTCCCGGTGGTCCTGTTGATCTTCTGCGCCTCGCGCCGGCAGCGCAGGACGTTGTGCATCCACGCCTTCAGCAGCGGGATGCCGTGGTACACGGTCATGGGTTTCTCCGGTAGGTGATGGCCGACCCGCCCGCGCCCCCGCCGGAGAACGGGGACGGGGCGGGCCGGCAGACCGCCGCGGGCCAGGCGACGGTGGCTTAGGTGGTGGTGATCAGCTCTCGCACTCGTGATCGACGAAGAACTGAACCGCCCCGCCGACCAGCGCGGACAGGCGCGGATCCATGCCGGGCAGCTCCAGCACGGGCCGCGGGACATCGAGGTCTGCTCGCGCCCAGGCGGCGACCAGCACTTCGTGGTTCCGGGGGTCCGCGCCTGCGGCGACCGCCCGGCCGACGTGGACCTCCGCGGCAGTGAGCACGTGGACACGACGCCGGCGGAGCCTGTCGAGCATCTCGACGACGTCGTGCACCATCGTGGCCTCCTCCGGCGCGGTCATGCCGCACCGTCCTCGGGCCAGATCTCGGCGAGCATCTCGTCGAGCGCCGACTCGATCTGCGCCACGGTGAGCCACTCGCCGTGGCCGGCGAACCCGAACTGTCTGGTGATCTCCGCAGGGGTGTCACCGGTGAACTCCGCGAGGTCGGCGCCGGTGGCGGCATCGGTGACCTGGCACCAGAGCCGACCGTCGTCACCGATGCCGGACTCGGTGTCGACGACGGTGCGGCCCATCTGTGCGGCACGGTCGTGGAGGTACGCGCGCCACTGCTCGGCGTACTCGGCGCGGGTGGCGCTCATCGGGACGACTCCTCGGCCGGGTCGGACAGGAAGATCAGGAGGACGGCGAGCCGGACGTCGAGGACGTCGAGCGGGTCGGTCACCCCGGAGATCTTGACGGCGTGGTCGATCGCGGCCGTCATCTCGGCCGCGCGGTCGACGGCGTCCACGAGACGCTTCGGCGGGGCGATCATGCCGCGTCCTGCTTCGCGCGGCGAGCCTCGGCGGAGGCGAGAGCGAGCCTGCGGAAGTACGCCTTCCGGTAGGACTCCACCGCCTTCGCGCGGTCGTCCGGGGACATGGTCAGCTCGGGATCTACCTCCCGCTCGAACCGCGCCTCCAGCCCTCGGCGGGCCGGAGCAGTGCGCGCAGCACGATCCCGCGTCTTGGCCCATGACAGGTGAGCGAGCATGCTCGCTTCGGTGCTACCGTTGGACGGCATCGTTCGGACTCCTCGGTGAAGGGTGACGAGTCGGTGCGCCGCCCGGTTCCGGTGCGCCAACACCGGGCCGGGCTACTTCTGCGCTATCCGCTCAGCGCGTCTATATCTTCTCACCGGGGTCCTACCTCGGGACATCGCGCAGGTCAGACGCGGTCCCCGCGCGCCATCCGCCGGGCCGCCGCTGCTGCTCGAGCATCGGCCGCCGACGCGCCGTAGCGCTCGAGCATGGTGTCCGAGGTCCAGCCGGCCAGCCTCTTGAGGTCGCGCTCCTGTCCCCCGGCCATCAGGTAGTCGTGAGCGAACACGTGGCGGAACATGTGCGGGTGCAGCCCGTCGATCCCGGCTTCGCGACCGCGGATCTTGATCCGCTCCCGCGCGCCGTCCGGGGACAGCGCGCCGCGCTGCGTCAGCCACATCGCGTCGAGGTGCGCCCACCGGTGCCGGCGCCGCTCGCGTAGGTAGCGGTCGAGCGCGCTCACCGTGCGCGAACCGAAGTAGACCGGGCGGACCTTCGATCCCTTCCCGGTCACCAGGGCCATCTCCCGGTCGAGGTCGACGCTCTGCACGGTGAGCCCGCAGAGCTCGGACACCCGAACGCCGGTTTCGAGCAGGACGCGGATCATCGCGGCGTCGCGGCGGGAGACGAAGTCCCGGCCGCCGCACGCCTTGATCAGCGCGGTGAGCTCGGCGTCGGACAGCACCGGGACCGGCTTCGCAGCCGGGGCCGGGGGCGACATGCCGGCCATCGGGTGGGCGTCGAGTTCCCCTTCGGCGACCAGCCACCCGCAGAACCGGTGCAGCCCCTTGAAGCGGGTCCGCACGGTCGACTGCTCTCGGTCCTCGGCCAGGGCGGCGAGCCACTCCCGGATCGCGGAGCGGGACAGCTCGTCGAGCGTGGCGGGACGGCCCTGCTCGGTCAGCCACGCGCCGAACAGCCGGACGCTCATCGCGTAGAGATCCCCGGTCCGCGGAGCCTTGCCCTCGGCGCGCAGGTCGCGCTTGAACGACGCGCAGAGATCATCCAACCGCTCAGCCATCGGCCTAGGATATCCGGAGAGTCCACGCTATGCTAGGCCGGTCACCGCGCTAGTCGGTGGCGTTTTACCTGGTAGACCGCTTCGCGCGGGACGGCTGCACCCGCATCGGCTCGCCGGGCATCTTCGGGTACTCCGGCGGGTAGGGCATCTCCCCCAGCCCGCGCTCGCTCTCGTCCTCGGCGTACCAGCCGAGCGCGGTCCCGCAGTCCCCGCGATGATCGTCCATCGCCGCGTGCGGGTCGCCGTGCCGTTCCAGGATCCCGGGGACGGTGCGCAGGGTGAACTCGGCCGGATCGACGTCGGCGAGCGCGTCCCAGGTCAGCGGCATGGAGACGGTCGCGTCCGGCAGCCCGCGCACCGACCAGGCCGAGGCGATCGTCCGGTCCCGCGCGGCCTGGTTGAAGTCGAGGAACACCCGCTCGCCGCGTTCCTCCTTCCACCAGTCGACGGTGGCCCGCTCCGGGATGCGCCGGCAGACCCGGCGGGCGATCGCGATCACCGCGCGGCGCACCTCGATGAAGTCCCACTCCGGCCGGATCGGGGCGAACACGTGCAGGCCGCGCCCGCCGGACGTCTTCGGCCACCCGGTGAGGCCCGCCTCGTCGAGCACCTCGCGCAGCACCCCGGCGACGGCGACGGCGTCGGCGAAACCGGTCCCCGGCTGCGGATCGAGGTCGATCCGCAGCTCGTCGGGCCGGTCGGTGTCCCGGCAGCGGACCGGCCAGGGATGGAAGTCGAGGGTGTTGAGGTTCGCCGCCCACGCGATCGTCGCCGGTTCGGTGATCGCGACCGACTCGGCGGTCCGGCCGCTCGGGAACGTCACGGTGCAGGTCCGCACCCAGTCCGGGGCGCCCTTCGGCACCCGCTTGACGAAGAACGGATCGCCGTCGACGCCGTCGTTGAAGCGCTTGAGGTTGGTCGGACGGTCGCGCAGCGCACGGGTCATCGGCCCGCCGACGGCCAGGTAGTACTCGACCACCTCCCGCTTGGTGATCCCGAGCTTGGGGAAGGTGACCTTGCCCGGGCTGGTCAGCCGGACGTCCCGGGTCCCGTCCGGCCCGTCGACCTGCAGGATCACCACGTCTCGGCTCGCCACGCGGGGGAACCTACCGCGGCGACTATCGTGGTGCCATGAACGACGACCGGTCCCCCCGGTTCGACGACGACCTCGCCGACCTCGATCCGGACGATCCGGAGGCGCGCGCGTTCGCCGCCCACCTGGACCGGATGCAGCGGGTGCCGTCCTGCTCGGTGGAGGGCTATATCCGCGGGGTCGGGGACTTCGCCGACGCGGCGAACCGGGTACGCGGACCGCACCGCACCGCGGCCGTCGCGGTCACCACGGTGCTGCTGCTGTTCGCGGCCTGGGTGATCGCGAACGCGGTGGTCTTCGTGGTCTCCACCTGGCTCTGAGGCAGCGCGCCCGGAGAAGGGTTAGCGTGGGTGCATGGGTCTGTTCAGCAGCAACACCGGCTCCGGGACGGAGCCCGCACCGAAGGTCGTCAAGTCCGACGAGGAGTGGCGGGCCCAGCTGAGCCCGGCCGAGTACCACGTGCTCCGCGAGGCCGGGACCGAGCGGCCGTTCACCGGCGAGTACACCGACGAGAAGCGCACCGGCGTGTACCGCTGCCGGGCGTGCGGGGCGGAGCTGTTCCGCAGCGAGACGAAGTTCGAGTCGCACTGCGGGTGGCCGTCGTTCTTCACCCCGCTGGCCGGTGAGGCCGTCATCGAGCGCACCGACTCCAGCATGGGCATGACGCGCACCGAGGTGCTGTGCGCGAACTGCCACAGCCACCTCGGGCACGTGTTCGCCGGCGAGGGCTACGGCACCCCGACCGACCTGCGGTACTGCATCAACTCGGTGTCGCTGACCCTGGAGCCGGGCGAGTAGCCCCGGATCAGGGCAGCGACGCGACCAGGTCGCCGACCTCGACCCGCGGGCCGGTGTAGAACGGGATCTCCTCCCGGACGTGCCGGCGGGCCTCGGTGCCGCGCAGGTGCCGCATGAGGTCGACGATCCGGTACAGCTCGTCGGCCTCGAAGGCGAGGATCCACTCGTAGTCGCCCAGCGCGAACGCCGGCACCGTGTTCGCCCGGACGTCGGCGTAGCCGCGGGCCTCCTTGCCGTGGTCGGCGAGCATCGTGCGGCGCTCGGCGTCGGGCAGCAGGTACCACTCGTAGGAGCGGACGAACGGGTAGACGCAGACGTAGCGCTTCGGGTCCTCGCCGGCCATGAACGCCGGGACGTGGCTCTTGTTGAACTCCGCCGGGCGGTGCAGCGCGGTCTGGCTCCAGACCGGGACCGAGGCGCGGCCGAGCGCGGTGGTGCGGCGCAGGTCGGCGTAGGCGGCCTGCAGCGACTCGATCTCGGCGGCGTGCCACCAGATCATGTAGTCGGCGTCGTGCCGGACACCCGCGAGGTCGTACACGCCGCGCACCGCGACGTCCTTGTTCGCCAGCGAGTCGAGGTACTCGGTCGCCTGCCGCGCCGCCTCGGACCGCTCGTCGCCGAGCCGGCCGGGCTCGACCCGGAACACCGACCACATGGTGTACCGGATGGTGTCGTTGATCGCTTTGACGTCGACGCGGGCCATGCAGCGCATGCTACGCCGGGAGGTCAGGGCGCCCTCACCACCCGGTCGGCGATCCGCCCGGCGGCGGCCCGCGCGGTGCCGACGCAGGCGGGCACGCCGACCCCGTGCAGCATCGCCCCGGCGACGGCCAGCCCGGGCTCGGCGGCGACCGCCGACTCCAGCGCGGCGACCGTGCCGCCGTGCCCGACGCCGTACTGCGGCAGCCCGCCGCCCCAGCGCTGCACGTGCACCGCCACCGGGTCGGCGTCGATCCCGTCGAGCTCGCGCAGGTCGGCGCGGACCCGGGCGACCAGCTCGGCGTCGTCGACCTGCAGGGTGGCCTCCTCGCCGAACCGGCCGAGCGAGGCCCGCAGCCGGACCAGGCCGTCGTCGCCGAGATGCGCCCACTTCGTCGACGCGTGGGTCACCCCCTTGATCGACAGCGGCTCGTCGGCGGCGACCAGGCAGCCGCTGGTCGCGGGCGGGTGCAGGTCGGACCGCCGGTAGGCGAGCGCGACCACGGCCGACGACGCCAGGCCGATCCGGGCGGCCGCGGCGGCCGCGGCCGGCAGGACCGGCTCGAGGAGCCTGCGCAGGGCGGGCGCCGGGACGGCGAGGACGACCGCGTCGACGTCCAGCACCTCGGGCGCCGGGACCGGGCCGAGCACCAGCCGCCAGCCCGCGGGGCGGCGTTCCAGGGCGCGCACCGTGGTCGCCGTGCGGACGGTCGCCGCGGACGCCGCGACCAGCGCGGCGACCACCTCCCGGTAGCCGCCGCGCACCGCACCGAAGACCGGTCCGGCCGGCGCCGGGCCGGGTCCGGTGGCGAGCGTCCCGCCCGGCTGCTGCCCGCCGGAGGTCATGCCGGCGGTGGCGGCGTCGGTCACCGACGACGCGCCCGCGTCCAGCGCCGCGGCCAGCGCCGGGACGGTCGCCCGCAGCCCGAGCGTGTCCACCCGCCCCGCGTACACCCCGCCGAGCAGCGGATCGGCGATCCGCTCGACCACCTCGGGCCCGAACCGCTCCCGCAGCAGCCCGCCGAGCGCGACGTCGTCCCCGGGCGCCCAGTGCAGCGGCATCGACGGTTCGGCGGCCACCGCGGCCAGTCCGGCCGCCGACAGCACCCCGGAGAGCTCGGCGGCGCGGCCGGGGACGCCCATCAGGGTCCCGCGCGGCAGCCGCACGGTCCGCCCGCCGGCCCGGATCGTGGCCGTCGCCGGTGTGGGGTGGGTGAGCGAGCCGGACAGGCCGAGCTCGCCGAGCAGGTCGAGCATCTCCGGGCGGCGCACCAGGAACGCCTCGGCGCCGACGTCGAACGGTGCACCGGCCAGGTCGACCGTGCGCAGCACCCCGCCGAGCCGGTCCCGCTGTTCGAGCACGGTGATCGCGGCGTCCGGGCCGAGCAGCGTCCGCAGCCGGTGCGCCGCGGCCAGCCCGGAGATCCCGCCGCCGACGACGGCGACCCGGGTCACCGGCTCACCCGGTCGGCTGGGCGTGGACGGTCTCGATCGTGCGGGTGATGACGTCCGGATCGGTCTGCGGGAGGACGCCGTGCCCGAGGTTGAACACGTGGCCCGGGCAGCGGGCACCCTCCGCGGCGATCCGGGCGACGTCGGCGTCGATCGCATCCTGCCCCGCGAACAGCACCGCCGGGTCGAGATTGCCCTGCACCGGCACGGCGCCACCGGCCCGGCGGGCGGCGACGTCCAGCGGGGTGCGCCAGTCGACCCCGATCACGTCCGCGCCGGCCTCGGTCATCGCGCCGTACAGCTCGGCGGTGCCGACCCCGAAGTGGATCCGCGGCAGGCCGGTCCCGGCGAGCGCGCCGAGCACCGCCGCCGAGTGCGGCAGGACGAACTCGCGGTAGTCCCGCTCGGACAGCGCGCCCGCCCACGAGTCGAACAGCTGCAGGGCGTCGACCCCGGCCGCGGCCTGCTGCTGCAGGAAGGTGCCGGTCGACCGGGACAGCTTGGCCATCAGCGCGTGCCACACCTGCGGCTGCGAGCGCATCAGCGCCTTGGTCCGCTCGTGGTTGCGGCTGGGACCGCCCTCGATGAGATAGGACGCGAGGGTGAACGGGGCGCCGGCGAAACCGATCAGCGGCGTCTCCCCCAGCTCGGGGAGCAGCAGCGCGATGGCCTCGGCCACCCGGGCCACCTGCTCGGGGGCCAGCTCCGGCAGGGCCTCGACGTCGGCGGCGGTGCGCACCGGGGAGTCGACCACCGGGCCGGTACCCGGGACGATGTCGACCCCGATCCCGGCCAGGTAGAGCGGCACCACGATGTCGGAGAACAGGATCGCCGCGTCGACGCCGTGCCTGCGCACCGGCTGCAGGGTGATCTCGCAGGTCAGATCCGGGGTCAGGCAGGCCTCGAGCATCCCGTTGCCGGCCCGCAGCGCCCGGTACTCGGGCAGCGAGCGCCCGGCCTGGCGCATGAACCAGACGGGCAGCCGGGACGGCCTGCGGCCGCGCACGGCGTCCAGGAACGGGGACCCGGCCAGGTCCCGCCGGGCGGCGGCGGTCGAGGGGGCGGGAACGGTGCCTGCGGTACCTGCTGTCATGACCCCGCCATCCTCCCACGTCCCCGGCACCGACCTGCCGCCCACCCCGGCGCGCCTGCCTGCGACGACGGGCGGTTCGCCCTAGAGTCTCCCGCCGTGCCGGACGCGATCTCCCCACCACCGCTGTTCCACCACGCGGTCACCTCACTCGCCTCGGTGGCGCCGCGCCCGGAGCTCGTGGTGCGCGCGCTCGAGGCGCCGCCCCGGCTGGCCCCGTTCAGCTGGGCGACGAGCGTCGAGGCCGACATCGGCCACCGCGGCGACGGCACCGACGACCTCGACGAGCCGGACACCTCCGGCCGGCTGATCCTGCTGCACGACCCGGACGGCCAGGACCGCTGGCAGGGCACCTTCCGGCTGGTCTGCTTCGTCCAGGCCCGGCTGGAGATCGGGCAGCTCGGCGACGACATGCTGCCGAGCATCGGCTGGTCCTGGCTGACCGACGCGCTCGAGCACTCCGGCGCGGAGTTCACCGCACTCGGCGGCACCGTCACGCAGACCTCGTCGGTCCGTTTCGGGGGGCTCCAGGGGGCCGGCGACGACCCCCCGCGGGAGGACGACGTCGAGCTGCGGGCCTCCTGGACGCCTACGGAGAGCGACGCCGACCTGTCCCGACACGCCGTCGCGTTCGGTTCCCTGGTGGCCACCGCGGCCGGACTGCCGCCGGTGGGCGCCGTACCGTTGAGTCGGTCACCCGGCTGATAGATGCAGGTCAGCGGCGTGTTGACGAGAAATGTCACCCGTCGGAGTGGGAGCGCACCCACATCCATGTAACTTTCCGGGGCAGAAGTTCGAATGCACACGCGACGTTAGGCCGCATGGAGGGATACCATCTCCCGCATGGCACCCACCCGGGCGGCCGAGCGCCACTCTCCGTCCCTCGGGTTCCGGTGTTGGTCGGGGGCTGACGACCGACTCCAGGAAGGTTGACGACGTGGCTGTACTTGGCCAGCAAGTGCCGGCGCAGAGCTCCGGCAGCACCACCGCAGGTGGCGCTCCGATCGGTGGAGCTGTGCTCTCGCCGGGGATCGTCCCGCAGCCACGGGAGGAGCTGTTCACGGTTCTCGTCGTGGACGACCACCCGCTGCTGCGGGAGGCGATCGCCGGCAGGCTCCGCTCGATGGGGGCCGGCACCGTGCACGAGGCCGCCTCGGTCACCGAGGCACGGGCCCGCGCCCACGCGGCAGGGCCGTGCGATCTCGCGATCCTGGACCTGACCCTGCCGGACGGCAGCGGTCTGGACCTGGTGAGCGAGCTGCGGTCGCTCGGCTGGAACCGGCTCGTGGTGCTGGCGTCCTCGGACGACCCGTACGCGGTCCGCTCGGCGTTCCAGGCCGGCGCGCAGGCGTACCTGCTGAAGTCCGCATCGCCGTCGGTCGTGACCGACGGCGTGAAGCGGGTGCTCGACGGCGGCGTCTACGCCGACCCGACGGTCGCCCCGCTGCTGGCGACCGGTTCCCGGGTGCCGGGCACCGACAACACCCCGCGGGAGCTGTCGGCCCGCGAGGTGGAGGTGCTCCAGCTCGTCGCGGACGGGCAGTCCAACAAGGAGATCGGCGAGGCGCTCAACCTCTCCGCGCTCACCGTGAAGAGCCACCTGTCCCGGATCGGGCGCAAGCTCGGCACCGGTGACCGCGCTCAGATGGTGGCGCTGGCGATGCGTGCGGGGGTCATTCGCTGAACCAGGGGATGCGGACGACAGGCGGTGCGGATGTCCGGTCGCCCGGTCGTCCGTCCCCGGATGGTTCACCCGATCCGGTTCCCCTGCTCCGGCCGGCCGACGGCCTGCCCGAGGTGACGGCGTCCCCGGACGCTCTCGCCGAGGTGGCCGACCGGTTCGCCGGGGGCACCGGCCCGATCGCGGTGGACGCCGAGCGCGCGTCCGGTTTCCGCTACTCGCAGCGCGCCTACCTGGTGCAGCTGCGGCGGGCGGGCGCCGGGACCGCACTCGTCGATCCCATCCCGCTGCGCGGCGCACTCGCTCCCCTCGCCGCCGCGCTCGACGGTCCGGAATGGGTGCTGCACGCGGCGTCCCAGGACCTCCCCTGTCTCGCCGAGATCGACCTGCTCCCCGCGTCCCTGTTCGACACCGAGCTGGCCGGACGGCTGGCCGGGCTCCCCCGGGTGGGTCTCGGCCCGATGGTCGAGAACCTGCTCGGGCTGTCCCTGGAGAAGGGGCACGGCGCGGCCGACTGGTCGCGCCGTCCGCTCCCGGAGGACTGGCTGGTCTACGCCGCGCTCGACGTCGAGGTGCTGATCGAGCTGCGCGACGTGCTCGCCGGGCTCCTCGAGGAGCAGGGCAAGACCGAGTGGGCGCGGCAGGAGTTCGAGGCGGTGCGCACCGCGCCGCCGCCGGGTCCGCGCGCCGAGCCCTGGCGGCGGACCTCCGGGATCCACAAGGTGCGCCGGCCGCGCCCGCTGGCCGCGGCCCGCGAGCTGTGGCACGCCAGGGACTCCCTGGCCGCCGAGCGGGACATCGCCCCCGGCCGGGTGCTGCCGGACGCCGCGATCGTCGACGCGGCCGTCCGGAACCCGGAGTCGCCGCAGGCGCTCGCCGAGCTGCCGGTGTTCCGCGGCCGCTCGCAGCGCCGGCTGGCCCGCTACTGGTTCGACGCGCTGCGCCGCGCCGCCGAGCTCCCCGAGTCGGAGCTGCCCCGCGGATCGGCGCCCTCGGACGGGCCGCCGCCGGTGTCCCGGTGGGCCGACCGCGATCCGGATGCCGCCGCCCGGCTCACCGCCGCGCGCGCCGCGCTGGCCGCCGTCTCCGAGGAGCACGGCGTGCCGGTGGAGAACCTGCTGCAACCCGATCTGCTGCGCCGGCTGTGCTGGACTCCGCCCGTCGACGGCGACGTCCGCGGCGCGCTGGCCGCGGGCGGGGCCCGCCCGTGGCAGGTCGATCTGCTGGCCCCGCTGCTCGAACCGGTCCTCGCCCCCCGCTGAGCCCGGGCTCGACCCCTCCGCCGGGTCGTCCTCGCTGCCCGGTGATCACGGATCCGGAACCGGGACGGTCGCTCGGCGAACGGTCCGGTGCCGGATCCGGGATCATGGCCAGGTTCAGCGGTCGCGGAAGGCCGGCAGCCGCCGGTCCGGGGCCCGGCGACCGGTACCCGTCGGCCCGTCGTCGTCGACGGCCGCGGCGGTGTCCCGGTCGTCGACGCCCGGCAGCGTCACCCGGACCTCCAGCCCACCGCCCGGGACCGCCTCGGCGGTCACCGTGCCGTCGTGCGCCTCCGCCACCGCCCGGACGATCGACAGCCCCAGGCCCGATCCCCGGGTGTGCGCGGTCCGCGCGACCGGCCCCCGGCGGAACGGCTCGAACAGCTCCGACACCTGGTCCGGCGCCAGCTCCGGGCCGGAGGACACGACCCGCAGCAGCACCGGCCCCCCGGTCTCGCAACCGGCGTCGATCCAGCCGCCGTCCCGGTTGTGCCGGACCGCGTTCTCCAGCAGGTTCGCCACCAGCCGCCGCAGCAGCGCCTCGTTCCCCGCGACGACGGCGGGCCGCGGATCGGTGCGCACGGTCAGCGCCCTCGCGGTCACGTCCGGGGCGATCATCGACAGCTCCGCGGTCAGCACCCCGGCCAGATCGACCGGGGCCCGGTCGGCGCCGGTCAGCGGGCCGGTCGCCTCGGTGCGGGCCAGCAGCAGCAGCCCGGTCACGAGCTCGTCGCAGCGGCGGCCGGCGTCCCGCACGACCTCGGCCATCCGGCGCAGCTCGGCCGCGTCGGCGTCCGGGTCCTGCAGGGTCACGTCGACCTCGGTGCGCAGCACCGCGAGCGGCGTGCGCAGCTCGTGCCCGGCGTTCGCGACGAACCGGCGCTGCGCGTCGAAGGCCGCCTGCAGCCGGTCCAGCATCGCGTCGAACGCCATCGCCAGCTCCGCCACCTCGCCGCGCGCCGGACCGAGCGCCACCCGCTCGTCCAGCGAGTTCGCCGACAATCGCGACGCGGTGTCGACGACCCGGCGCAGCGGATCGAGCAGCCGGCCGACGAGCACCCACGCCGTCACCGCCCCGGCCAGCACGACCAGCGGGAACGCGATCAGCCCGGCCCGCAGCACCTCGTCCCTGGCGGACGCGGCGATCGCGTCCCGGGCCGTCTCGGCGGGCACCGGCACGCCGTCGACGACGACCGTCCCCGGCAGCGCCGGGGTCCCCGCGACGGCCGCCCCGACCAGCATCCAGCCCAGCCACAGCAGCAGGGCTGCGACCACCGCCACCAGCACGGTGGCCAGCGCGGTCAGCCGCGGCCGCAGGCGGTGCACCGGCTCAGCCCGCGGCCGACCCGGGCGGGATGCCGGTGTACGCGGCGTCCGGCACCCGGTACCCGGCGCCGACCACCGTCTCGATCAGGGCCGGCTCGCCGATCTTCTTGCGCAGCGTCATCACGGTGACCCGCACGGTGGTGGTGAACGGGTCGGCGTTCTCGTCCCAGACCCGTTCCAGCAGCTCCTCCGACGACACCACGGCGCCGCCCGCGGCGAGCAGCACCTCCAGCACCCCGAACTCCTTGCGGGTCAGCTCGACCGGGCGCCCGGACCGGACGACGGTCCGCCGGGCCGGGTCCAGCACGAGATCGCCCGCGGCGAGGGTCGGCGGCAGCGCCGGGGTGGCCCGGCGGCCCAGTGCGCGGACCCGCGCGACCAGCTCGGGGAAGTCGAACGGCTTGGCCAGGTAGTCGTCGGCGCCGCGGGACAGACCCGCGACCTTGTCCGCCAGGGTGCCGGATGCGGTGAGCATCAGCACCCGGGTGGTGCCCCCGGCGGCGACCAGCTCGTCGCACAGCTCGTCGCCGCTGCGGCCGGGCAGGTCCCGGTCGAGCACGGCGACGTCGTACCGGGTCACCGACAGCTTCTCCGAGCCCTCGTCGCCGTCGTAGGCGACGTCGACCGCGATCCCGTCCCGGCGCAGCCCGCGGGCGACGGCGTCGGCCATGGCGGGCTCGTCCTCGACCACGATCACACGCATCTCAGGCCCCCCGGACCGCCCGGCCGGGCGCGCCCAGCTCCGGCACCGCCGGGGCGGAGGCGGCGGCCCACTCGGTGACCCGCCGCGCGACGTCCTGGACGGTCAGGCCGGTCCGGGCCAGCACGTCGTCCCGGCTGCCGTGCTCCAGGTACTCCTGGGGCAGCGCCAGGTCGCGCTGCCGGACGTCGATGTCGGCGGCGCGCAGCGCGTCGGACAGCGCCGAGCCGAAGCCGCCGTGCGTCCCGCAGTCGGACACCGTGACGACGAGCTGATGGTCCGCGGCGAGGGTGAGGACCTCGCGCGGGACCGGGAGCACCCAGCGCGGGTCCACCACGGTCACGTCGACGCCCTGGTCGGCGAGCCGCTCGGCGGCCGCCACGCCCAGCGCGCCGAACGCACCGACGCAGACCATGAGCACCTGGGCGCGCCGGTCGGACGGCTCGTGCAGCACGTCGACGCCGGCCGGGCCGTCGAGCCGGCGGACGGCGGGCACCGACGACACGACGGCGCCCTTCGGGTAGCGCAGCGCGGTCGGCCCGTCGGTGACGGCGACCGCCTCCCGGAACTCCTCGCGCAGGGTGTCCTCGTCGCGCGGGGCGGCGACCCGCATGCCGGGCACGATCCCGAGCAGCGACAGGTCCCACATGCCGTTGTGCGACGGTCCGTCGCTGCCGGTGACGCCGGACCGGTCGAGCACCAGGGTGAGCCGCTCGGCGTGCAGGCCGACGTCCATCAGCAGCTGGTCGAACCCGCGGTTGAGGAACGTCGAGTACAGCGCGACGACCGGGTGCATCCCGGCCCGGGACAGGCCGGCGGCGGTGGTCAGCGCGTGCTGCTCGGCGATGCCGACGTCGATCAGCCGGTCCGGGTAGGCCGCGGCGAACGGGGCCAGCCCGGTCGGGCCGAGCATCGCGGCGGTGATCGCGACGACGTCGCTGCGGCGGCCGCCCAGCTCGACGACCTCCTCGGCGAAGATGTCGGTCCAGCCGGTGCACGGCGTGCCGGTGGGTTCGCCGGTCGCCGGATCGAAGGCGGCCGGGCTGTGCATCTGCTCGGCGTCGTCGTTCTCGGCCGGGGGGTAGCCGTTGCCCTTGCGGGTCACCGCGTGCACGATGACCGGCCCGCCGAACCGCTTCGCCCGGCGCATGGCCGACTCGACCTGCGCGATGTCGTGCCCGTCGACCGGGCCGAAGTACTTCAGCCCGAGATCACCGAACAGCTCCTGCGGGCTGACCGCGTCCTTGACGCCCGCCTTGATCGCGTGCAGGCCGGCGTAGAGCGCCGGTCCGACGACGGGGGTGCCGCGCACCGTCCGCTTCCCGGCCTCGAGCATCCGCTCGTAGCCGGGCTGCAGCCGCAGCGAGGCGAGCCGGTCGGCCAGCCCGCCGATCGTCGGCGAGTAGGACCGGCCGTTGTCGTTGACGACGATCACGACGTTGCGGTCGTCGCCGGCCGCGATGTTGTTGAGCGCCTCCCAGGCCATCCCGCCGGTGAGCGCGCCGTCCCCGATGACGGCGACCACGTGCCGGTCGCGCCCGGCGAGCTCGTTCGCCCTGGCTATGCCGTCGGCCCAGGACAGCGACGACGACGCGTGGCTGGACTCCACGTGGTCGTGCTCGGACTCGGCGCGGCTCGGGTACCCGGACAGTCCGCCGGTCTTCTTCAGCCGGTCCCAGCCGTCGTGCCGGCCGGTCAGCAGCTTGTGCACGTACGCCTGGTGCCCGGTGTCCCAGATCACCGTGTCGCGTGGCGAGTCGAAGACCCGGTGCAGGGCGATCGTCAGCTCGACCACACCCAGGTTCGGGCCCAGGTGACCGCCGGTCCGTGAGACCGCCTTGATCAGGAACCCGCGGATCTCGGCCGCCAGCGAGGCGAGCTCGTCCGCACCGAGCCCGCGCAGGTCGGCCGGGCGCCGGATCGCGGTGAGCCCCCGGTTCGTCGTCACGTGCTGCCTCCTCGCCGCCGGGGACCTCCCGCAGGCGGGGAACCGCCCTCGACGCCCCGGCATCGACTCACGCCCACACTCTACGGAGCGGTCGTCGAACGGGCCCGCGGGCGC